>JBCBXF010000182.1:0-6595 GCA_039816705.1 Pseudomonadota bacterium | reverse complement strand
GAAGATCTTCGCCACTGATCCCGGCGGCTTCTGCGACGAAGAACGATTTGAGCTGCGGCGTGCGATCAACCAGTTCGAGTCCCGCATCCCGTAGCGAGCGAAGCAACGGCAGGCCGTTGGAGAAAATCCGATTGATCGCGTCGAACATCAGTGTCGCCGATCCACCATCAAAGCGACGGCTGCGCTCGTAGGTCTCCAGCGTATCCGCGGCGCCATGATCGAGGCCGAGCGCGCACGCATCGAAGACCGTATCTGCAACAGCCGCAACATCGCGCGCGGCAAGGTTGAGGCCTTGGCCAGCCAATGGATGAACGCTGCGGGCGGCGTCGCCGATCAGGGCGAGCCTTGGCGCGGTGAGCCGACGCGCAAGCTGCAGGCGCAGAGGCCAACTCGCGCGCGGACCATCGAGCGAGATCGTTCCAAGTGATGTTCCGACGCGATCGGACACCGCCGCGACGAACGCCGCGTCGTCCATCGCCATGACCTCCGCGGCCCGTTCTTTTTGTTCGCTCCAGACGATCGATGTCCGCCTGTCTGGAAGCGGCAGCATCGCGAAGGGGCCGCCAGAGAAAAAATGCTGTGTGGCGATGCCATGGTGTGGCCGATCATGCGCGATCGTCGTGACGATGCCGGCTTGCGGGTAATCCCACCCGACGACCGGGATGCCCGCGCTCGCGCGAAGGGGAGAGCGGGCTCCGTCGCAGGCGAGCACAAGCGGGGTTGCGAGCGTGCGACCGTCTCCGAAGGTGATGTGGGCGTTCGCCGATGCTGCGGTCACCGCTTCGATGCCGTTGCCAGTGAGCACGTCAATTGCGCCGTCGCGCTCAACGCGTGTGCGCAACGCCGTCATCAAATGGGTGTTCTCGACGATCCAAGATGCGGGGCCGTCGTCGACCGTGTTTTCGTATCGAAGCAAGACCTGGCGCAGTGGGCTGTCGCCGATCGGATCCGTTAGCGCGATTTCCTCCACCGGACAGGCGTGCGGCTTCAGTCTCGACCAGACGTCGAGCTTCTCGAGGAGGTTTATTGTTGCTGCGGAAAGTGCGGAGGCGCGCGCGTCTACTTTGGGGTGTTCGGCCCACGGTCGCTTGTCGATGAGCACAATGCGAAGCGCGCCGGCCGTGCGCACCGACACGGCGAGCGCCGTCATCAATCCGGCATAGCCTGCGCCGACGACGGCAACGTCATATGAGATCTCCGACGGCATTGCGGTTGACTTCACCCAAGGCGGCGCGCTCTGTCGTGCGCGGTCATCTTCAACGCATGCCGGACCTCTTCATGACACGCAAGACATCATCCGACGTGGCCCGTGGCGGTTTGACCGCAACGCTCGATCTCGAACGCCTAGAGGTCAATCTGTTTCGCGGACGCAGCCCGGACATTGGATGGCAGCGTGTTTACGGCGGGCAGGTGATCGGGCAGGCGCTGGTGGCCGCATGTCGCACGGTCGATGCCGACCGCATCGCACATTCGCTACACGGATACTTCATGCGGCCTGGTGATCCGTCCGTGCCGATCATCTACGAGGTCGAGCGGATTCGCGATGGGCAGAGCTTCGTCACACGGCGGGTCGTCGCGCTGCAGCACGGTCACGCGATCTTCTCGATGTCCGCGTCATTCCACAAAGAAGAAGACGGCTATGATCATCAGATGCCCTTGCCTGAGGGTTTGCCGATGCCGGAAGACTTGCCGGACGAGCAGGCTTTGATCGCCAAGTTTGCAGACAAGATGCCTGAGAACATCCGCGCCTATTGGGAGCGGGAGCGTCCCATCGAGCTCCGCCCAACCGATATCTCCCGGTATCTGTCGCGTGCGGATCGCGCACCGCAGCAATATGTCTGGATCCGTGGCACGGAGACCCTGGCTGACGATTTTGCGCTCCACCAGAGCGTACTGGCCTATGCGTCAGACTTCACGCTGCTCGATACGGCGCTGATTGCCCACGGTAAGCTCATCTTTGACAACGACATGCAGCTCGCCAGTCTTGATCATGCGCTCTGGTTTCATCGTCGGTTCCGGGCCGATGACTGGCTTCTCTATGCGCAGGACAGCCCATCCGCCCACGGGGCACGAGGCTTTTGTCGCGGTTCGGTTTACACGCGGGACGGCGTGCTTGTTGCGAGCGTGGCGCAGGAAGGTTTGATGCGTCAGCGCGATGCGTGATTGGTTGCGCCTAGTGACTGAGCAGATCTGCTTATTTGCATAAATTTTATGCACATTCTCAATGCACGGATGCGCGTCAATATCCTCACTCGGCAACAAATCGTTGATACTTCAATGGCTTATCTCCGACGTTAACACTTGGCACACCCTTTGAGACTCTGCGGCGTTGCTGACGGCACTCGTGGCCGTCGCGCGTCTCAGACCAAGGGGAACGCCATGAAGATGGTAATGGCGGTGATCAAACCGCCCAAACTCGACGACGTCCGTGCCGCCCTCGCCGAAATCGGCGTGACCGGCATGACGATCAGCGCAGTACAGGGGCACGGCCGACAAAAAGGCCAGACCGAGATTTATCGCGGCGCGGAATACGACATCAATTTCGTGCCGAAGGTGAAGGTCGAGGCCGTGGTCGAAGATGACCGCGTCAGCGCCGTTGTCGATGCGATCACGCAAGCGGCCAACACCGGCAAGATCGGTGACGGCAAGATCTTTGTGATGGCCGTCGAACAATCGGTCCGGATCCGCACCGGCGAGACCGACGCTGCTGCGCTCTAGCCTCATCCCATCGTGCTCTTCGGGGCCTCTTCATCAGGACAACTCAATCATGAAACTTTCGCCAACTTGGCGCTGCGGGCTGCTGACGGCAGTTCTCGCCAGCGTCTCACTTGTATCGGCAGTGCCATCGGCACTGGCCCAGGATGCACCTGCGGGTGTGACGCCGGAGACGGCCTTCATCTTCAACACGCTGCTGTTCCTTATCGGCGGCTTCCTCGTGATGTGGATGGCAGCCGGCTTTGCCATGCTCGAAGCCGGGCTCGTACGTTCCAAGAACGTGGCGATGCAGTGCACCAAAAACATCGGTCTCTATTCGATCGCCGGCCTGATGTACTGGGCGGTCGGCTACTCGCTCATGTATACGGGCGTCGATGGTGGTTACATGGGCACTTTTGCGCCCTACGGCTTCGACAGCATGGGCACGCTTTCGCCAGGTGACGGCGCTACGGCCGAGCAAACAGCCGCAGCTGCTGCCGCATCGAAGGGGCTGCTTGATACCGGCTACTCGACCGCATCCGACTGGTTCTTTCAGATGGTGTTCGTTGCAACAGCCGCTTCAATCGTTTCCGGCACGGTCGCCGAGCGTGTAAAAATCTGGGCGTTCTTCATTTTCGTCATCGTGCTGGCCGGGTTCATCTACCCGATCGCTGGTTCGTGGAAATGGGGCGCTGGCTGGCTCGACGCGATGGGCTTCCAGGATTTTGCCGGTTCAACAATCGTTCACTCGGTTGGTGGCTGGGCCGCGCTCACTGGTGCCATCATCATTGGTGCGCGTCGTGGCAAGTATGTGAACGGCAAAGTCATGCCGATGGTGGCGTCGAACATTCCGCTCGCGACACTCGGCACGTTCATCCTGTGGCTCGGTTGGTTCGGCTTCAACGGCGCCTCGCAGCTCGCAGCAGGATCGCTCACAGATGTTACGGCCGTTTCAAACATCTTTGCTAATACCAACCTCGCAGCTGCTGGTGGTGTGGTCGCCTCGCTGGTGCTCATGCAGATCATCTACGGCAAGGTCGATGTCACGATGGCGCTGAACGGCGCCCTCGCCGGCCTCGTGGCGATCACGGCGGAGCCGCTCCAGCCATCACCTGCGCTCGCCATCCTCATCGGTGCTATCGGTGGTGCGATTGTGGTCTTCACGGTGCCACTGCTCGACAAACTGAAAATCGATGATGTTGTCGGCGCTGTGCCGGTGCACCTGTTCGCAGGTATCTTCGGCACAATGGTCGTGCCGCTTTCGAACTCGGACGCATCGTTCGGTGTCCAGCTCACCGGTGTGGTGGCTTACGGTCTCTTCGCGATCGTGACGTCTGCTGCGCTCTGGCTGATCCTCAAGTTCACCATTGGCGTTCGCGTCACTGAGGAAGAAGAAGAGATGGGTCTCGATCTCGCCGATATCGGTGTCGAGGCGTATCCGGAGTTCGGTTCAGGCAGCCAGCGTATCGGCTAGGCCGTGCCGACTTGGGGGGTGATCCGGCGACGCCGCACACACCGTCCCGTCTACCACGCACAACTTCCGTCCCCTGGCGATCTGATGATTGCCAGGGGTTTTTTTATTGCGCAGGTCACAGGCGCGACGTCAGCACCTAGTTGACGCGCCGCGGGGTCCTGCTACGCCGCTCGTTCGACCTTAGCTGGGGAGATTGGGATGCAGCTCGCAACATCCACGATCCGCTCGCCCATACGTTCACCATGGGATGCGATCCGCGTATTGATCGGCGACACGCCTCCAGGCGCCGATCCGATCGACATGACGATCGGCGAGCCAAAGCATCCGATGCCGGACGTCGTCATGGCGCGGATGACGGAGGCGGCCTCTGGCTTTGCGCAGTACCCGCCCATTCGCGGCACGGCTGCGCTGCGACAGGCCATCGCGGCTTGGGCGGTGCGTCGGTATGGAATCACACTCGATCCGGAGCGCATGGTGCTGGCGCTGAATGGCTCCCGCGAGGGGCTTTATTCAGCAGTTGTGCCTGCGATCGAACGACGTCCCGACATTGCCGCGCCTCTCGTTGCGATGCCAAATCCGTTTTATCAGGTGTACTCCGCGGCGGCTTTGAGTGCTGGCGCAACGCCGGTTTTCCTCCCGGCGCTTCCATCGCAGAATTTTCTCCCCAACCTCGACACGTTGTCACAAGATAAGGAGACGCTCGCGCGGTTGGTGGCCTTTTATCTTTGCTCTCCCTCGAACCCTCAGGGGACACTGGCAGACCGGGCTTATCTCACGCGCGCAATCAATCTGGCGCGGAAGTACGACTTCATGCTGTTCTGCGACGAGTGCTACTCGGAGATTTATGACGACGTGGTTCCATGCGGTGGGCTCGAAGTTGCTCTTCACGAGACAGGTGATGCTGCGAATGTGATTGCGTTCAACTCTCTCTCGAAACGCTCCAATCTCCCGGGTCTTCGCTCCGGTTTTTGCGCGGGCGACCCGGTCTTCATTGAGCGCTTTGCGACATTCCGCAACGTGACTTGCCCGCAGGTGCCGCTGCCGATCCAGCATGCGTCCGCAGCCATCTGGGCCGATGAGGACCATGTCGTCGCGAACCGCCGAAAGTACGTTGAAAAGTTCGAGGCCTGCGACCGGCTACTTGGCGGTCTTGATGGCTACCGCCGTCCGGCGGGTTCGTTCTTTCTCTGGCTCGATATGGCACAGTTTGGCGGTGGCGAGGCGGCCACGGTAACACTCTGGAAAGGTTGCGGTGTGAAGGTGTTGCCTGGCGCCTATCTCTGTCACCCGACCGACGACGATCTCGATCCGGGCGCAGATCATATCCGCATCGCACTCGTCCACGATCTGGCGATCACGGAGGTAGCGCTCGAGCGTCTGGTTACACAACTGGGTTGAGCTTCGAGGATGTCGCTTCGCGAAGAGAGCATGCCACGCGCCGGGTTTCTGCCGCAGGCGGTGGAAAGCCTGCTGCGCACGTGGTCATTCCGTCTCGCTGCGCTTGGACTTCTTGCCCTTGCAGCCTTTGTGTGGGTTGCACTCCTGACCTGGCAGGCGCAGACGGCCAGCAATCTGCATGGTGCGGAGGGAAATGCGTTCGGCCTGATCGGCAGCATCATTTCCGACCTGTTCATTCAGGGCCTCGGGCTTGTCGCTGTGATTGCCGTTTTGCCACTGGTATTTTTCGCATACGAGCTGGCGCGACATGAGCGCGTAGCGCTTGCCAGTGCGCGGCTCGTGTTCTGGCCCGCGGGACTTTTTCTCCTTGCTGGCGGCTTTTCGGCCGTGCCGCGCATTGCCGCCTGGCCGCTTGCGCATGGGTTTGGCGGTTTTGTCGGGGACTTTGCTTTTGGCGTGCTGCGGCAGGTCCTCGACACCATTGAGCCCTCGCTTGGCGGATTGATCGCCGGTGGGCTGCTGTTTGTTGGCGGCATCGCGCTCCTGTTCCGCACGCTGAACCTGAGCCCGCGCGATCTCCTGGTTGTGCTTGAGCCCGCTGCGCAGAACTCTGCGAACGAAGAGCCAATGCCGGTTGCCAGTGCGCCTGCTGCGCCGGTCTCTCGCTCTGCGCCACGAGATATGCCTGAAGCGCGGCCGCCGCGTGGATTGTTTCGTCGTCGCCGGAAATCGCGTGCGCGTGCGCCGCATCCGGAGGTGCTAATTCCGGAGCCGCAGGACAACACACCGACGATCCATCGACCGCATGAGACCGCGCGTGCACCATCCCAGGTCATCCACAAGGTTAGCGCTTCGCCAGCGCATGAGGCGGTGGAGCGTCACGATACGGCTGTCGCACAACCCGATTTGCCGCGCATGTTCGCAGGCCGTGGCGGTGGCATGGCGCGCTATGACGAAGAACCGATGGCCGAGGCCATTCCATCACATGCAAACCGGGCGGCGATATCGCGCTCATTCAGGTCTGCATGT
>JBCBXF010000181.1:364-6660 GCA_039816705.1 Pseudomonadota bacterium | reverse complement strand
GCGCGTCTCGATACGGGCGGGCGCGTCGGGTTGAGTGATACGACATTCAACATTGAAGGCGCGGCGGCGTCCCCGCGGGCCTACACGCAGATCCTCGATGCTTTGCGGGATCGCCTCCCAGCAGGTTGGACGCTTGGGGAGCGCGCAGTCACGGCGCCGGATGTGGAGACCTACACCTGGTCGTTTGACCGGTTGGGTGATGATGTCGTTCTCAACGGCTACGTGCCTGACGTTGCGATACGTGCGCGCCTGCTTGCAGCGGCAAAGGCGCGGTATCCAAGTGCGACGATCACGGACCGGATGCTGGTTGCCGGTGGAGCTCCGGAGAATTTTGCCGCGACCGCCGAGGCAGTGATCAACGAGACGACACCGTTCCGAGAGGTGCGGGTGGTCCTGCGCAACACCAAGCTGACGGTGACCGGACTGGCGGACACGCAGCGCAATGCGCGCGATGTCATCGGTCAGATCGCGGGCACGGCATCCGGCTATGCGCTTGCCAATGAGGTGCGTGCGTTGCGCACTGTCCCGCCGCTGGTCTCGCCCTATGTCTGGTCGCTTGATGCGCGCGGGGAACAGGTTGTGCTGTCCGGTCATGTGCCGGACGAAGCGGCCCGGGCGGCCTTGCTGGCGGCTGCAAGAACACGTTTCCCAGATGCAGACATCTCGGACCAGATGACGCTCGGATCGGGGGTGCCGAATGGGCGCGATGTGTGGGTCGATCTTACATCGCGTGCGATCGCAGCCACGGCAGATCTCGATCAGCCGACGATTGATCTGCGGGATGCGCAGGTCAGCGTGAAGGGTGATACGCGCGATGCGGAACTGCGCGATACCTTTGCGGTTCGTCTGCGCGGTTTGCTGCCGGCTGGTTTTGAGACCGATGCCGCGGTGTCGCTGGTCGCGCCCGAGGTTAATCCGGCTGAAGAGGAAGCGGCCCGTCAGGCAGCACTTGCGGCCAAGCGTGAAGACCGTGCGCGTCGCATTCGCGAACGTGAAGCGCTCGTCGAGGCAGCCCGCGCTGCGGCTGCGGACCGTGAGGCCCGTCGTTTGGCCATTTTGGAGAAAAAATCGCGGGAACGTGCCGCTCGCATTGCTGCACGTGAGCGCCTTGTCCAGCAGGCGCGCGCCGCTGCCGCACAACGGGAGCGCGAGCGTCGTGCAGCGCTTCGTGCTGAGCAGGAACGTTTGGCGCAGGCCGAAGAGACGCGGCGCCGTGAGGCTGAAGAGGTCGAGCGCGCACGCCGGGTACGCGAAGCGGAATTAGCTGCGGCTCGGCGCGCGGAACGTGAGGCCCGCCGCAAGGACTACAGGCTGGTTGCGGAGTTTAATGGAACGCCCATGAAGATGTGGCGGGATCGCGAAGTCGCCCAGTCCGAGGGCCGGGATGCGTCGGAAATCTCCGCCTCCGATTATGGCGATGACGCCCGCGACAGCACGGATCGGCTGGTGCTCTCGGGCAAGGTCGGGTCGAGCGCGATGCGGATCGCTCTGCGTCGTATCGCACGTGAGAATTTTGACGGCGGCGTGGTGGATCGGCTCGAGGTTATTGACGGGGCTCCAGACGAAGCCTGGTTGAGCGCGGCACGCGTGGCATTGGCCCAGCTTTCGAGATTGCGAAACGGCGCACTGGAAGTGACCAACAGCCGGCTTGAGCTCTACGGCGACGCGACGACTGGTGATGCGGCACGCGCCGTCCGCACCGCTGTTGACCGCGCCACACCCGGTCGTTTTGACGTGTCATCGCTGGTGCTGTCGCCGAAAGCTCTTGAGGCAGCAGATGTCGAAAAGGTCGTTGCGGCCACTGACACGGTGGATGCGGGGACATGCGGCAATGTGATGAACACACTGACCAGCCTGGCGCCGATCAATTTTGACAGCGAGCGTGCGGAGATTAAACCAGCCGCACGGGCAACGCTGGACAAACTGGCAGCGGTCGCGCTGCGGTGTCCGAAGTCGCGTATTCGCGTTGCGGGACATACGGATTCGCGTGGGCCGGACGCATATAATCAGAAGCTTTCGGAGGAACGCGCGGGCGCCGTTGCCGCCTATCTGGCGGACAAGGGCGTTGAGCCCTCGCGCATGCGGACACGTGGCCTCGGCGAGACCGAACCGCTCGTTGACAACGACACACGCGCCAATCGGGCTCGCAACCGGCGCATCGAGTTCACGGTGACGGAACAATAGGGCACGCGTCGTGGGCGCCCGGGGGCGTCTTCGATTTGCCGAAACGGGGGACAACGACGATGATCTATCTGCTTCAGGCACTACTGCCTTATGCAATCCTATGCGGGTTGCTGGGCTTTGTCGTCGGCTGGTTCGCTTGCGGATATGAGGAGGACGAAAACGCGGGGCACTGATCGCGCGCTTTCAAGGGACACGCTATGCCGTATTACATCCTCTATACTGCCCTCTTGCTGGCCGGCTGCTTCTTTGCTGGCGCTTGGCTTGCCTGTTTGACGCGCAAGGCCATTCCGTCAAAACGTCCGGCTCTCGCGACAGCCGCTGCTGGTGCAGGTAGCGCTGCACTGACCGCGCGCGAAATGGCGTCCACACCGGATGCTGGGGAACAGCCGGTGCCGACCTCGGGACTATTTGGCGATCGAGACGCGGCGGAGCAGGCGGAGGTTGATCAGGTTGCGTTGGCGGATGACGGGCCGATCATTGATCCGCAGCCCTCGGCGGCCGAAGAGATCATGCCGTCGTCTGATGCCACTGCGGAACCAGTGGCTGAGCCCGAAGGTGTTCACACATCGAGCGATGATGCTGAAGTTGGCGACGAGCCGACCGGATCTGCAGCGGCAGAGACGACAGAGCCCGCCTCGGCAGAGACACCGGAGCCCGCTGAAGCGGATGCGTCGCCTGCGCCGGACACGGAGGAAATATCCGCGTCCGTCTCTGATGATGATGGGTCCGGTACGCCGGACATGGAGGAGACACAGAAGGATGTCGCGGACGCCAGCGAGAGCGTCAGCAGTGCGGTTGCTGCGGCGACCGCTGCTGCAGCGGCTGCGGTCGCCGCGGCTCGGGCGAGTGCGGCAGACGTTGAGGCATCCGATGACGTGGGGACTGCAGGTGCGGCATCGGAGACCAACGAACTGCCATCGCCGGACATCGACGACTTTGATGTCGACGCGTTTGTCGCGGCGGAGGCTGACGGTCCTGTTGACGACGAAACGTTTGAGGCCGGTGCTCCAGCACCTGACGTGGACAAGCCTGAAATTGCCGAGGACTCAAAACCCAAACCGATTTCGCTTGATGATCCGGAGCCTCAAAACACTGACGATGTGGTTGAACCTGCCGTATCAGACGATGACGCGGCCCCCACTGCAGAGCCAATCGAGAGCGATGAGGCAACAGAGGCGAATGCCGCCAGCGATAGTGCTGGCCTTGGTGGCGCTATCGCCGCGGGTCTCGCGGGTGCGGCAGCGGTCGCTGCCGCGGCAGACGACACGGGAGATGTCGAGGAGGTTGCTGTTGCGACACCCGTTGTGGATGCGTCGTCGTCACCCGATGACCTGACGCGGATCAAAGGGATCGATGCCGAGACAAGTGCAACACTCAACGACATCGGGATCACGACCTATCGTCAGATCGCCGATCTCGATGCGGCCGGCGTTGCCCGCGTGAATTCCGAGTTCGCGCGGCCCGCGCGCGTCTCGCGCGAAGGCTGGATCGAACAGGCTGCGTTGCTGGGTGCCGGTCGCGAAACATTTTTCTCCGGTCGACAATCAGGTCGGGCTCGGTCTTCGATCCCGTTGGCTGTGACCGCTCCGGTGGCAAAACCGGAACCCGCGGCCGTCGAGCAAACGACCGATGACGTGGTCGTCGATGCGGTTGTCTCGCCGGCAACTGCCGTGACATCGGTTGCGGCTGCCGGGGCGGGAGCCGCGTTGTCCGGCAACGCTGCCTCTGTTGATGCAACGGACCGCGACGGAGCGATGTCGATGTCGGAGCGGGGCGGCGATGACTTTACGTCGGCATCGCAAGACCAAACGGTGGATAATGCTGAACCCGAAACGACGGGCACAGATGAAGCTGAAGCTGATGCGGATGCCCCCACCGCGTTGCGTGATCGGCTGCCGCGCAGTGAGCGTGTAGATCCCGAGCGAGACGATCAGAGGTTTGAGGGAGGGGGGCAGCGCTCGACCTGGGCGGAGCGTCAACGGGCGCGGCGAGGGCGCAGGGAAGACCGTGATGACGGTCGTTCTGCGCGGTCTGGCGGAGGTCGGGTTCTGTCGTCCGCCCCGAGTGATGACCTGAAGCGGATTCGCGGGATCGGCGTCGTCATTGAGAAAAAGCTCAACGCGATGGGTGTGTATTCCTACGAGCAGATTGCTGGTTGGGGCGAGCAGGACATTGCTGCGGTCAATGATGTGCTCGATTTCAAAGGCCGCATCGAGAACGAGAACTGGATTGCTCAAGCCAAGCTTCTGGCCGAAACGGGTTGAGCGCTCACAGTGAATTCTGTTCTCTCCTAGTGCGCTCGCCCGACGCCTAGCTTGCGGTCGACATCGCCTAAGAAGTCGCCAATCGCACTCTGCGATAGGGCGTCACGCAATAGCGGCGCGTGGCCTTCACCCGGCACCTCAATGGCGCGTGGATCGGGATGCAACCGGCACATTTTGGCGACTGTCTCAGCTGAGAGCAGATCAGAGTTTTCGCCGCGGATCACGAGGATCGGAAATTTTCCCAGCGCGCGAAACTGCGGCCACATCTCAGGGATCATAGCCCGCGACGCGGTGAGTGCGCGGGCCAGTGCAGGATCATAACCAGCAATTGGTCGCCCGTGGCTGTCGTTGAACCACTGGCGGGCAAGTACACCCCACTCTTCAGCACTAACGGCCGGGAAATCCCGGCTATTGATGTCAGCAACAGTGCGTGCGGCATCGTTCCAGTCAAGCGGTGCCGGGATGCGTCCGACATAGCCAATGATGCGCGCGAGGCCGTCCGGTTCGATCCGTGGGCCGATGTCGTTCAGCACAACTGAAAGCATCATCGTCGGGCGAAGTGCGGCGAGTATCATGGCGATCAAGCCGCCGCGCGATGTCCCGACGATATGGACGGCTGCTTCGTGCTCGCGGGCAGCAAGATCGGTAATATCCAGCGCCTCGATAAACGGAGAATAATTGCGCCAGTCACTGTCGTGGTCCGATCGGCCGCGGCCGCGATAATCAACACTGATAACCCGGTGCCCACGGCGGGCGAGCGTCTCGGCAAGGCTTGTGAAATCGCGTGAGTTTCGCGTCAGTCCCGGCAGGCAGAGAACCGTGTGCTGGCTCTGGCGCTTGGGCTCCACGGCGTGCGCGTAAAGGCGAAGACCATCGCGCGACGTGAACGTGATGTCGCGACGGATCAGATCGTCGTTTTCGGCTGGTGCGCTTTGCGTAGCAGTGGCTGGGTTCGCCATGACAGCCATCCGCTCAAGTTCCATGCAAGAATGGGACGATTTAGCGTGTCGGCGTTTCGGTGGCCAGCGCTTGCAGTTGATCGCTCACTGCGGACCGCTCAAAAACTGCCGCGCTCAATGTCTTTGGAGATTTGCAGGGCGGTCTCATGAGCGCCAAGGCGGGCACGATAGATCTGCAGGTTCGCCATGACTTTCTTAACGTACTCGCGTGTTTCCTTGATGTGGATCAGCTCGATCCAGTCAATCGGGTCCACATTGCGGTTGCGGGGATCGCCACTCTTTCGAATCCAGTAGCGGGCGCGGCCGGGCCCTGCATTGTAGCCCGCATAGGTCAGAATGTAGGAGCCGGTGAACTCTTCAAGCCGTCCGGTCAGATAGGCGCTTGCAAGCGCAGCATTGTACGACGGGTCTGCGGACAGGCGGCGCGTCAGAGCACGACGCGATCCGCATCTGAGGTTGTGCGTGCGACAGACGTCACGTGCGGTCGGCGGCATCACCTGGAGAACGCCGCGTGCGCCGGCAATGCTCTTGATCAGCGTATTGAACTCGCTTTCCTGGCGCGCGAGCCCATACAGCATGGCCGGTTCAGGCGGGGGCACGATGGGCTTAAAGAGCGGAAAGGCGTGTGTCGGGTAGGCATAGTCAACGAGGGGGATGCCATGGAACAGCGCGGCTTTGCCGATGCGGACGGACATCTGTGTGTCGTTGATCGAGATCGCGAACTGGGCTGCAAGTTCATAAATGGCTGCCGACTGACGTGAGCGTGAGATGCCGCGCAAGAGGCGACGACGGAGCGAAGGCGCGTCTGCGATATACGCGAACCGGAGCGCCTGCGCTCACCCCTGCCCTCGCAAAACAGGCCGTCAACAGCGACCTTCTCCAGGCGCTC
>JBCBXF010000181.1:0-354 GCA_039816705.1 Pseudomonadota bacterium | reverse complement strand
GACCGTAGAACGTCGCATACTCCCTGGCTGCCTTGCTGTATGCGTCGCGTGAGGCTTGTGTGTTGCCGAGCACGTCATGCACTCTTGCGAGCCAATAGTGGGACTGTGCACGGGTGCGTGGCCCGTCTGCGCTTTGCGTGAATGCTTCGAAGTGTTTGCGGCCTTGCTCTGCTTTTTCGAGGAACCGGAACGCGATCCAACCGGCCATGAAGAGCGCTTCATTGCGGGCATTTGCTGAGAGGGGCCCTGATTTCGCGGCGAGTGCATATGCGACCCGGTACTCCTTGCGATACAGTGCGTTGTAGATGTTCACGCGGCGCTCGATCCACCATTCGTCGGGCGCCACGAGGGCGG
>JBCBXF010000180.1:0-6697 GCA_039816705.1 Pseudomonadota bacterium | reverse complement strand
GGAGTTGACAGTCGGCATGGGGGCGCGTCGCGAGGTTGACCCTTCGCTTTTGGACGCGCCCTGGGATGCCACGTCGAAGAGTGTCGTTGACGACGTCAGGGCGCAGAGCCGTCGTCAATCCGAAGAGACATCGCTGACCGCCATGCCTGAATTGGAGCCCGTGCCGGACAACGCGTCGCCATCAGGTCCGATCGAGATGCCGGAATTCGGAACACCACGCGCACTTGATCCGATAGCCGAGGGAATTCGCGAGGCCAGCAAAGCGCGCCGCATTGAAATCTATCTCCAGCCGATCCTCTCGATTAACGATCGAAAGGTGCGCTTTTTTGAAGTCCTCGGGCGCATCAAACAGGCTGATGGAGATGTCCTTGCAGCCGAGGATCACCCGGACGCCATTCGAGATGCGCAAGTGACTGTGTCACTCGATCACCTCGTGATGGTCCGTGCTGCGCGGCTTCTCCGGAAACTTGCTGAGCGCCAGCAGGCGCAGCCGCTATTCTGCAACCTGTCGCGGGAAGCTCTTCAGGACGCGGCGTTCGTCACTGATCTTGCGAAAGCGGCGAACGGTCTGCGCGACGTCGCTCCTTACATGATCATTGAGGTCGATCACGCATCCGTCACATCCGGAGATCCTGCGATCCGCGCAGCATTGCGGCAGTTCTCAGGCCTGGGTTTCCGCATCTCTATCGACAAGGTGCACAACGCAGAACAGGCGATTGCGAACGCTCGCGAAATTGATGCAGCGTTCATTAAACTCCCATACTCTGCATTTTTCGACGCCGGCCTGAATGAAGCCGATGCGCGCGCGCGGGCCGGAACGATCCAGAGCGTTGCCCGCGATAGCGGCCAAACGATCATCGTTGATCGCATTGAGCGCCGCGACCAGCTCTCAAAGGTCGTTTCTGTCGGCACCAACCTTGGGCAGGGTTACCTGTTCTCGGAACCGAAACCGTTGTTGCCACAGGTCGCTGCCGAGGTTGCCGAAGAGAGCGCAGCAGCCTAAGTCAGAAACGCACGACGAACGTCTTCAGAGCGGCGAGAATTGTGATCCTCGGCGCTCTCACCTGCATTTGGAAAATTACCTGTGATTCCGGTCATCACCAGCGCGCATACGCTGGCCTCAGACTATGATGCATGGCTCTGCGACATCTGGGGTGTGGTCCACAATGGCCGCGATCCCTTCGTTGCAGCGGCGGAAGCGCTTGTCGCTTATCGTGCGCAAGGTGGGACGGTCGTCCTCATCACGAATGCCCCGCGTCCCAATACGGAAGTGGCCGAGCAGCTCGTCTATTACCACCTGCCGGACGAAGCCTATGACGCGATCGTCACATCTGGTGACGTGACGCGGCACCTGATTACAGAACGCGCAGGCAAACCGATTTTTCACCTCGGTCCAGAGCGCGATCGCCCTGTCTTTGCAGGGTTGGATGTCACGCTGGTTAAGGCAGACGCGGCAGAGCTCATCGTCAACACGGGCCTGTTCGACGACTACACGGAGACGCCGGAAGACTATCGCGAGCGCTTGACGGCTTTCCATGAGCGCGGCGTCCCGATGATCTGCGCAAACCCGGATCTCGTTGTCGAGCGGGGCGCGGAGATCGTGCATTGCGCAGGCGGTCTGGCAGTCCTTTATGAAGAGATCGGTGGGCAGGTGATCTATGCCGGCAAGCCACATCTGCCGATCTATGATCTCTGTCGCGACCGCATCCGCGCAGCGCGAGGAATGGTACCGGACAACAGTCGTATTCTGGCGATTGGTGACGGGCTGAAGACTGACGTCCGAGGCGCACATGCCGCCGGTCTTGATTGCCTGTTTGTCCCAAGCGGTATTCACCTGCAGCCAGGCCAGAAGCGCGATCAGGCAACCCTGGACGGATTGTTCGAAGGTGCGGAGAAAAAACCCGTCGCTGCGATCAACGGTCTTTCATGGTCGGTTGCCGCTTAAAGCTTTTCAACCAAAGAGTGCTCAAGCCGCAGCCATCATATGCGCCGCCTTGGCATTGACGAATTCGCGAATGCCGGACCCGCCGTGCTCGCGCCCATATCCCGAATTCGTCACGCCCCCGAACGGCCTGCCGGGTGCCGCAAGACCAAAGCCATCGATGAAGACCATTCCGGTGTCGAACCGCGTCTTCGCGAGTGCGACAGCGCGCTCGACGTTTCCTGACATGATACCGCCGCTGAGGCCGAAACGACGATCAATGGTACTTCGCATTGCGTCGTCCGCATTTTTGGCCCGGATCAATGACGCGACCGGCCCCAACAGTTCTTCGTTGCAGGCCGGCGGGCCTGGCGACACACTCTTAAGACTGGGTGCAGGATCATAAAACCCCTCACCTTCCGGAACTGTACCGCCGCGAACCCGATGATCCGCAACGACGGCTTTGGATTGGTCGTGCGCAATAACAATGACTTTGGAGAGATATTCCGCGAGTTCAGCATCGTTCATCATGGGATGGATGCTGAAATCACCGCCCGTCGCCGGGTTCACGGTGGAGCATGTCCCGGTCATGTCAAATCCCTGTCACGCTGTGCGCGCAACAGATAGGCCGAGCGTAGGAGGAACGCAGGGTCGGAACAGGAAGTTCTGCGCCCGCCAACTCAAGACCTCACTCCATCGTCAAAATTATTTTCCCGATGTGTGACCCGCCATCCATGCGAGCATGTGCCTTGCGTACATCCGCCAGCGCAAACGTCGAATCCACGAGCGGACGCACCGTGCCCTCAACGACGTGCGGCCAGACTTCATGTTCAACAGACTGTGCGATCCCGGCTTTGACCTCTGCCGTTCGTGCACGAAGGGTCGAACCGGTTAGCGTCAATCGCTTCAACATAAGGGCCATAAAGTTCACGTCCGCAGTGGAGCCGTTCAAGAACGCGATTTGCACAATTCTGGCGTCCGGCGCTGCCGCCTTGAAGTTTCGCTCGATATAATCTCCCCCAACCATATCGAGGATTGTGTTGGCGCCGCCGCCAGTGACGTCTTTCGTCGCCGCGACGTAGTCCTCTTCGTGATAGTTGATCACGTGGTCCGCCCCGAGGCTGCGACAAGCCTCACATTTTTCGGCATTGCCCGCGGTGGCCACGACGTGCGCGCCACGCGCTTTCGCCATCTGGATTGCGGTCGTCCCGATCCCACTTGATCCGCCGTGCACAAGCAGCCACTCACCGGCGCGCAACGCACCCCGCTCAAACACATTGTGCCAGACGGTGAACACCGTCTCGGGCAGTCCGGCCGCTTCGACAGGCGTCAGCCGGCCGGGGATCGGCAGAACCGCCCCTTCGTCAGCAATGCAATACTCGGCATAACCGCCACCGTTCACCAGCGCGCAAACGGCGTCCCCTTCCTTGAAGCGGGTTGTGCCGCGTCCCGCGATCGCAACCGTGCCCGCCACCTCGAGGCCGAGCCTTGGCGAATGCCCTTTCGGCGGAGGATAATGTCCATCCCGCTGCAGCACATCGGGCCGGTTTACACCAGCGCCAGCAACACGGATGAGGATCTCGCCTTCACCGGGATACGGCGTGCGGGCCTGTTCGAGCGAAAGCACGTCCGGTCCCCCGGCGCCGTCAAGCGCGACCGCCTGCATGAATTCGGGGATTTCGGTCATGGCGGATCATCCTGTACACAACGGATCGGCGGTGCGTTCTCTCTCGCAAATTGCGCCGTATCAGACAATGCAAACACACGCAGTGGCGCGCGTGGCACAAGGAGGGTGATCATGGATCTCGACGATATCTTTCCAGACACGAAGTCAGCGGGTGGCCCAAGCCTTGGCGAAGACATCTCCGCGCTCTCGCTTGTCGAACTTGATGAGCGGATCACCGCATTGCGCGAAGAGATCAGTCGTGTCGAAGCAGAAATCGCATCGCGAAAAGCCCATATGAGTGCCGCTGAAGAGGCCTTCAAATCATAACGCGCTAGATGACCGATCGAAGCCATAATTTGGAAATCTGGCGCGCGTGAGTGGTCGTGCGCATTGCTGACGTGTCGGTTTCTGGCACAGCGTTAACTGGGCATTAGCCATCGAGCGATAATGTCTCGGCATCCAGTCCTCTGGATCTGCAGGCAAGACTTGCTCTTCCTGTTTGACGCCTCCCTGTTAACTTTCGAGCCGCTCGTTTGAGCGGCTCTTTTTTTGCGGGGAGTGCGAGCCGCGTCACCGATGCGTTGAGTGCCATCGTTTCGCGGCCACGCACCGCGCTTGCACACTGTACCATCACGGTACGCTGCATTAACGCTTTGCTCAGCGAAGCCTTGCACCATTGAAATCGTCGCGCGCCAGCGGTCTGCCGCTTGCATGCCATGTTCGCGCGTCATACGAAGTCGCAGTTCAGTATTTAGGTACCTCGCGTCATGAGTGAATGTCCGTCTGTGCAACGTCCGCTGTCGTCAAGCGCTACTTCGATCGGTTCTGAGCCGATCGCCTTTACGGAGCGGTACGTCAGCTCTGAGCACTTCCAGAAACTCTATCGCGACGGCATGGCGCTGGTTGAAGAAACCGCAGCATATCTTGATGGTGCAGGCCGCAAGGAAGCGCGTCGCCTGGAGACAGACCTGTCTCTCGCGTACGCAACCGAAAGCATGCGGCTGACAACACGGCTCATGCAGGTCTCCTCATGGCTTTTGATCCGTCGCGCACTCAATGAAAAATCGATCGATCGCGATCAGGCTCTCGCCGAGCGGCGCAAAGTCCAGCTTGACGCGATTTCGCGCCCGAGCCACGTCCGTAATTTTGAAGAGCTGCCCGAAAAACTGCAGCAACTCGTGCACGCGAGTTTCCGTCTCCTAGATACGGTCAAGCGCCTTGACGTGACGTTCGAAACAGCTCGTCCCGCCCCCGCTCCGGCCCCGAAAAACCCGGTCGCAAGCCAGGTGGATCGTGTCCGCCTCGCGTTCTCCGCCTGAGGCGAAAGGCAACTTCGCAAAGACACGTCAAACGGTCTATCGTCGCCGCAAAGACCGCCGGCGCCAACGCGCCCGCGCCATCCGTGCGAGGAGCGACCGATGACCATGCCATCCCAAGAGCTGATAAATCCGCTGCTCGATGATTGGTCGACACCGCATGAGGTGCCGCCATTCAACCGGATCGATGCCACGCATTTCGCCCCTGCCTTCGAAGTCGCATTCGAAAATCACCGAGCTGAAATCGACGCGATCACGGCGACAAGCGACACGCCCACCTTCCCGAACACGATCGACGCGCTTGAGCGCGCAGGTCGCGATATTGAGAACGTCGCGTCCGTCTTCTTCAATCTTTCAGGGGCGCACACCAACCCGGACCTGCAGACGGTTGAACGCGATGTCGCGCCCCGCCTTGCGCGCCACTCAAGCGAAATCGTGCTCAACGCCAAACTCTTCGCACGCATCGCCACCCTCTACGAGCGACGCGACGAACTTTCTCTCACCGTTGAGCAGCATCAGGTTCTGGAGCGCTACTACAAGAACGCACTGCGCGCTGGCGCCGGCCTAAATGATGCGAGCAAGGCGCGCATGGCCGAGACGGCAGAGCATCTGGCTGAGCTCACCACCAAGTTCACACAAAATGTTCTCGCTGATGACGCCGCTTTCACACTCGAGCTGACTGGCGAGGATGATCTCGCCGGACTGCCTGATTTCCTGCGTGATGCCGCTGCGCGGGAGGCGAAAGAGCGAAAGAGCTTGGCCGATGCGGTGATCACGCTCGCACGCTCCAGCATCGATCCGTTCCTGCAATTCTCCGAACGGCGTGACCTGCGTGAGGCTGCCTTTGCTGGTTGGACCGCGCGCGGTGCCAACGGAGGCGAGACGGACAATCGCACGCTCATTCGCGAGATCGTCGCGTTGCGCGCCGAACGGGCCAGCCTTATCGGCGCCGCCACTTTCGCCGATCTCAAGCTCGAAAACGCCATGGCGAAAACACCAGCAGCCGTCGAAGATCTACTGACGACGGTGTGGGGTCCGGCCCGCCGTCGCGCGTTGCAGGAGCGTGACGACCTTCAGGCATACGCAAGTGCGAATGGAATGAACGAGCCGCTCCAACCCTGGGATTGGCGTCATTATGCCGAGAAGGTCCGGGCGGAAAAATACGATCTCGATGAAGCAACGCTCAAACCGTACTTCCAGCTCGATCGGATGATCGATGCGGCGTTCGACACTGCCGGGCGTTTGTTCGGCCTGACGTTCAGCGAACGCACCGACATCGCGATGTATCACGCGGACGTCCGCACTTGGGACGTCTGCGGCGCGGATGGAAAAGTCATAGGCCTTTTTTGCGGAGATTATTTCGCGAGACCATCAAAAATGAGTGGTGCGTGGATGAGTGCGTTGCGTCGCCAGCAGGCGCTCGACACGGCCGTGACACCGGTGATTGTCAACGTCATGAACTTTGTGAAACCGGCTCCCGGTGCGAAAGCACTGTTGAGCCATGACGACGCTGTGACGCTGTTTCACGAGTTCGGTCACGCACTCCACGGCCTGCTCTCAGCGGTCACGTATCCGTCGGTGTCCGGGACCAGTGTCTCGCGTGATTTCGTAGAACTGCCTTCCCAGCTCTTCGAGCATTGGCTGATGACCGAGGAGATTATCTCCAAGTATGCGGTGCACGCCGAAACAGGCGCCCCCATTCCGGGTGCGTTGCTGAAAAAACTTCGCGCTGCAGAAAACTTCAATCAGGGGTTCGCAACTGTCGAGTATCTCGCGTCCGCAATCCTCGACATG
>JBCBXF010000017.1:0-22854 GCA_039816705.1 Pseudomonadota bacterium | reverse complement strand
GGCGGCAACCTCTCCTTTGGAGACGCAGACAATCTCACAAGTGATGCTTCGGGTGAAAGCTCCAAATTCAATTGAGTGATGGCTGAGCCATCAAGGCTAAAGAAGCGTATCGTACCGTCGGCTGAACCGCCCCCAAACCCATCGGCCTCCTCGTCTGCACCCGAAGCATCACTTGTGAGATTGTCTGCGTCTCCAAAGGAGAGGTTGCCGCCGGTTCCAGTTTCAGTGAAAGCAGCACCTGAAATGACCTCAAAACCAATATTTGGATTATTGGCGAGCAGCATATCGATACGAACCTGATCCAAACTTGCCAAATGAAGGTGGACTTCTGCCACACTCGTCCCAGCAAAATCGAAAACAAGAGGTTCAGGTAGGTTGTTGAGGTCTGAGTTTGAGAAGCGGAAGCGCGTTGCGTCTAAACTCGTTGTGTCGGTGAGGAATCGGTAGTTCGTATTGTCGATTATACCTTGGATGTTGTTTGCCAAAGGTGTCGCGAAAAGTGTTGTGGAAACAGAGACGCCGCTCGAAGTTGTGCCATCCATCAAAGTATCGAATGTTACGACCTCTTTGAGCATCCCTTCCTCAGTGTCCAAAATCCCGTCGTTGTCGTCATCAACATCGCGGATGTCAGCGACGCCGTCACCGTCGGTGTCGAGCTGATCGCGGAAGGTCAGGTTGGTGGTAATGCCGTCGACGTTCGAGAGGTCAGCGGCGAGGTTCGGATCGGCTGAGAGGTTGTATTCAGAGCGTGCCGCGACCGTTGCACCGGCAGTGGTCGACACGTTCTCATCGTTTACATCGAAGCCGTCATTGGCGTCTGAGCCCTCGAAGACATCGGCCAAGCCGTCGCCATCAGCGTCGCCAGCCGTGTAGGTGGTCGGGCCGCCGTCGCCACGCTCAGCGACGTCGAGAATGCCGTCATTGTCACTGTCAGGATCAATATAGTCAGCCCCACCGAGCCCATCGGTGTCGACCGGTACGATCAATGCGTCATTCGAAGTTGCCGCGGCAGAACCAGCCGTCAGCCCCGCGCCACCATTGAGCGGATTCCGGGCGTCATAGCGGTCATCCAAGCCGTCATTGTTGACGTCCACGATTGCCGCGCCAGTGCCCGATGGCGCGATGTACGCATCCGTTGCTTGCGCTTCGACATTGTCGGTGATGCCGTCATCGTCAGAGTCAATGTCGACAAAATCAAGCAGCCCATCGCCGTCTGTATCGCCGGCAACGGTTGATGTTACTGGCGATGTGAAAACACCATCAGCTTGGAAGTTCAACGCATAGCCTGCATTGTCACCCCCGGTGTTTACGACGCGTACCTGGAAGGTATCATTTTCCTTGTAGGTGAACCGGACGAAATCGGATGGATTGTTAGCTGTTCCGATCGCTTCAACCACATCGCCAGATAGCTGGATCTCGTGCGATGACACAGCCTCACTCGTGTAACTTTTCAGATCAGCAACACTTGCACCGACGCCCTCGATGCGACGGTTCGTGGCGTCCAGATCGCCAGTGTCAAACACCATTTCCTGCACAAGTTTTGTGCCGGCACCACCCTGAATAGCGGCGGCTATATCGGGCAGCGAAAGTCCGTTGAAGGCAGGGTCGTTTGCGTCGAAGACCGAAAATGCGAGGTCCAGGAATTCAAATGCTGAGTTTCGCCCACCAGCGCCAATGACGTTGAAACGGGGCGCACCATTGTCAATCTCGATGCCGTAATTGGTTCCATTCCCGCCTGTTAGATCAAAGGCGATCAGTTGAGCGTCACCACCGCTCGTGGTCACGTCGAAGACAACGACGTCGCCGAGGTCAAGCGCGACTTCACCACGGTTGGCGCGCGGTCCGGAGGTCTGCTGGTCGGTCTGATCCCGACCATCTGACACGCCGAAGTTGGGCCCGAATGTATAGGTGTCCGCCGTCGTCGCTGGGAGTCCTGGCGTCGTTTCCGAGAAGACCTCAACTACGTCGAGGATGCCGTCGTTGTCGTCATCGACATCAACATCATTAGCGATTCCGTCGCCATCGGTGTCTGCTGTCGCAGAAACCGCGAACACGGCATTCGAGAGCGCAGATGCGTTGAATGGTGCCACACCGCCGCTGTCGTCAGCCACAAGGCTCGGCGGGTTGGAGGCCGTGCCAGCCGTCTGGTCCCAGACGCGGAAGTGCAGATCCGCATCTCCGGTGAAGCCGGTGCCAGGGACGAAGCGCAGACGTGCATCCGGGTCCATCAGCAACGCCTGTTCAGCCGGAACCGGCGTCGGGTTCTCGTTGCCCACATCGCCGACTTCAAAGTCGGTCCAGGGGTGATTGGTCACATCCGTGCGCTGGTACTGCCAGACGCCCTGGCTCTCGTTGGCGAAGATGATGCCGATACCGAATTCGGTCTGCTCGATGTCGGTGATGTCAAGTTGAGCGAGAAGATCAGTAACCCTGATTTCGGCCGGTCCATCGGTCGGCGACAGGATCGCAAAGGGCGTCGGTGCGATGCCGCTCGTCAGGTCTTGAACGGTCCCGTTGAAGCCCGGGGCGTTGGGATCAACAACCGGAATCGGTGCATCGTTCACGCGATCAACGGTGATGGTGGTTGTCGCAATCGACGTGGATATCGGATCCTTGACCTGGAACTCGAATGTGCGATTGCCACTGGTGTTGTTCTGGTCGGTGTTCTGGTAAGCCAGCAGGCGAAGGAAACCCTGCAGATCATCGCTGTCGATCTGGCCGCCTCCGACTTTGCGGATGTTAATGTCGCCGGCCTGCGTCGTGACTTCGAACGTTGTGTTGCCGAAAACGAGCGGGGTGTTTGCGGTCACGAGGCCATCACTCAAACGGATCGACAGGTCGATGCCGTTCGCGTCGATGCGGAGGAATTCGTTGTCGCCATCGTTTGCCGCTGGCAGCGTTGGGATGATGGTGACTTCAACAATGTTGTCTTCGGCATCTTGAATGGTCCCATCGAATGACAGGAGGTTTGCGAGCGGTTGCCCGGGCTGGTCCTCGACGAACTGGTCATCGTAATCGATGCCAGCGTTGTTCGGTCCGTTCAGGTCGATGATCGGGGCCGTGTTGTCGACGAGCGCGTCGCGGTAGTTCAAGTCAGTCGTTAGAGGCACAATCGAGCCCGCAACGGCGTCGCCATCATCCGGAAGATAGGTGGCACCCGTAGATGTTGCACTGTTGGCGGGAAGTGGTGCTTCGCCCTCGTTGACCACAAACCCATCGTTGTTGACCCCGTCAATCGCATCTTCAAATGCGTCGGCTAGACCGTCACCATCGGCGTCGACGAATGAAAAGTCTTCATCTCCCGTGCCATCGATGGTGTCAGGCCCGAAGTTGTCGAAGCGGCCATCATTGTCGGTGTCGGCAACACCAAGCCCGTTTTCGTCGATGTCAAAGACGCCGTCGCCGTCGGAATCCAGGTCGAGGTAGTCCGGCGTTGTGTCGGCCGTGTACGTGATTCCGGCTGTACCAGCCGCATCCGTGTTGACAGGCGCAATTCGGGCGTCAGCGACCGTTGCCGCCGCAGTGCCGCTGGTGACCGCTCGGAGATCGTAATTATCATCCAGGCCATCGTTGTTGGCATCCGTAATGCCGTTGCCGACACCTGACGGCGCAATATATCCATTCGTCGTCTGTGCCTCGATATTGTCGGTAATGCCGTCGTTGTCGGCGTCGATGTCGAGGCGGTCGAAGATACCATCGTTATCGGTGTCAATATCCTGCACGCTCCCCGCGCGGGTGAGGTCGAATGCACCACCGATAATTGTGCCATTGTAGTTGGAGGCGCCGAGCGGTTGGTTGGTTGAGCCATTGAGCGTGCCATTGCCACGATCAACGCCGATGTGCGTGATCGTGAGCGACGTGACCGGCGTCACGAAGTTCCACGTCACGATCGAGTTCGAACCAAACGAGGCGGCTGTGTTTGAACCCGTGTCGTCGGTTAGATTGGACCGCAGTTCAAGGCCGCCGTTTTCGAGCGTCGCTTGGCTCATGATTTGCGGCGCGACACCATAGGTCGAGTTCAGGACATTTGTCACCGAAGACGCCGGATGATTGAACGTGATCTGTTCTTCGTCCTGTTGCGCTTCAAACGTCGTCGAGAAGGACGTTACCGGTTGCGAGAACGTATACGTGATCGTCGACGTGCTTGCGCCGAAGCCAGGGTTGATATGTGCGCCCGGATCAAGCTGACCATCACCCGCGAATGGGTTGACTGTCCCCGTCGTCGATACCGTAACATCAACGCCGTCGATGGTTTCAGTGCCGCCGCCGAGCAGGTTCGCCATGCCCGTGTCAGTGTTCGTGCCGCCAGAGCCAGCGCCCTGCACATCCATTTCGTTGACGTCGAGAATGCCGTCATTGTCGTCATCGACATCCATGTCGTCTGTGATGCCGTCGCCATCGGTGTCGACTGAATTGACGACGTCAATGACCTGCATGAACGCCGTGCCGATGTTCGATGTCAGGCCTCCATCGTCGGTCACATCAACATCAATCTCACGCACCGTTGTATCGTTTGGCGTGGTAGAGGTGTTTTCGAACGTGATCGCGTTGATCGCAGTTTCGTAGTCGTCCGGTGACGCAAGACCGGTCAGCACGATCTGGTTGGCGTTGGATGACTGGACCGAAATCCCATTCGGCAGAGTCGCTGGCACGTTGATTTGGTCAGCGGCCTCTGGGTTGGTGAGTGTTACTGTGGCGGATGCAATCTGCCCATCGTCAGTCACAAGAATCCGATCACTTGAAATCGCAACCGGTGCCTCGCCCTCTGTGAAAATGTTCGCAAAGTCAGGGTTTGTGTCGACAGTCACTGGCGAGCCAAAGAAAGGAGCGGAGAAGTTCCCATCCATCGACAAGTTCCCGCCGTTGGCTTGGCGGTTATAAATGACGGTGAAGCTCGATGTATTGGTAAAATTCAGTTGGACTGAGTTGTCTGGGCGTGCGCCTGGCGTGTCAGGGTCGGCATCGCTCGGATTAAATCGGATCAGGCCTGTCTCATTGAACGTTGTTGGGTCGTCATCCGCTTCAAAGATGACGTTCCCTTGAGCGTCGAGAACTTGTAGATCGCTGCCGGTCGGACTGGACGCACCACCGGAGGTTTCGCCAATTATGAAGCTGTCGAGGCTAGACGTATCAACGACAATTTCCTCGAAATTGTTAATGTTGCCAGCGTTCTGATCGAGATCGGAAAGGACCACGGCAAAGTCGCCGGTGATTGGTGTATCTGTTCCGGACAGAACAGCTTCCCAGCGGACTTCAACGGTTGCACGGTTATCGCTGCCAGTCCCGCCGTTACCCAGCAATACGTTGGCGTTGTCCGTATTTCCGACAGGCCCATTGATGTTAAAGATCGGATTGTCGGCGGCATCCGCCGGCGCCGCGCTCGAAAGTTCATTTGGATCAGTTACAAATCGAACAACGGTGGCGACAAAATCGATTTGCTGACCATTGATGGTGCCGACATTATCGTAGCGCGCAAATTCCCCCGCACCATCGTCAACCTCCGTCTGGCCATTGAGACCTGTTGAGCCAGAGGTCGTGAATGTCAGGGGCGTGAAGGTGCCTTGCCCTGGCACTGGCGCCAGGCCGGAGATGTCGTCGAGGTCGAGTATCGGCGCCGCGTTGGCCGGCGGAGCTGTTATGCTGAGTGTTGCAACTGGAATGTTGGTGCCGAAACCGCGGGAGTCCGTAAACTCGAAAGAGAAATTCCGGTTGCTGAGGGCTGCATTGGTATCGGCGTTTGCAAACCGCAGTGCTTCAATGGCCGCCTCGTACTGCGCAGGCGTGGCCGTGCCGGAGAGCGAGATCGTAGAACCGGAAATGCTGAAGCTGATCGCGGTGCCTGGGACCGTACCCGCGTTGCCCGCCGCGCCGTTGACAGTCAGCGTATCGCCGACAATCGGATTTGTGAGAGTGATCGATGCCGATGCGATGTTGACACCACTGTCGGCTGTGATCGCAACATCACCGCCGATCGCATCCGCGATCGGGACCGCCGCCGTGCCAAGAGCGTAGGTGCCGGCAAAATCCGCACCGGTCGCGCCGGAGCTGTCGTTGGCATCGAGATCCACTGAGGTGAATGTTGTTGTGTTGGTGCCTCCGGCAAACGAGAAGTCACCATCGCCATCGTGCAGAAACACGCGTAGGGCGTTTGCTGAATCTACGCGGTAAGTGACATCCCAAGATGTTGTGTCGCCCCACTGGAACGTGACGGCAGCCGCATCTCGCGTTGGGCCGCCGGATGCAAAGTTTGGATCGAAAGGCGGTACACCATCATCGCGTTTTGTGCCCGATGCGACGACCTCGCCGTTCTGCGCCTGAATGAAAATGTCTGTGCTGGACGCCGTGGTCACGGAGTTCAGGCCGGAAAGGCTCGGCGTGACGGTCTCAACAGTAAAAGGCGCTCCGTCGCCATCAACGTCGCTGATGGTAATGTTTGGCGCGCCAATCGCAGCAATGTTGGTGTTGGCCAGGAAGAGTTCCCAACGGATCAGGACCTCGCCGCTGTTCGTGAACGCGTCAGTTTCAACGTCGACCTCGGGATCATCACCGTTCGTGTCGAAGTAGACTGTGGTCCCAGGAGACTTGGAGACAACCGTTGCATGGATATCAACAGCTGTGCTGCCGATTGTACCCGCACTCGACCAGACGGCTGTCTCTCCTACGTCGGCGGCAATTGGGAAATCGATCGACGGCTGGACACCCGTGGCGTCGATGACAAGTGGTGCAAGAATTCCTTGCCATTCCGTGGCTGCGATCGACTGGGCTTCGATTGCCCCGGCTTTGACCTCTAGGTCCCAGTCCCCGCCAAGCGCTGTGGCGCCGGTCGGGTCGTTCGAAGCTGCAATGTCCGCGTCGGTTGCTGAGGCAAGCGCATTGAGCGCGCTGTCATCGGCGCCAAAGTCACAGCCATAGATCAGCAGGTCGGCGTTGGCTGACAATGCAGATTTGATCTGCAACATTTCGTCGGCATGCTCGTCGCTGATCGACGCGGCTGTCAGTGTTGTGTTGCCGAGCGTGATTTCTCCCGGTTCGCCGTGGGAGAGAATGTGGATGGCGTCGATGTCTTTGCGACTGGCAACAGCAGCCGCGATTTGCTCGACCCCGTCGGTCTCGGCATCGAGGAAAATAATCTCTGCTTCGGGGTCTACCGCAGCGATCAGTTGCGTCGGGTTTTCGACGCCGGCATCAATAAAGACGAGTTCGCGGCGCGTGGCATCTGCGTTGGCCGCAGTTGCGGCAATAGCTTCGTAGTCAAAGCCACCGGTGTTCGCTGTGGAGGCGTCGCCGCTTGCTCCGAAAGCAATGTCTGCTGCCTGTTGCTCGGCGACGGCGTCTGCGGCTGCATCCGCCGTTGTGCCTGCGGCTGCATCAAAGACGATGCGGGGTTCGAGTGCCATGAGCGTGGTGGATTGTCTCGCGCGTTCCGCTTTCACGGCCTGAGCGGTCGCCTGGATCTGACGCGCGCGGCGCGCCCGCCAGGCGGCGACGGCGCGGCGGTAGCGACGGCGCGGCATCGTCCTCACGCGGCGTGACAATCCTCTCAACACGCCTGACAGGCCGGCTAGCGCGGCGCTCAGCGCGGCTTTCACGCGTGTGCCGAAGCTGCCTCGCGATGCGGTATGCTCAGTTGCGACGTGCGCGCTGCCATGCGTGCGCGTATGGTTCGATGAAGCGGAAAGGGTGCGCGCGATGTCTGTAAGTGGCTTTTCGGCCTTGGCGGCACGAAGCTGCGAAGCATGCCCCTGCTTCGCATGCGTACCAGCCGAGGAGGGGGCGCCGTCTTTCCAGTCCGGGTCGAAGAGCATCGGAGTATTCCTACTACCTTGGGTTGTATTATTTCTCCCGAACCTGACTCTCAAGGGTTAATGAAACCTTGATCGACGCTGCAATAATACTCCGCAAACGGGATTTTTATCCACTTTGACTTATGTATTCTCGTTATAAGGGTGCTTCGACTGTGAAGGTGGGGGGAGTATTTATCGCAATGGTTGTCTCAAATCTGTCGAGAGTTGCGCAGATTGCGGGTAGGTCGCAGTGTGAGCCGGTTGGTTCCGGCGGTCGGCGGCTGGCGCTCGGAGAGGCGTATTTACAGTGATGCAACCTGTGGAAGTGCCGCTTTGGGGGCTTGTTGCGCTGGCGATCCTCGCGGGCTTCTGGTTGCTTGATCGCGCCTTGATCCCGAGTGTGCGCTGGGCGCTGCGCCGACGAGCCAACCGGGCGATTGCGCGGCTTAATCAGCGCCTCCAGGTGAAAATTCCGCCGTTCAAGCTGGCGCGGCGTCGAGTTTTGATCGAGCAGATTTTGAACGATGCGGATGTGGTGGATGCCGTCGGGGCGTACGCGCGCGCGGAGGATATTCCGCCGGAGGTCGCGCTCGCGAAAGCGCGGCGGTATGCGCGAGAGATCGTGCCGTCGTTCTCCGCCTATGCCTATTTCGGGTTTGGCACGCGGGTGTCGCGGTGGCTGTCCACGTTGCTTTATCGTGTTCGGCTTGGCGCGACGGATGATGCCGCGTTGCAGGCAATCCCGAGCGACACGTCCGTGGTGTTCATGATCAACCACCGCTCGAACATGGATTATGTGCTTGTCACCTACATGGCGGCGCAGTCGTCTGCGCTCAGCTATGCGGTTGGTGAATGGGCGCATATCTTCGGGTTGAAGACCCTGCTTCGCGCGATGGGTGCCTTTTTTATTCGTCGTAACAGTCGCAACGCACTCTATCGCAAAGTGCTGTCGCGCTACGTTGCTATGGCAACGCGGGGCGGGGTTACCCAGGCCGTGTTTCCAGAAGGAGGCTTGACGCGTGATGGTCGTCTGCGCGCTCCGAAGATCGGGTTGCTGAGCTACATGGTGTCGGATTTCGATCCCTCAGGTGGGCGCGATATCGTTTTCGTGCCGGTAGGCATCAATTACGACCGAGTGCTCGAAGACCGGGTGTTAACGGAGAAAAATACGCAGACGAGGGATGGTATGCCGGCGCGGTTCGGGTTCAGTCCGGCAGCGTTTCTGCGGTATTGCGCGTCTGGGCTCTGGCGCATGATCAACGGACGCTGGTATCGCAATGGGTATACCTGCGTTAGTTTCGGTGCGCCGCGATCGCTCAAGGCCTGGCTGGCGGCTCGCGAAATTGATTTCCGGGCGCTGGATGAAGAACCCCGCCGCGTGGAAATGGCCGCGCTCGCCGAACAGATCATGGAGGACATTGGGGCCATTGTTCCTGTCCTGCCCGTCGCCCTCGTCGCATCGGCGCTGCAGCGGGTCGAGCCGGGCGGGGTCACGGCGTTTGAGCTCAAAGGGCGCATTTTCAGCTTGATCGCCAAGCTTGAGGCAGCCGGCGCGCACATCCACATTCCCCGCAAGGACCTCGACTATGCGATCGATGTCGGCTTGCGGATGCTGACGCTGCGCGGGCTCGCAACTGTGAAAGATGCGCTCATCGCCCCCAATCCGGACGAGCAGGACTTGCTCGCATACTACGCCAGCTCGATTGCGCATCTGGTGGAGGGAAGCACTGGTGCTGCCGGAGAGAATTGAACTCTCGACCTCTCCCTTACCAAGGGAGTGCTCTACCCCTGAGCTACGGCAGCGTGCGCCCGGTATTGAGGCGTTTTGCCGGGGGCGTCAATGGGGTAAGGGTTGCGGTGTGCGGGGCGATGTGGGCCGGGGCGCGGAGAGGAAAAGGTGGCGTGGCGGGTGAGCAGGACACACGTGCGGATCGATTGGCAGCGGCGTTGCGAGCGAACCTCAAACGGCGGAAGGCGCAAAAACGTGGCGCGGGCGTTGTGAGCGTCGCGGCGGATTCTGTGGCCGAGGGAACTGCTGACGTCGTCAACACCTCTCCAGATGTCACCGGTGGCGCGAGCGATGGCGGTGTGGCCGATAAGGGGTGACTGCATGTTTGTTCCGCGTGGGTCGGCGACGATCCCGCCATCGCGCTGTGGCCTATCGCGTCGACAACCTTTCCGAAAGCGAATCGCGGCCTTAAGCAGACCTTCGTCGCGCGTCCGCTGCACGCGCGTGCCATGTGGAACGGCTCGACCGTGAGACGTGGCGGCTGACACACTTGAGAGACAGGGCAGACCATGGATCGTATTCGCATTGTCGGTGGCAATCGGTTGAACGGGCGCATTCCGATCTCAGGCGCCAAGAATGCCGCGCTACCGCTGATGATCGCGAGCCTGCTGACGCCTGAGACGCTGACGCTCAAGAACGTGCCCAACCTGGCCGATGTGAACATGCTGTCGCGGATCCTGCGCAATCACGGCGTCGATCTCGCCGTAGATGGCAAGCGCTCGGGCGGGGAACAGATGGCGGGCGAAACATTCCATCTCACGGCTCGTGAAATTGTCGACACGACCGCGCCATACGAGTTGGTCTCGCGGATGCGGGCGAGTTTTTGGGTGCTTGGGCCGTTGATTGCGCGCGCTGGCGAGGCGCGTGTCTCACTGCCCGGGGGATGTGCGATCGGCACGCGGCCGGTGGACTTTCACCTTGAAGGGCTACGCGCGCTTGGTGCGATGATCGATATCGACAGCGGCTATGTGATCGCGAAGGCTCCGGCGGGTGGGCTGGTCGGCAATCGGATCAGTTTCGAGCGGGTTTCGGTTGGGGCGACGCACAACGTGCTGATGGCGGCGGTCCTCGCGAAGGGCGAAACGGTGATCGAGAATGCGGCGTGCGAACCGGAGGTTGGCGATCTTGCGACCTGCCTTGTGGCGATGGGGGCGAAAATCGATGGGATTGGCACACCGACGCTACGTATTCAGGGGGTCGATCAGCTGGAGAGTGCGCGGCATACCGTTGTGCCGGATCGTATTGAGACCGGTACGTTTGCGATGGCAGTCGCGGCGGCAGGCGGTGATGTGTTGCTCGAAGGCGCCAAGGCTGAGCATCTGAATGCTGCACTCGACGTTTTGCGAGTGATCGGGATCGGCGTCACGGAGACTCCCAAAGGGATCCAGGTGACCCGAGGTGATACCGTGCTGCGTGCGACCGATGTCGAGACCCAACCGTTTCCGGGATTTCCGACCGATCTTCAGGCACAACTGATGGCGTTGATGACCACGGCGTCGGGCACAAGTGTGATCCGCGAGACAATCTTCGAGAACCGGTTCATGCATGTGCAGGAGCTGGCGCGTCTCGGTGCAGAGATTTCGCTGGATGGTGACACGGCGACGATCACCGGACGACCGGGGCTCAAGGGTGCACAGGTGATGGCGACAGACCTGCGGGCGTCGGTGTCGCTCGCGATCGGTGGCCTGATTGCAGAGGGCGAGACGATGATCAGTCGGGTCTACCATCTTGATCGCGGGTTCGAGCGGATCGAGGAGAAACTCGGCAACTGCGGCGCGGAGATCGAGCGGATTGCAGCCTGAGGTCATCGCTCTGCGCGCCTTGCGCAGACATCTCCAGCATCTGTGAACGGATGTCGCTCGGATTTTGCTGCGCTGCGGTTGGAACCGTTCCCGAAATGCCCTAAAGGTTGCCAATCTAGCGATGCCCAGGCTGCTCGGCCGGGGCCGCGCGTGGCGCAGACACCGGCCGCAACGCAGGGCCGTCCGCGACACCACGGCGACGCCGGGCCGGCATCAACATGTTGGTTCCAAAGGACTTTTTCATGGCCCGGCAGGCGCTGAACGACGCCTTTGCACGCACCGCCTTTCTCGATGGCGCGAACGCGGCATACATCGAAGAACTCTACGCTCAATATCAAGGCAATCCCGGCTCCGTGGATGACGAGTGGCGTTTGTTCTTCGCGTCACTGAATGATGACCGCGATGCGGTCATCCGCGAGGCAAGCGGCCCGACGTGGGCGGATGATGCGTCTGTGTCTCACGCAAATGGTGATCTCGTCGCTGCGCTCGACGGAAACTGGTCTGCCGCCGAACAGGCGATCTCAAACGGCATTCAGGCGCGTGCCCAAGGGCTCGGTGTCGATATGTCAGCGGCGGCGACGCTGCGGGCGACTCAAGACTCGATCCGCGCGCTGATGATGATCCGGGCCTATCGCGTTCGGGGTCATCTTGCAGCGGATCTGGATCCTCTCGATCTCGCCGATCGCGACGGACACGCCGAGCTTCAGCCGCAGACGTATGGCTTCACCGACGCGGATTTTGATCGCCCGATCTTCCTCGACTATGTGCTTGGGCTTGAAACCGCGACGATCCGGCAGATCCTGGAGATACTGCAGCGCACCTACTGCGGGCGGATTGGCGTCGAGTTCATGCATATCTCATCGCCCGATCAAAAATCCTGGATCCAGCGGCGGATCGAAGGCGAGGACAAAGGGGTGTCGTTTACGCCTGAGGGGCGGCGCGCGATCCTGAACAAACTGATCGAGACGGAAACCTTCGAGACGTTCCTCAACACGAAATACACCGGCACGAAACGGTTCGGTCTCGATGGCGGCGAGGCAATGGTTCCGGCGCTTGAACAGATTATCAAGCGTGGTGGGCAGCTTGGCCTGCGCGAAATTGTGCTTGGGATGCCGCATCGCGGTCGGCTGAATGTGTTGGCCAACGTGATGAGCAAGCCGCACCGCGCGATTTTTCACGAATTTCAGGGTGGATCGGCCAAGCCGGAAGACGTCGAAGGCTCCGGCGATGTGAAGTACCATCTCGGCGCCTCGTCCGACCGGTCATTTGACGGCAACGATGTCCATCTGTCGCTGACGGCCAACCCGTCCCACCTGGAGATCGTAGATCCGGTGGTGCTCGGCAAAGTGCGTGCAAAACAGGATCAGCTCGGCGATTCCGAGCGTCAGCAGGTGCTGCCGTTGTTGCTGCATGGCGATGCGGCGTTTGCCGGTCAGGGTGTGGTTGCCGAATGCTTTGGACTGTCCGGGCTGCGCGGTCACCGGACGGGCGGATCGATCCACTTTATCGTCAACAACCAGATCGGCTTCACGACGTCGCCGCATGCGTCGCGATCATCACCCTATCCCTCGGATGTCGCGCGGATGATCGAAGCGCCGATCTTTCATGTGAACGGTGATGACCCGGAAGCGGTCACGTATGTTGCCAAAGTTGCGATCGAGTTCCGCCAGCGCTTTGGCAAGCCGGTGGTGATCGACATGTTCTGCTATCGGCGACATGGCCACAACGAGGGTGACGAGCCGATGTTCACCCAGCCGTTGATGTACAAGACGATCAAATCACATCCGACCGTCGTGAAACTGTACGGAGATCGCCTTGTCGAAAACGGCACGATCACAGCGGACGGCCTTGCGGAGATGAAAGCGGACGTACGCGGGCAACTCGATAGCGAGTTTGAAGCCAGCGAGGCCTACCGCCCCAACAAGGCCGACTGGATGGATGGTCGCTGGTCCGAGATGGGCTTTGCGGAAGAGGGCGACCGGCGCGGCGAGACGGGTATCGCTGTCGATCAGCTGCGAGATATCGGTCATCAGATCACGACGATTCCCTCCGACTTTACGGCCCACAAGACGATCACGCGGATCATAGCCGGTCGGCGAAAAATGATCGACGAGGGCAAGGGCATCGATTGGGCGATGGCCGAGCACCTAGCGTTTGCATCACTTCTGGTGGAAGGCGTTCCCGTCCGGTTATCCGGGCAGGATAGTGAGCGGGGCACGTTCTCGCAGCGTCATTCGGTGTTGATCGATCAGGAGACCGAGCGCCGCTATGCACCACTGAAACATATCGCGCCGGATCAGGCGAAGTTTGAAGTTATCAACTCGATGCTCTCGGAAGAAGCCGTACTTGGCTTCGAGTATGGCTACTCCGTTGCCGAGCCGAATACGCTCACGATGTGGGAAGCGCAATTTGGTGACTTCGTGAACGGCGCGCAGGTGGTGATCGACCAGTTTATCTCGTCGGGTGAGCGGAAATGGCTTCGAATGTGTGGGCTTGTGATGCTGTTGCCGCACGGCTTCGAGGGCCAGGGGCCGGAACACTCTTCTGCCCGTCTTGAGCGCTTTCTCCAGCTTTCGGCAGAGGATAACTGGCAGGTCGCGAACTGTACGACGCCTGCAAATTACTTCCACATTCTACGTCGGCAGATGCGGAGGAAATTCCGCAAGCCGCTCGTGATCATGACGCCGAAATCGCTGCTCCGTCACAAGCGGGTGCACTCCACGATTGAGGAATTGGCAACGGGTTCGAGCTTCCATCGCGTGCTTTGGGACGATGCGCAGAGTCTTCCGGATCAGAAGATCGCGCTTGTCGATGACGCGAAGGTCAAACGGGTCATCATCTGTTCCGGCAAGGTCTATTACGATCTTTACGAGGAGCGTGAAAAGCGCGGCATCGACGATGTTTATCTCCTGCGGCTTGAGCAACTCTATCCATTTCCGGCGCGCGCCATGACAAAAGAACTTTCGCGGTTTGCAAATGCTGAGTTCGTTTGGTGTCAGGAAGAACCGAAGAACGCCGGCGCCTGGCACTTCGTCGATCCACTCATCGAGACGGTGCTCAAGCCAATCGACGTGAAGCACAAGCGACCCGTTTACGTTGGGCGGGATGGCCTTGCGGCAACGGCAACGGGGCTGGCCAGCGTGCATGCAACGGAGCAGGCCGCTCTTGTCGATGCGGCTTTGACAATCGGTTAGAATTTTCCTCTGCCGTTGGGGTGCTGCACGGGCAGTGCCTGCCGCCGGCAGAATGCGAAGGACACAGAAGCAATGGCAGTTGAGATCAAGGTGCCAACTCTCGGCGAATCCGTGAGCGAGGCGACGGTCGGACAATGGTTCAAGAAGGCTGGCGATACGGTCGATGTCGATGAACCGCTGGTCGAGTTGGAAACTGACAAGGTGACTGTCGAAGTCAACGCCCCGAGCGCTGGTGTGATTGCCGGCATTGATGCTGGCGAGGGCGAGACAGTCGAAGTTGGCGCTCTTCTCGGGTCGATCACGCAAGCGGATGGCGCGGCGAAACCTGCGCATGCACCTGCCCCGGATGCCACGCCTGAAGCGGCTGCGAAACCTGCCGAAACGCTTGCGGCTACCGCAGGCAATGGCGCCGGGAATGGCACGAGCATGCCGCCAGCGCCATCAGCACAAAAGATCATGACGGAGAACAATATTGATCCGTCCTCTGTCAGCGGCAGCGGGCGCCGTGGGCAGGTCCTCAAAGAAGATGCGATGGCCGCGGTTGCAGGCACTGCTGAGAATGGCGGGGCTGTCAACATGGCAATCCCTTCAGTGAGTGCTGCGCCAACGCAGCAAGCGCGCGTTCAGCCGGGCGCAGACGATGCCTCTCGCGAGGAGCGCGTGCGGATGACGCGGCTGCGCCAGACGATCGCCCAGCGGCTGAAGGATGCACAAAACACCGCCGCAATGCTGACGACGTTCAACGATGTCGACATGTCAGCCGTGATGGCACTGCGGAGCGAATATAAAGAGACGTTCGAAAAGCGCCACGGCGTGAAGCTCGGATTTATGGGCTTTTTCGTGAAGGCCTGCATTCAGGCGCTGAAAGAAATTCCAGCCGTCAATGCCGAAGTCGACGGTACTGATTTGGTCTACAAAAACTACTACCACATGGGTGTTGCGGTCGGCACGGATAAAGGTCTCGTCGTACCCGTGGTGCGCGATGCCGACATGCTTTCACTTGCCGGGATCGAAGCCAAGATCGCCGAGTTCGGACAGAAAGCACGCGACGGAAAAATCTCGATCGCCGACATGCAGGGTGGGACGTTTACGCTGTCGAACGGTGGCGTCTATGGTTCGCTGATGTCGACACCGATCCTGAATGCGCCGCAGTCGGGCATCCTTGGTATGCACCGGATCGAAAAACGTCCGGTGGTTGTCGATGGCGAAGTTGTCGTGCGGCCGATGATGTATCTGGCGCTCAGCTATGATCATCGGATCGTGGACGGAAAAGAAGCGGTGACATTTCTTGTCCGTGTAAAAGAGAATCTTGAGGATCCGCAGCGGCTGGTGCTGGAGGTTTAATGGGCGCAGCGGCTAAGGCTGGCTTCGTCTCACGGCCGTATCTCGCGGGGCTTTTCGGCGGTCTGCTGGCGCTCGCGCCGCATGCTGTTCTGCCTGACGCGGCGTCGATTGCCTATGCGGCGATCCTGATGGGGCTGATTGCCGGGATCTACATCGGGTTTGCGCTCCAGAAGGGCACGCAAGAGCAAGTGCTTGTCGAGGTCTCTGCAGCAGGCTTGTTTGCGCTTGCGGCATTGGTGGGAGGGATCGCACTTCCGATCGTCATACCGCTTGCTTACTTCGTGCACGGGCTTTGGGATGCGGCGCATCATGCGCGCAAGCGTGGAGATGAATTTCTTGTTCAAACGCCGCGTTGGTACCCGCCGTTTTGTGCTGTCGTCGATTGGGTCGTTGCTTTGGGACTTCTCGTGCTGTGGTGGCGTGCGGGGTTGCTTTAGACTTCGTCGATGATGCACGTCTGTCGGAACAGGTTTCGCGTGGCGGGCAATTATGCTCGGTCATTGCTGGGCATTAGCAGGGCCGCTCGGCGGCACGGAGAAAAATAATGGCTGAAACATACGATCTCGTTGTCATCGGCACCGGACCCGGCGGCTATGTCGGCGCGATCCGTGCCGCGCAGCTCGGGCTCAAAGTTGCGGTTGTTGAAAAGCGCGGTGCGCATGGTGGGACGTGTCTCAACGTCGGTTGCATCCCGTCGAAAGCGTTGCTGCATGCCTCTGAGCTTTATGAGGAGGCCAATCACGGCATGGGCGAGATGGGCATCGAGGTGTCGCCGAAGCTCGACCTTTCCAAGATGATGTCGTTCAAGGCGGAAGGTGTGCAGGGCAACGTCGAGGGCGTCGCCTACCTGCTGAAGAAGAACAAGATCGATGCGTTTGACGGGCTTGGTTCGATCGAGGCCGCCGGGCAGGTGACCGTGACCGCTGACGATGGTTCGACCCAGACGCTGGAGACGAAAAACATCGTCATTGCGACCGGTTCGGATGTGGCGCCGTTGCCGGGCATCGAGATTGACGAAGAGACGATTGTCTCTTCGACCGGTGCGCTCGAAATCGACAAGGTTCCGGAAAAGATGATTGTCGTTGGTGGTGGCGTAATCGGGTTGGAGCTTGGCTCCGTCTGGCGTCGGCTTGGTGCCGAGGTGACCGTCGTGGAATATCTCGATCGCCTGATCCCAGGCATGGACGGCGGTGTGGCGAAAGAATTCCAGAAAATCCTAAAAAAGCAGGGCGTTGCCTTCAAGCTTTCGCACAAGGTAACGGGTGTGGAGAAAAAAGACGGTGGCGCGGTTGTGACGCTGGAGCCCTCGGCTGGTGGTGACGCTGAGACGGTGGAGACGGACGTCGTGCTCGTCTGTATCGGGCGCGTGCCATTCACGGCTGGACTCGGACTTGAGGCGGTCGGCGTCCAGAAGGACAACCGCGGTCGCATCATGGTCGATGAACACTATCAGACCAATGTGCCGGGGATTTATGCGATCGGTGATGTGATCGACGGACCGATGCTGGCGCACAAGGCCGAAGATGAGGGTATTGCCGTGGCTGAGATCCTCGTCGGCCAGGCTGGACATGTGAACTATGACGTGATTCCGAATGTCATCTACACGTTTCCAGAGGTAGCCTCTGTCGGCAAGACCGAAGAGGAGCTTAAAGACGCTGGCACTGCTTATTCGGTGGGCAAGTTTCCGTTCACGGCGAACGGACGCGCGAAGGTCAACCGCACGACGGATGGCTTTGTCAAAGTACTTGCTGACCAAGAGACAGACCGCATTCTCGGGGTGCATATCATCGGGCCGCATGCCGGCGAGATGATCGCGGAAGCGGGTGTCATCATGGAATTCGGCGGATCGGCTGAGGATCTGGCGCGGACCTGCCATGCACACCCGACATTGACCGAGGCGGTGAAGGAAGCTGCACTTTCGGTCGACAAGCGCGCGCTTCACATGTGAGCTGTGGCGAGGGCTGGTGTTTTGCACAGACGCGCGGGGCCGGGGTGCGGTCCTTAGGCGCCAAGCCTGGATGGTTCTTCGCGAAGCTTTTTTCGAGGCAGGGGCACTCACTTCCGAGGTGGTGCCGCAGCCACATGGCATGTCTTAAGACCGACTTAATTCGCGCGCCCAGATCGTCGTCAAATTCGATCAGAGTGTTCACTTCTGGCTGCTAGGGTTTTCGCCAGACAGACACATTGGGGCTGACGATGAACAGTTCGCACGCACGCAAACAGAGTGTTCACACGAGCAAGGCGATGGTCGTGCTCCCGTCGTCAGTCGACGACTTCCTTGCTGATTGCGCTTCGCCCGTCGCAACCGAGACGCATGCCGCAATGCCTTCGCCCAAGGTGCACGCCGCTCCAGCGAAATCGGCCGAAACGGACTCGGACGCCACCTTCGAGGATGTGCCCGAGCACCTGTTCTAGTCGGGGTCTGACGCGCCTGCGGCAAATGCGCCTTAAATTTTAACCCTCCGTGATTAAAATTCTTCTTTGAGAGGCAACCAACGGCGCACTCTGGCGTTGTTGAGCTATCGCTGATGGGGAGTTTGCATGCGAGTTGAGGGCGATACGCTGGCGTTGCGCCGCCTCTTCGATAACGAAGAGGCGTTGGCGCGCGGTGAGCGGACCCCGCATCGCATTCTCCTTATAGGCACCGGTGGTGGGATGTGCTGCACGCGCGCTGCCGGATACCTCACGGCTTTCAAACAACACGGCATTTCCGATGCCATCGACCATGCGGTCACGGTCTCCGGCAGTGGCGGTGCGGTCGGCGCTTTTCTCTCCGGAATGCCGCATCGTGCGTCCCGCATGTTCGAGCAGCTGGCCGCGAGCGGGTTCGTGCAATCCGGCTCATACGGTGTGCCGCGTCTGCAGCTGGAGTTTCTTGCTGATATTCTCCGTGGCGTCCACAGCCCTTTGGCGTTCAGTGACGACGCGATCCGCTCTCATCGCACGTCGTGGCATGTCGTAGTGACGCGGATGACCGGCGAAAGCCTGATGTTGGATGCCAAGCGCTTTGCCCCCGATGTTGCGCAGGCTGTGTTGGCTTCGAGCGCGTTGCCGGAGGTGGCGACACCGATTTCCGGCGGGCTTATTGGCGATGATGAGGAGCCTTTGGTCGACGGTGCTTGCGGCATGCCGCTACCGCTGCGAGCCGGCGTCACGATGTTTCGGCCGGATACCGTCATCATCCTCGAAAGCCGTCCGGATCAGGTCGACCTGTCGCGCATCGAACGACTTCTGTGGCCGACGCTGACGCACTTTTGTCTTCGTCATGCGCCGCGCCATCTGCGCCGACAGCTGGCATCAATGAACCGTTTCGTCGACAACGAGATGGGACGGTTGCGCGCATTGAAGCGGATCAAGTGGTGCCGGGTTATCCCTGACCGTGATGACGCGGCGCTTTCACCGTTCACCGCGGATGGCCTTCTCTTGCACAGTGCCGCTGAAGATGCGCGCCAGTTCATGGAAGATGCGTTGGAGGCGGTGCGGCCACAGGCTGTTGTTTGACGTTTCGGATCAGCGCTTCGGCAGGTGTTTAACGAGCGGTTGCGATCACTCTTACGGTTTAAGGGTTCTTTTTCCTCTCTTTGGTAACACGACGATGGCAGCGTGCGTCGCTGCTGATCGTGTGATGCGTCTGAGGAGAAAGCGATGCTCGAGAGCGTCTTTGATAACCTGATTACCTATTTTCAGCATCAGGCCGGGCCGACAAGCCGGGTTTTTCCTCTGTATCTCGCAACCTCATTCGTGCTCGCGCTCTTTGCCTTCTGGCAGGTGGAGAAGGCGCATGCCGCTGAGCATGGGCACGGCCATGATGAAGGCGGTCATGGCGGCGGCGATGCAGATGGGGGAAAAGAGGCGCGCCCGACATTCCTGCAGTACGTTTTCGACCCGCGGATTATTTTCCACCCGTCAACGCGCCAGGATGTCAAATTCTTCTTCGTCAACAGCCTTGTCTACTATGCGCTGATTGCGCAGTTCCTGCTCGGCGTGCATTTCTTTTCCGAGCTCTATCACAGCGGGCTGGTTGCGGTTTTTGGAGAACTGAGTGCGCCTGTGCTTTCGACGGGTGCGGGCATCTTGCTCTACACGGTCGTGGCTGTGCTTCTGGTCGATATCGGCGTGTTCGTCGCACACTACCTGTTTCATCGCTTGCCGGTGTTGTGGGAGTTCCACAAGGTTCATCACTCTGCCGAAGAATTGAACCCGGTCACGCTTTTCCGGATGCACCCGGTCGATCTCTTCCTGACGAGTTTGATTGTCGCGTTACTGAGTGCGCTCGGGTTCGCTGGGATGTTCTATCTGACGGGCAATACACCGTCGGCGATCGGTTTGTTCGGGCTGAATATCGTAACGTTTCTCTTCTACGTGTTCGGATATAATCTCCGCCATTCGCACATCTGGCTGAACTATCCGGAATGGCTTAGCCGGGTTTTGATCTCGCCGGCTCAGCATCAGATCCATCACAGCTCTGACCCCAAGCACTTCGACAAAAACTTTGGCCTGATATTCTCGTTCTGGGATCAGCTTGCGGGCACGTCCTATATCCCTCGGTCATACGAGAAGCTGAAGTTCGGTCTCAGCCGCGCTGAACCGAATCCGTTCAAATCTATCGCGGACATCTACGTAAAGCCGTTCGTTTGGGCCGGTGACATCGTGCGAGATGCGATGCGCGTGCCGGAACAGCGGCGTCGGGTTCTGATTGGTGTGTTTGCGGGCATGGCACTTGTGGTGCTCGGTCAGCAGTGGCATATCCGCGCGCAGGTTGCGGCAGGGCCGGCCCTGCCGAGCGTCAAGCTGGCAAATCTGACGTGGACCGAGGTCGACACCGCGATTGCGAAAGGTTTCAGAACGGTGATCGTGCCAACGGGCGGGACAGAGCAAAATGGTCCGTTCGTCGTTCTCGGTAAACATCGCATCGTCGTCGATCACACGAGCCACGAGGTCGCTCATGCGCTTGGCAAGACGCTCGTGGCGCCTGTGATGGACTACGTTCCGGAAGGCGGTACCGAAGAGCAGGCGTCCGGGCACATGAAGTTTGCCGGGACGCTGAGTGTGCCGGAGCCGGTCTTTGAGGCGGTGCTCGAGCACACGGCGCGCAGCCTCAAGACGCACGGCTTCACGGAAATCTACTTCATGGGCGACAGCGGCGGAAACCAAGCATCCCAGAAACGCGTTGCGGCAAAACTCGCGCGGGCATGGGCGGGGGACGGTGTTTCGGTTGAGAGCCTCGATCAATATTATTCAGGCAACCGACAGTTCGCTACGCTGCAAAAGGCCGGTTACTCTGACAAGGAAATTGGCTGGCATGCCGGGATGCGCGACACGTCTGAAGTGCTTGCGATTGCGCCGACGCACGTCCGGATGAGCAAGAAGAACCTGCTGGAGCGCGATAACCTTGGTTTCTCAGGTGCGGCCGGCAAGGCGAGCGCCAAGATCGGACGCACGATGTTAAAGCTCAAGATCGATGCTGCGGTGTCTCAGGTGCGGGGGCTCCGCAAAACGCGGGACGCGCAGCCTCTGGGAGATAAGCTAGCCGACGCATCTGGCGGTTAGATCCTGCCTCTGCGGCACTATGTCAGAAACTGCCGCGGCGCACAGGTGGCTCCGGAAAGTCGACGCTTCGTCCGCCACCTGTGCAAGCGGGAAGCGCAGTTGCCACGACCAGGATGGCAATCAGCGTCGCGACGCGGGCGGCAGGTCGGCGTTCGGTCGGCCGGTGTGTTGGGTCTGCTTGATCAATTGGGCGCATCGTTGAGCCTGAAATCGGAGTGTCGCACAGCGCCATCTCGTTGATGTCGCCAACGGCTGTCCAATCACGCCTCATCATCTCCCGGTGTAGATGCCGACGGGTTGTCTCGAAATCCGCTGACCGTCACGCGAAGAGCACGGCTTCGTGTTGCGCCCCACAAACCGGTATGTTACCTGACCGGCGGCTTTCGAGGGGGTGCCAAGCCACGCCTTCACTCGCCTGATTCCTGACAAAGGGCCGGTTCGCCGGATCACCCTCAGCGTCATGATTGCGGTGCATGCGCCGGGTCTGATGCCAACACCCTGAGAGCGGGCAACGTGGCCAGCAACACATCTCTCACGACAGGTATGGCCGGGCGCTATGCCAGTGCGCTTTTTGAACTTGCGCGCGACAATAACAGCCTCGATGCGGTCGCCAGCGATCTTGATGCGTTTGACGCGGCGCTTGGCGAAAGTGGGGATCTCCAGCGTCTCGTGCGCAGCCCGGTTTTTACCGCCGAGCAGCAGCAGAGTGCCATCACCGCTGTCCTCGAGAAGGCCGGTGCCAATCCGCTGACGGCTAAGTTTCTCAAGCTGGTCGCGAAAAACCGCCGGCTCTTTGCCGTTTCTGACATGATCGGCGGTTTTCGTGCCTATCTGGCGGAACACCGCGGCGAACTGAGCGCCGATGTGACGAGTGCGATGCCGCTCGACAATCAGCAGATGCAAACGCTTCAGGCCACGCTCAAAGAGACGATGGGCCAGGACGTGCAAATTAACACAAAAGTCGACGCGAGTATTCTCGGCGGGCTCATCGTGAAGGTGGGAAGCCGGATGGTCGACTCGTCGCTGAAAACCAAACTGAACAATCTCAAAGTTGCCATGAAAGAGGTAGGCTGATGGAAATCAACGCTGCAGAGATTTCCTCGATCCTCAAGGATCAGATCGCAAACTTCGGCCAGGAAGCCGAAGTGTCGGAGATCGGTCAGGTCCTGTCGGTCGGTGATGGAATTGCGCGTGTCTACGGGCTCGACAATGTGCAGGCCGGTGAACTCGTCGAGTTTCCGGGCAACATCCGCGGGATGGCGCTGAACCTCGAAGTCGACAACGTCGGTGTCGTGATTTTCGGTGATGACCGGTCGATCAAGGAAGGTGATACCGTCAAGCGGATGTTGCCCGGAAACTCGACGAGTTCACCGGCCTGCACATTGTCGAGC
>JBCBXF010000179.1:0-6699 GCA_039816705.1 Pseudomonadota bacterium | reverse complement strand
CATGTGGCCGGTTGGGATGATCCACGGATGCCGACGCTATCTGGTCTGCGTCGCCGCGGTTACCCGCCTGAGGCGATTGTGGATTTCGCCGGGCGGGTCGGCATCACGAAATCCGACAACACGATCGAGTATGCGCTGCTCGAACACTGCGTGCGGCAAGACCTGAACAAACGGGCCGAGCGGCGGATGGCGGTGATCAATCCGTTAAAGGTGATCATCACGAATTATCCGGAGGGCGAGAGCGAACTGCTCGACGCGGTCAACAATCCGGAGGATGAGGCGGCTGGTTCGCGTCAGGTGCCGTTCTCGCGGGAACTCTGGATTGAGCGTGATGACTTCATGGAGGACGCGCCGAAAAAATTCTTCCGTCTTGCGCCGGGTCGCGAGGTCCGCCTGCGGTGGGCCTACTTCATCACCTGCAACGAGGCGGAGAAAAATGATGCTGGCGATGTTGTGGCGCTGCACTGCACCTATGATCCGGCCACGAAAGGCGGCAATGCGCCGGACGGGCGTAAAGTGAAGGGCACGCTGCACTGGGTCAGCGTGGAACATGCCGTCGACGGTGAGGTGCGGGACTACGCCCACCTCTTTCGCGACACCGAGCCTAATCTTGCGGGCGGTCTGGATGACGCGTTGAACCCGGACAGTCTGACAATCGTAGACGGTTGCAAGCTCGAGCCCTCACTGGTCGACTTTTCACCCGGTGTGGCGGTTCAGTTTGAGCGGATCGGTTATTTTGCAATGGACCCGGATGGCACCGCGCAAGCGCCGGTCTTCAACAAGACGGTCGGTTTGCGTGATACTTGGGCGAAGCAGAAGCGCTAGCCTGTCACGCTTACGGCGCTCCGGCGTGGCGCAGGTGATAGTCCGCCGCATAGGTCTCGGGGATCGGCGTCAGGTGGTCTGCGTTCGTGATCTCTTCGATCAGACGGCGGGCGAGGCGGTGCGCGATGCCGAACGATATTTTGTATCCGCCTGTGAGTGCCCAGAGCGTTGCATCGGTCTTGGATGACGCTGGCGCTAGTTGACCAACCATCGGTTCCTTGGCCGCGCATCGAGGTCGCACGCCTGCCCAGTGCGCAATCACAGTCCCGCGTCCAACCGCCGGGCACAGTTTTGACGCCCGAGAGATAAATTCCGTTGCGGCCTCCGGTGGTGCGGTCGCAGGGTCCGCGAACGTCATTTCGCTCGTACTGCCGATCGCGCACAGTGTCGGTGTATGCGGGACGACATAGACGCCATTGTCATAGAGCACGGGCCGGGACGTCGGCTGGGGCTCGATCTCGACGAGGGCCGCCTGCCCTTTCACGCCGCCTCCGAATGTCTGTCCGGTCACGCGCTGCAGAAGAGGAAACGATCCAAACCCGGCGGCAACGACGATATGATCTGCGGTGATCTCGTGCGGGCCAGTCGGACCAACGAGGCGACCGGCGGTCAGATCAAGGTCGGATACCAGTGCGCTCTCGACGATGGCGCCGCGCGCGCGCACGTCCGCTGCGAGCGTGCCGATATACTCTCCGGCGAGTACGCGGGCGGAGAGAGCATCTCTCAAGACACCGAGTGGGGCCTCGTCCGGATCGATCCAGTTGTCGTAATGCTCCGCATCCACGATGGCGAGATTGAATGCCGGCGATGTGGATGCGTCATCGGTGCGCCAATGCACCTGAGCTTCAGCAATGGCGATTTCCGCGCTGTCGCGAAAGCGTTGCGTGCGCACCGGCATGATCCGACCGCAGCGCGTATAACCTGTGGTCTGACCTGTCTCCGCCTCCAGCTGTGCGACAAGCTCCGACAATTCAGCGAGCGCTGCGAACTGGAACGCTTTCTTGGCGCTCATGCTGCGGGGGAGATGTGGTAGGAGGGCTCCGAGCACTGTTCCGCTCGCGCCTGCGCCGCACCGATCGCGCTCGACGACCACGGTCTTGAGTCCAGCATTGAGCGCGTGACGCGCCGCCCAAAGCCCCATGATCCCGCCGCCGACGATGGCCACATCAAATGTCACGACCTGATCCCGATCCCACGCCTGATGGTCAGCTGGTGCCTGATGACGCAAGCGCGGCCAGCTTGCAATGGCGACGGGCAGGCGACGGCGTGATGTCATCCGCACACGGTGCCGCGTGCGTGCCGGTCTCTGCGCGGTTTGACGACACCTACTTCTCCGTCGACGACGGATGGGCAGAGACGCGGGACGTTTTTCTGGGCGGCAACGGGTTGCCGAAACGTTGGCGCGATCACCGCAGCGCGCCCTTCCGCATCGGCGAACTTGGCTTTGGCACCGGGCTGAATTTTTTCGCCACTCTTCTCGCTTGGGAGGCCTCGCATGAGACACGTTGCGCGTCGACGCTGACATTCGTGAGCTTTGAGAAGTATCCGCTCCGGCGCGATGAGATGTCCCGCGCGCTAAGTGTCTGGCCGGAAATTATGGATGTCGCGGCGCCCTGGCTGGAGGCTTTGGAAGCGGTGCCGATTTCTGGTGATCAGGACGCCATCGTGAGGATCGATGATTGCACGCTTGAGCTTGTTGTCGGGGATGCGCGTGAGCGGATCAGTGAGATGCGCACGCCGGTTGATGCCTGGTATCTTGATGGCTTCAGCCCGGCGAAGAATCCTGAGCTCTGGGAAGATGCCCTGCTCGCTGAGCTCTATGCGCGGACGGTGCCGGGCGGCACGTTCTCGACATACACGGCGGCCGGCTTTGTCCGTCGCGGCCTTGCCCACGTCGGGTTCGAGGTGTCACGTGTGGCGGGCTTTGGGCGCAAACGAGAAAGGCTGCAGGGCTTTCGCCCCGCAGCCTGACCTGGGTCGCCGCAATAAGTGTCTGAATCGACGGCCGTCTCGCGAATTAGTTGATGCCGTTGGTCGCGATCTTCACGCGGAGCTTGGCCGAGTGGGTTTCGCCGTCGCCATCGTTCAACGCAACGCCGTAGTCCGCGTCGATCGAGATCGTATCGTTGATGCGGCTGTTTGCACCGACGTTCAGAAACAGGCCGCGACTTGCCGGGTCATCGACGATCGCCGTCACCGGCAGCGCGGTGTTGCCGACGAGTTGCGCTGTGATCGCATCACCGTCGGTTGACACAAAGTCTTCGTATCCGATCTCGCCGTAGACCGAGCCGAAGCTCGTCGTTGATGTGGCGCGGACCTGGCCGGACCAGTAGGTCAGGTTGGTCTCGCGATCACCGTATGACATCGCGAGCAGCTGACCGCTCTCTTCGTAACCGTCGACGCTGGAGAACACGTGGCCAAGGCGCGCGGATGGGATGACGGCGAAGCCGTTGCCGAGCTTAAGGATGGCGCCAACTTCACCAGCGATGCCGAGGTTGAAGGCTTCAGTCGAGGCTTCCGTCTTAAGGTTGCCAAACCCGATGAGTCGCTCAACGTCGTTAAAGACCGTAAAGCCCGCGCCAGCGACACCTGAGACATAGAGCGGTCCGGCAACGGCCGCGCCATAGGCACTCAGGTTGAATGAGAGCGTGTCAGCTGAGACGGCACCGCTGCGTGTGTCACCGGCAAGAATGGCGCCAGAGACCCCGAGAAGCATGTCGCCCATCTGTTGGTCGAAGCCAGCGCGAACACCATAGATATTTGTGCTGGAAGCAGCACGATTGCCCCGTGCATCGAGGTCGGAAAACACGCCGATGACTTCGGCATGGATGCCGTTCTCGCGGGCATAGCTGCCGTCGATCCAATCTGTCGTCCGATCGAACATTTGCGCGGTCACGGCGAGCTGCGTATCTGCCGCAGCCTGCCCGAGGCCGGCTTGATCAGCTGCCGCAACATCGGTCGAAAAGAGCAGAGCGGCGTACTGTGCGATGAGTGCGTGGCCCGCGGTCGTGGGATGAACCTCGTCCCAAAAGAGGAACTCGTTCTGCTCATCCGTAGAGCCGGTGACGCAGGAGACCGTTGTCAGGCACTGGTCGGTGACGTTCGAAAAACCGAATGCCGCAGGATTGTTCAAGACGGCATTGAAGGCTGCCTCGATATCCATCTGGATGATGTTCACGTCCGCGTTCGCTGCAGCAATTCCGCCAAGCTGCGCGGCGAGCGCATCGTTATATGCACTTGAAGCGACCAGGCCGGCGCCAGCGCCCTGCGCTGTTCCGTTGAAGCCCGGCGCTGCGCCGATGTTTGGCAGGTTCGGAACGAGGATGTTTTTCGCGCCAGCTGCGATGAGCGTCGAGACATTGAACGCTTGATCGCCAGCGGTCTCGGCGCCGATAGCTGCGAGTTGCGCCTGCGTCGTGGCCGTCGGAATCTGCTGGAACAGATCGTTCGCACCAGCCCACGAGATCACGAGATCATTCGCGCCCAGAGTCCCGCCTGAGGCCAGGAAAATACCGATCTGCGTTTGATGGCTTGGGACTGGTCCGTTCGCATTTGCATCGTCGTCAGCACGCGCGCCGCCGAACGCCATATTGACGTCATCGTTGACACTGCCGCCGAGCGCCGGGTTGTTCATTGGGCCAAAGATTTGCTCGACCCACACCGGACCGTTCGAGAAGCGACCGTCGACGTACGGAGGTGGAGGATTGCCCGTCGTCCCAAACAGATTTCCATTGTCGGACAAGCTGTCGCCAAACACGACTGATCGATCGAAGCTGCCCAAACCACCCGATTGCGCCAACGCTGCACTTGCTGTCGTTGCAGCAAAAGCGGCGGCGGCAAGTACGCGCACAAACATACTCGTTCCCCCAACAATACTGGCTGGCAAGGAAGCGTTGACCCTTACGTCAAGCAAGTCGCTGCCTGCGTTGTGGTCGCGGTTTGCAAAATGAAGTGAGGCGCATGTGTCACATATCTGTCGTACGATGGCAGTGTGCCTTCAGCGCGTCACGCCCCATGCCGGAGTTTTGAAACCGCCCCATGGTCTGGCGCGTTAATAGGACTGTCCCTCCGATCAGATACACACCCGAGGTTCCCCCATGACACGCACGACACTGACACGACGCGGCTTTGCAGCGGCAGCAGGTGCCGCCGTCGCGACTGCAAGCATCGGGGTGCAGCCGTCAGCGGCGCGCGCTCCGATGTTCGGTGCGACACAGCCCTCATATCACCGGATCAAACTTGGTGCGTTTGAGGTCACGACCGTTTTCGATGGCTCGGCCGCTGTGCCGAAAGTGCATCCGATTTTCGGGCAGAACCAGTCGGCCGACGCCGTCGGCGCTCATATGAAGGCGAACCTGCTGCCAGCCGACCGAATGACGATCGGGTTCACGCCGGTCATTGTGAATACAGGCAGCCAGCTTGTGCTGTTCGACACCGGCAACGGGAGTGGGCGCGGCGCAACACGCGGGCACCTCGCCAAGGCTGTGGCGGCGGCGGGTTACAAGCCGGAGCAGATCGATATTGTCGTGCTCACACATTTCCATCCCGATCATATCGGAGGGCTGCTCGTCGATGGAAAGCCCCAGTACCCAAACGCACGCTACGTCACGAGTGAGGCGGAGTATAATTTCTGGTCGAAGCAGGATCCAAACAGCTCCGACACGACAATGGCCGGGCGGGCGAAACTGGTGCAGGCGCAGGTTGTGCCGCTCGCGGAGCAGATGGCGTTCATCAAGGATGGCGCGGATGTTGTGAGCGGGATTACCGCGGTTGGTGCCTATGGCCATACACCGGGTCACACTGCATTCAACATCGAGAGCAATGGACAGCGTGTCCTGCTGTGGGCGGATGCGTGCAATCACTATGTGGCGTCATTGCAGAAGCCGGAGTGGCATGTCGTGTTCGACATGGATAAGGACGCGGCAATCGCTTCGCGGAAGAAAATTCTGGGCATGGTTGCAGCCGACAAGATTGCAGCCACGGGATATCACATGCCGTTTCCAGCCATAGGGTATGTCGAAGCGGTGGGCGATGCGTTTCGCTGGGTGCCCGCGACGTACCAGTTCGACGGCTAGCGACCGGGTGTTTCTGCTCCGCGCGCGGTGATGGGCACGACGCGCCTTGCGCCGAGGTTTTGGAGACGACGCCAGCTTGCGGCGTCGTCGACATCCTCGAGCGTTGCCAAATGCGCAACCCGCCCTTCCGGCAAATTTTTCTCCGTATCCGTAAGTGTTGTTTCGGTTGACCACTGCACGCCGACAAAGAGCCTTGCCACCGGGCGGCGACGGGCATGACCGACCAGCCAGTATCCACCATCGTCTGCGGGGCCGAGCACAGCATCAGATCGTCGTAGAGCGCGGAACGCCGCATTGATGGCGCGGCTGTCGATGCCTGGAATGTCAGTGCCAACGATCACAACCGGGCCAGGTGGCAGAGTGTCGAACACGCGTTGCATCCGTGCGCCAAGATCGCCCACGCCCTGCGCAACCCGATATCCTGTTTGCGGCAACGTGCGTTCGTGGATTGCTGTGTCCGGTGTACATGCGAGCCAGGTTTGCCAGCGTTGGTCTCCTGCCAAGCGTGCGATGACGACCTGCGATGTGGTTCGATAAAATGCGGTGGCGCGCGCGGCACCGATCTCGCGAGCGAGGCGTGTTTTGACGCGTCCAGCAATTGCCGTGCGGGCCATGATGACAAGCCGCGGAGCCCAGACGCCCGGCAGTCCGGCGCCGGATACGTGCCGGGCGGATGCGAGCGGCGCGGCGTCAGCCATAGAGGCGGGCGATCCGTTTCGGTGTCATGCCGGAAAAATAAAGGATCAGGCATGCGGCGTTGCGGCTGATGCGAAGGATGGCTATCTCCGTCGCATCAGCC
>JBCBXF010000178.1:0-6718 GCA_039816705.1 Pseudomonadota bacterium | reverse complement strand
GAGCCGGTTCCCTCAATGCCGGGCGTCGAGCGCTTAAGCGTGGACCTGGTTGCCGATGCCGCCGCGGAGGCCGCCTCCCTCGGTATTCCGGTCGTTGCCGTCTTTCCATTTATCGATCCTGCGTTGCGCGACGAGGACGGAATTGAGGCGTTGAACAAAGACAATCTGGTCTGCCGCGCCGTGCGTGAAATTCGTGATCGCGGCCTCGACATCGGCGTGCTGTGCGACGTTGCGCTCGACCCTTACACCAGCCACGGACATGACGGACTGTTGAAGGATGGTGAGATCGTGAATGATGCGACCGTCGACATCCTCTGTCAGCAAGCGGTGCTGCAGGTCGAGGCCGGGTGTGACATCATCGCGCCATCCGACATGATGGACGGCCGCATCGGAGCCGTTCGCGCCGCACTCGAAGACGCCAATCAGACGCACACGCAGATCATGTCCTATGCAGCGAAGTATGCCTCGGCATTTTACGGCCCGTTCCGAGATGCGATCGGCTCGACCAAGGCACTCGTTGGCGACAAGCGCACCTATCAGATGGACCCGGCAAACACCGATGAAGCACTGCGCGAAGTGGCGCTCGACATTGCGGAAGGTGCAGACATCGTAATGGTCAAACCGGGGATGCCGTACCTCGACATTCTTCAGCGCGTGAAAGACACCTTCGGCGTGCCAACGACGGCGTATCAGGTGAGCGGCGAATATGCGATGTTGCGCGGCGCAATCGACAACGGATGGCTCGAAGGCGATCGCGTGATGGGTGAGGCGTTGCTCGCATTTAAGCGGGCTGGTGCCGACGGCATCCTGACGTACTTTGCGCGCGACGTGGCGCGCGCGCTGAACGATGCGTGATAGCCGTACGTTTGCATCCCGTGGTTCAATGCGGCAAGCAAGCACGTCGTTCGGCGCGAAGAGGATTGATCTGACGTGAGCGAGCAGAACTCGAATTTTCCGCAGTTCTACGTCACGTCTGAACAGGCGTGCCCCTATCTGCCCGGCCAACGCGAACGCAAACTGTTTACGCATCTCACCCCGGATCGCAGTCCGCAGCTCGTCGATACGATGCTGCGCGGCGGGTTTCGTCGCTCGCAGCACATTGCTTATCTGCCCTACTGCCAAAACTGCTCGGCCTGCGTTTCCGTTCGCGTGCCCGTCGATGCGTTCGCGCCAAGCCGATCTCAAAAACGCATCCTGAACAACACTCGGATGCTCGAGGGACGCGTTGCAGATGCGACCGTCACTGGCGAGCACTATGATTTGTTCCGGGACTACATCGACAACCGCCATGGGGACGGCGGGATGGCCGACATGAGCGTGATGGACTTCACGATGATGGTCGAAGACAGCACCGTCCCGACGCACATCTACGAGTATCGTGAGCGACGGGACCGCGATCCGGCAAAACCGGAGAACCCACTCGTTGCCTCTGCGCTGGTGGACCGCCTGAGTGACGGGCTGTCGATGGTCTACAGCTATTTCGATCCGGCTTGGGCGCGTTCCAGCCTCGGCACATTCATGATCCTGGATCATATCGCGCGATGCCGCACGCTCGGTCTGCCCTATCTCTATCTCGGCTACTGGATCGCCGGATCGCGGACTATGGACTACAAAACCAAGTTCCGTCCGCAGGAGCATCTTACCGCGTCGGGCTGGCGCATCTGGGATGGCGCATAGCTGTGAGATAGCGGCCGCGATTGCCGGAGACTGCGAACACCAGTAGCTCCGCAGCATGGCCTGGTACGTCTACATCGTCGAATGCGCGGACGGCACGCTCTATACCGGGGTTGCGACCGACGTCGCCCGTCGGCTGGAGGAACACAATGGTGCCGGCGCGAAAGGGAAGGGCGCGCGCTATACAGCCACGCGCAGGCCGGTCACACTCCGCTGCGCACTATCCTGCGAAGATCGGTCGACCGCGATGCGAGAAGAGTATCGCATTAAGCAACTGACGCGGGGCGAAAAGCTGCTGATCATTTCGACGCTTGGCACGCGTGCCCTCGAGGCCCGGCATTGAGGGAACCGGCTCACGCGCAGCTTTTCCTGCCATCACGAACAGCGGCCAGATCAGATCATCCGGCGTAAGTGCATTTTCGCGCACGAGCCGACGTGCCCAATCCGTCTTGCGGTTGCGACGTAGGCGCACGGCCGGAAAGGCACCGGGCGTCAGCGGCGCTCTGGAGCTGGTGTCGATCGGCTTGCTCATGGCGCGTCGGCCTCGTTTGCTGGCCGAGCCCACGCGCGACCTGTCTTGATGTTGCGCGCCAAGAAGCCCTAAGAGCCACGCGAGCGCAAGCGCACACCTCGCCGACGAGAGAACAGATCCGCGATGTCAGCCTCCGAACACGCGCCATCTACGCATGTGCTGTGCCGCGCCGAAAACGCGCTCGGCCGGATTACGTTGACACGACCAAATGTGCTTAACGCCCTGACGAACGCAATGCGGGAGGAAATTTCCGGCGCGCTCACCGCGTGGCAACGCGATCCTATGATTTATGCCGTGATGATCGATGCCGAGGGCGATCGTGCGTTCTGTGCCGGTGGTGATCTGCGCGAGATGCTGGACGGTTTCAAAAGCGATCCCGCGGCGGCCCGTGCCGCGCTTGCGGATGAATATCGCCTGAACTGGCAGATCGACTGCTTCACGAAGCCGATCGTCTCGCTGATCAACGGTCTGTGCGTTGGCTCTGGCGTTGGCCTCACACTTTTTGGCACGCACCGCGTCGCAGGAGAGAATTATTCTTTCGCGATGCCGGAGGTCGCCGTCGGGTTTTTCCCCGATGTTGGCGCGACTTGGCCGCTCTCCCGGGTCGCCGGCAATATCGGTCGATATCTCGCAATCAGCGGGCGTTCGATGTTGCGCGGCGATGCGCATAGGCACGGACTTGCAACGCACTGTATCGCGGCTGAAAGGTTTGACGATATCCGCGACGCGTTGCGCGACGCGCAGCCGATCGATCCGCTGCTCGACGATGCACATTTGAGTTTGCCCGCAGAGACAAGCAACGACACCCTCCAGCTTATCGCGGACGCCTTTTCAGCCGATGATCTGATCGCCATCAGAGATCGCCTGGAAGCAGCCCGGCAAGGTCCGCGAAGCCAGGAGGTGCGCGCGTTCGCCGATGCACTCCTGATCGACATGCGCCAGCAATGCCCAATGAGCCGGGCCGTCGCCAATCGCCAACTAGGTGCGTCTGCGCCAAGCACCATGGAAGACGCCATCCGCCAGGATTATCGTCTCGCCGCTCGCATGATCGAGCGTGCGGATTTCGCCGAAGGCATTCGCGCGATGCTGATCGACAAGGATCACGAGCCCAAGTGGTCGCCGGCAATGCTGACGGACATTGCCCCTGCCGCCCTCGATGCGCTCTTCGCGCCACATCCGGATTTCGAGATCGACCTGCCACCGCGACCGCAAGCCATCTCTGCCATCGCGTGAGCGCCGAAACTCAGTGCGTGCGCAATGGCCGATCACGACGCAATATGTAACGATTTTTTATCCACTCTGCTTAAGCCAGCGTTAGCCGCGCACACCTAGTCTTGCTCGACAACAACAAGACTAAAATCACGCGTCAAACGTAACGGGCAGGGTTATGAGCAACGTCATGGACAGCCTCCGACCGTCGGACCTCGATGAGGATACCGGCCTTCGGAGTGAATATCTGAATTCCTTGCGTCTGATCGAGCGGCTTCACCGCTTGCTTCTGGACGTCATCAAGAACGAATTCGACAGAATGGGATGGTCGGACATCAACAGTGTCCAGGCCCTTCTGCTTTACAACATCGGATCGGCAGAGCTGACAGCCGGCGAGCTGAAAAGCCGCGGGTATTATCTCGGCTCCAACGTCTCCTATAACCTCAAGAAGCTGGTTGACGGTGGCTACATCGATCACAAACGCTCCAAAACGGATCGACGCTCGGTGCGGATCAGCCTGACCGAGAAGGGTCAGGATGCTTGCGAGGTTGTAGAAAATCTCTATCAGCGCCAACTGGGCTCGATCGAGGCCGTTGGTGAGTTGAACGAGGACCAGTTCGTCGAGCTGAACCGGTCGCTTGGGCGTCTTGAGCGCTTCTGGTCGGATATGATCCGCTTCCAGCTTTAGGACGCCAGTCAGGCGCTGCGGAGCGCCCGCCAAATCCAGAAATGCGCAACTGATTCAATTGGGTCCGTGCTGCTGCTTTCTGTGGCGTGACCGCATCACACACCTCCGAACCCCGGCCAGTGGCCGGGGTTTGCTGGTCTTTGGGCCGGATTTGCCTCACAACCACGGCCATGGTCGCACCCCAATTATGCGGACCGTCGTGCGCGGCCCCACCGTTGTCGTGGGTTAAGTCGCGATTAACGACTTGTTCCGAAATGAATCATTAAGGTGTAGGCATGTGTTGGCGCGCCGGCTGGTGTGCCGGGATCGATGATCTTGCGATGGTGATGACGATGGCGAAAGCGATGCAGCGGAACATGGCGACGACATGCACCCTCGCGTTTGGTGTCGCCGCATTGCTGATCGCGACGCCCGCCCAAGCACGTGATGACAACACCTGGCTGGCCAGCATTGGCAGCAAGAAGTCGTCGAATGACGCAACTTACAGTGGCGACACCGGTTCGTCCTTCTGGGGCAGTGCGTTCCCCAGTTTGTCCGGAGCCAGTCCGAAGAACACAGGGCAGCCGACGCTCTCCAAGCGCAATATCGCGCCCATGAAAGCCGCGATCAAACGCTACAATGGCCTGGTCAAAGCTGGGGGATGGAAGTCGATCCCGAAGGATGCCGCCAAGCTCAAGCTGCAGCGCGGCATGAAGCACCCCTACGTTGCACTATTGCGTGCCCGTCTCGTTGCAACGGGCGACATGCAGAAAAGCTCAGCGCTCTCCAGCAGCTTCGATTATTATGTCGAACAAGGCCTGATGCGTTTTCAGAAGCGCCATGGCCTGAAGCCAACCGGCAATCTTATCAACAAGACGCGGCGCTCCCGACTTGGCACACGAACCATCGCGGCTTTGAACGTGTCAGCAAAAGCGCGCCTGCGGCAGCTCCGTGGCAACCTCTCACGCTTGCGCCGCCATGTCTCGAAGACACGCAAGGGGCGCTACGTCGTCGTAAACATACCGGCGCAACAGGTAGAAGCTGTGGAGGGCGGGCGCATCGCGTTGCGTCACACCGCAGTCGTGGGCAAGGCAGACCGCGCAACGCCGCTTCTCTCGGCCCGCATCCACCGCGTTAAATTCAATCCGGACTGGACCCTTCCGCCGACGGTCGTGCGCGAGGATCTCATTCCAAAAGGGCGCCAGATGCAGCGGCGCAAGCAGGACGTGCTGAAGAAATTCGGCATTGATGCGTACCGCACGCACGGCGGGAAGAAGTTGAACTCTTCGAAGATCAACTGGAAAGGCGGCGCTGTGCGCGGCTACGTCTATAAGCAACCCCCCGGCAAGTCGAACCCGCTCGGGTTTGTGAAAATCGATTTTCACAACGCCTACTCGGTCTACATGCACGACACGCCGAAACAGCGCATTTTCGGACGCCAGGATCGCGCCGCCAGCTCGGGCTGCATTCGCATTCAAGGCATTGGCAAGCTGGTGTCGTGGCTGCTGCGGGACAACAAGGATCCTTGGTCCCATGGCCGCGTGATGGGCATCAAGAAAAGCGGCGAGACGAAAAATGTCTCATTGCGTCGAAACGTGCCCGTCCATTTCATCTACGTCACGGCATGGGCCAGTGAGGGCGGGTACGTCTCTTTCCGCCCGGACATTTACAACAAAGATCGGCAGTACGGCGTCCGCACGGTGTTGTCTGCATACTGACACTTAAGTCTTCTGCTCCGCCCTGCGGGCATGATCAGCTTTATCGGGGCAAGCGCTTCGTCGGCACACCCCGCCGAGGGGCTGCCCGCGTCTTATTGTCGACCATTCGAAATTTCGGTGTAGCGTTGCCTCCGACCGCGCAAGGCGGTAGGTCGAAAACCGTCATACTTTCGTAGGGGCACTTAAGGCGGGTCGCACGCCGTGAGACGAGCGCACCGCCACGACCCGCATGGCAACCGTGCAATCGCGTCTCTGGCAGACGCAACCAGAGAGGACAGGATTGATGGCCACAACATCACTCGATGAGCAGAGCGTCGCTGACTCAGGCTTTTTTCGCGACGAGCTCAAGTTCAGCGATCCTGATCTCGCGGCCGCGATCTCCAGCGAATTCGACCGTCAGCAAAACGAGATCGAGCTGATCGCATCCGAAAACATCGTCTCCAAGGCCGTGCTTGAAGCCGCCGGCAGCGTGCTGACCAACAAATACGCTGAGGGCTATCCTGGGCGTCGCTATTACGGCGGCTGCCAGCATGTCGACAAAGCCGAAGAGCTCGCCATCGAACGCGCAAAAAAGCTCTTCAACTGCGCCTACGCAAACGTGCAGCCCAACTCGGGCTCGCAGGCCAATCAGGGTGTGATGCTTGCACTGACGAAACCCGGTGACACCACGCTCGGTATGAGCCTCGCAGCCGGTGGCCACCTGACGCACGGCGCTGCGCCCAACCAGTCGGGCAAGTGGTACAACGCGATCCAGTATGGCGTACGCAAGGAAGACGACCTGATTGACTTCGATGAAGTCGAGCGTCTCGCCAAAGAGCACCAGCCGAAGATCATTTTCGCGGGCGGCTCCGCTTATCCGCGTCAGATTGATTTCGCCCGGTTCCGCGCGATCGCGGATGAGGTAGGCGCCAACCTCAT
>JBCBXF010000177.1:0-6737 GCA_039816705.1 Pseudomonadota bacterium | reverse complement strand
GAGCGTGAAGGCCAACGGTTTGTATCAAACTGCGATAGCTATCGCAGTTTGATACAAACCGTTGGCCTTCACGCTCCAACTGGCGACGCATTAGCCAGTAGTTCGTGATCTGCCCGTTATGGACCACCGCGATGTCGTTGTAGGGATATGCCCAATAGGGATGCGCAGAACGGATATCGACATCGGACTCCGTCGCCATGCGGGTATGGCCGATACCGTGCGTCCCCTTGATCTCGTCGATATCATAAGCGTCGCAGACAACAGTTGCGTCACCCAGATCCTTGATCAGCTCGAGCGCATTGCCGATGGAGAGAATTTCAACGCCCTCGATATCCTCCATCCGGTCCGCCATCGCCTTAAGGTCCCCATCAAAGCTGATGGTGTAGCGGTACGCGTACTCAGTCGCCGCAGTTTCCTCTTCAATGGAGATCTTCATCTCGGCCAGAAGCGCGTCGACTGAAGCTTTGCGCGCTTTGATCTCGTCGTGGATGCGAAACCCTTTCGCGAGATCCTCCTGTTCAGCCACCTTGAAGCGCAGCACATACTGCCCTGCAACCGGCTTGGAATAGATGGCGAACCCGGTCGAGTCCGGTCCGCGATGTTTTAACGCCTGGAGCATGTCGGTCATCTCCTGACCGATGTTGCTCGTGCCCTTTCGATGGATCAGCCCTGCGATACCGCACATGGCTTTAATCTCCCTCGTGATGGATGTAACCCGCATCGCGATGAGCCACGACGCAGAAATTAATCTTAAAGACGCGCAGTGCCGGCGATCAGGGCAGGCACTCCATGTACATTTCGTTGTCCCATTCCGTGGAGGTGGACATGAAACGCGCCCACTCGTCAGCTTTGTACTCGTTGTAGAGGCGATACATTTCCCCGGGCATACCCCGACGAACGACGTCGCTCTTTTCAAGATGATCGAGCGCCTCGCCGAGCGACATCGGCAGCTTCTTCACCTGCTTGCCCTGCTCCATCGCCTCGTAGATGTTGCGTTCTTCCGGCTGGCCCGGATCGAGATTGTTGTCGATCCCGTCATCCATGGCTGCGAGCAGCGTGGAGCCCATGATGTAAGGATTCACCATTGAATCGACGGAGCGATATTCGAAACGCCCCGGTGCCGAGACCCGCAAACCTGTCGTCCGGTTCTGAAAACCCCAGTCAGAAAAGACCGGCGCCCAAAACCCCGTATCCCAAAGTCGCCGATAGGAATTGACCGTCGAACAGCCGATCGCTGTCAGCGCCTGCAGGTGCGTCACAACCCCGCCAATCGCCTTGAGGCCGAGTTTACCCGGCATCTGGGGGTCCTCCGTATCAGGCATGAAGGTATTTTCTCCGCCCTTCACATACATGTAGTTTTCGCGCGCCCCCGGCAGGTTGTCCGGATCATTACCGGTGCGCACGAACTCGTCCTGTCCTTCCGTCCAAAGCGACATGTTGTGGTGACATCCAGACGCCGAAACGCCCATGAACGGCTTCGTCATGAAACAAGCGAAAATGCCGTGCTCGCGGGCGACCTGCGCGCAGATCTGACGGTAGGTCGTCAGCCGGTCGGCATTGCGCAACACGTCATCGAATGTCCAGTTGAGCTCGAGTTGTCCCGGCGCGTCTTCGTGATCGCCCTGGATCATGTCGAGGCCCATTTTCCGGGTATACTCCATCACCTTCATGGTAACGGGACGCAGGCTCTCAAACTGGTCGATGTGATAGCAGTATGGCTTGGAGAAGCCGTCCTGCGGCTTGCCGTCCTCATTGAACTTCAGCCACATCATTTCGGGCTCGGTGCCCATGCGCAGCTGCAGGCCATGTTTGTCATGGAACATCTTGTGCAGGCGGCGGAGGTTGCCGCGACAGTCCGATGTCAGGAACCCGCCCGGGTTTTCTTTTTCTTCCCTGTTCCGGAACAGCGTGCAGTAAAAACGTCCGATACGCTTGTCCCAGGGCAACTGCATGAACGTCTCGGGATCGGGGATACCGACAAGCTCGGCAGCTTCCGGGCCGTAACCGAGGTAATTGCCCGCACGATCCGTGAAGAGGTTGACCGTCGCGCCGTAGACCAGCTGGAACCCTTTTTTGGCGACGCTCTCCCAGTGATCCGCCGGGATGCCCTTCCCCATGATCTTGCCGGTAATCGAAACGAACTGCAGGTAGAGGTACTCCACACCGAGCTCATCGATCTTTGCGCGAACCTCACGAATTTTCTCGTCACGGCCCTCGGCTTCTACATATTCCTCAAGATCGGTCGCCACTGCGTCACTCCTCCCAGGCTGGTGTACTGACGCCGCAAAATTGGTACGCTGCATCAGGCCGCACATGTACCAATGACGAACCAATTTTGACAACTACCTATCTTGAGCCCCGCAAAGGCATAGCCCGGCATGGTTCCCCAGGGCCCACTGTTCCGACTGGAAAGTGCCTCGAGAACTGCACGAAACTCGACGGATCGGCACAGCGCGATGCAGCTATCCGTACAACCCAGCAGACCAATTCAGCCCGATCGATCGGGCCAACATCAGCCTCATCGTGACGATTTTGCTGACGCGGATTTTCGTGCTTAAACAGACCATTCAAGACCAATTTGTGAGATCAACCGGCAATGGCCCCTTTGCCTGACGTCAAGCGCATCCGTATGCCGTCGACATCCACGCGGGGAGATGGCGACGCCAGCACGCGCGGACGTGGTGCAAGCGCGATCGTTGCGCGTATCCGTCACGCGATCGAGACAGGCGTATTCGGGGATGGCGACAAGCTTCCGCCCGAGCGTGATCTTGCCACGTCTTTCGGCAGTGCCCGCAGCACCATTCGCAAAGCTTTGGATCAATTGGAAATCGATGGTCTCGTCAGTCGACGCGTCGGTAGCGGTACCTTCGTCACCTATCGTGACGAAGTGCATGGCGTCGCTGGCGAGATCTCAGATCTTATCAGTCCACTCCAGCTGATCGAGGCCCGTACGGCAATAGAGCCGCATCTGGCTCGGCTCGCCTCGATCCATGCGACGCAGCGCGATTTGCTGGCGATGGAGCAGTCTCTCATCGCCCTTGAAGTGGCGACCGCGGACAAGGATTTATGGACACGCCTCGACGGCGAGTTTCATACGGCGATTGCCCGCTGTTCTCGCAACCCGCTGCTGCTCCAGGTCTACGAGCACATCAACGATGTGCGCGGACACGCGCTCTGGGGCGTTATGAAAGACAAAGTGCTCTCGAACGATCAGATGGATGCCTACAACCGTCAGCACCGCGCCATTTTCGAAGCGATCAGAACACGGGAAACCGCAGCGGTCGCCGAACTGATCCGCGAGCATCTCGAAAAGGCCCGTCAGGATCTTGTTGGCGCCGAGAGTGCCTGAGCATCATTGTCGTATGCCCCACCTCTGACGCAGAAAAGCCAGCATCTTCATGGCCTTGTGTCTGAGGTCACTCTGACGGACCCTGCTCCACAACGCTGCGCGATGTTCTCCACACCTGACGGCAATGCATCGTGAGACTGTGGCGATTACGACGTAGGATCAGGTCAGTAGACCTCGCGATTCGTACAGCAGAGCTGACATCCATCTGACGGGCAGGCCCAGTTCATGAAAATCCTCGGATACGCGTTGCTCGGCATCGTCTGCTTGTTGCTCGCAGGAGTGACGTTTCTGTTCATCGCGGCGCCCGTTGACCTGCTGCGCGATCAGGCGATTGCGGCGGTCAAGCGCGAGACTGGTCGTACGCTCGAAATCCGCGGAGCCACGTCGCTTGCCTTCTATCCATCGCTCGGCGTGACACTCAACGACGTCGCGCTTTCTGCGCCGCCGGAGATGGCGCGCGCCGAAACGCCATTCTTGCAAGTTCGGGCTCTGACACTCGCGATGCCGCTCAAGGCGTTGCTCCAGCGAGAGTTGCAGATTGACGCGTTCGTCTTGGATCAACCCGTCATTGATCTCAGTGTCGATGCCGCCGGCCGCCGGACATGGGATTTCGCCAACAGCACATCACCCGGCAGCGCCGCATCCGTCGACCCAAGCCTGTCTCCTGAGCTCCAGGATTTCGTGCGCAACAGCGGAGCGAACGATCAAACCGCCAGCAACCCTGTCAGCGGCGCCGCTGGCACGACCGCATCGGCCGGTCTGCGCGGACTGAAACTCGGTGATGTACGCATCGTGGATGGGACCGTCCGTTATCGCGACGCCCGCAAAGGAACGGACGAAAATGTCACCGACATCTCCGTCGCATTGAAATTGGACGCTCTTGATGCGCCGCTCTCCGTCGAGGGCATTGCTGCGTGGCGCGGCCGCACCGTCCCGCTGCAGGCCACCGTTACATCGCCCGCTGATGCAATGGCAGGAAGAGCTTTCGCGCTCACCGTGCAATCTGAGACCGCTGACGCAACCCTCAGTCTTGATGGGCGTGTCATCTCTTCGCCGACCACCGGCTTCGCCGGCAAACTTCAACTCGAGGCCGCGCGCGTCCCGCAACTCGCACGCTGGCTCGGCGGCGCTGGCGCATCCGCAGGTCCGGTGCGAAGTGCCAGCTTGAAGGGCGACCTTTCAGCCAGCGCGGATGCGGCGACGCTTCGCAATGCCACGTTCAAGATCAATTCTCTGGCAGGCACTGGCGCCCTACAGGCCCGTTTTTCCGGACGCGTGCCTCTGATTGCTGCTGACGTCAAAATCGGTGAGTTGATCACACACGAGTTCCTGGGCGCGGCGAGGAGCGAGCCGTCGACATCCGCACCGACGAACTCTGTAGATTCGGTCGATTGGAGCGATGCTCCGATTGACTTCAGCGGATTAAAATCTGTCGACGCACAGCTTCGCGTCTCGTACGAGCGCATCCGCCACAACGATATCGTGCTCGACGCTGGCACCATGAAGTCAACGCTCAACTCCGGCGTTCTAAATGTGAGCGCTGATCCGCTCCGGCTCTACAACGGAACGGCCAAAGGCAGATTGACGCTTGATGCCCGCTCCGCGCAGGCGGCCTATGATGCAAAATTTGACGTACAGAACGTCGCCGCGCTGCCGCTACTCAGGGCGTTGGCAGGATTTGACTGGTTATCCGGCGCAACAGCGGCGCGCATCGATCTCCAGGGGCGAGGTCGCAGCCAACGACAACTGGTCTCGACCATGGCCGGTACGGCATCTTTCACATTTCGAGACGGCGCGATCGAGGGATTGAATATCCCAAAGATGGTGCGCGGCGTGCGTCAGGGGCAGTTTACCGACTTCGACCGTGTCGAAGGAGAAAAAACTGACTTCAGCGCGCTGTCCGCCACCTTTGCCATTCGCGACGGCATTGCGCAGAACAGCGATCTCTCACTCGTCGGACCGTTCTTGCGTGCGCAGGGGCAGGGCCAGATCAACATCGCGCGTCGCAGCCTCGATTATCGTCTCAATCCGAAAGTCGTTGCCTCACTCGAAGGCCAGGGCGGCGGTGATGCCAGTGGTTTCGCTATCCCACTTCGCATCAAGGGACCTTGGTCCGCACCATCCGTCGCGCCAGATCTCGCAGGTGTGCTGAACAATCCGGCGAGCGCCGTTGACGCGGTCAAGAACCTGGACAGCGTGGTCGAAAAGGCGCGCAAATCAATTAAGTCCGAGAAAGTCCGAGGACTGCTGGACAATGTGCTGGGCGATAGAGGCGGCAGCAATCAGAATGGCGGCAACGGCGGTTCAGTGGGTGGCTTGCTGGGTGATTTTCTCAAATCCCAGTAGCGGGCGTCCGCGTCAGTCATCGACGCCGGATTGGAGCCTCCATGGATAGCCGTCTGCTGCATGATCTCGTCGGACTGGCACGTGACCCGCTGCGCGACGGACGACAATCCGACAACGCACTCGAGATCCAGCGTGGCGTGTGCCGTCACTTCGCAGCTTGCGATCACGCGCCGCTCTGTGAGTTTTCGCTCCCGAACGGACGCCGCGCAGATGTTTTTCTCCTCGGATCGAAAAACGAGATTGCAATTGTGGAGATTAAATCATCGATCGCTGACTTTCGCGTTGATCGCAAGTGGCCAGAATACATCGCCGACTGCGACCGGTTCTACTTCGCTGTCGCGCCTGACTTCCCGATCGACATCCTGCCTCGCGACACCGGTCTCATCATCGCGGATCGCTTCGGCGCCGAAATCGTGCGGGACGCCCCGGAGAACAAACTCAACGCCGCGCGTCGCAAAAGCCTGACGCTTCGGTTTGCGCGCCATGCAGCGCTCCGCCTGCAACAGATTGCCGACCCGGGCCCCAGTCTCGAATGATACGGGCCGAAACGGCCGGTCAGTCAGATGTACCAACGCCAATGCCCGTATAGGCAAATCCGCGTTCGGCCATGTCCTGCGGGCTGTAGATATTGCGCAGATCAACCACGGTTGGCGAACGCATCACAGCTTTCATACGACCAAGATCAAGTGCGCGGTACACATCCCACTCGGTGACAATCACAACCGCATCGGCGCCATCCACGCATGCGTACGGTGTCTCGGCATACGCCACATCAAGGTTGAGCAAGCGCGCTTGTGCCATCGCGGCAGGATCGTGCGCCCAGATGCTGGCGCCTGCCTCCCGCAGCACGTCAACGATTGCGAGCGACGGAGCCTCACGCATGTCATCGGTGTTGGGCTTGAACGCGAGCCCGAGCAGCGCAATTTTCTTCCCACTGACAGTCCCGTCGCAGGCCGCGATGATGCGCCGACCCATTTCGCGTTTGCGCGCATCGTTGACTGCGACGACGGCCTCGTCAAGTCGGCCGTGGCGTTTGGCACAC
>JBCBXF010000176.1:0-6762 GCA_039816705.1 Pseudomonadota bacterium | reverse complement strand
CCGCCGCGGAACGGGGCGAAACCTGTCCCGAAAATGACACCAGCGTCGATGAGGCCCGCGTCGGCGACGACGCCATCTGCGAGGCAGGCTTCGCATTCAGAGAGCAGGGGCTGGACGAGTTCCTTGCCGAGGATCGCAAGCGCAGACTTGGCGTAGGTCTTGTCTTCCGACTTCGGTTTGCCGTTCTCCCAGATATAAAAGCCTTCGCCGGATTTCTTGCCGAGTTTGCCGGCGCTGACGAGACGTGCCGTCTTCGAGCCTTCGGACGCACCGCCTTCAATGCCAAGGATCTCGGCCACGTTCATACAGATATCGAGGCCGACCTGATCGGCGAGTTCGAGCGGGCCGACGGGCATGCCGAACTCTTTGGCGGCCTGATCTATTTTCTCGCGTTCGGCGCCCGCTTCATACTTCTCCATTGCACTCATCATGTAGGGCGCGAGTACGCGGTTCACGAGGAAGCCGGGTGTGCTTTTGGTGATGAGCGGGAATTTGGAGATTGCGGTGACAAAGGCGCAGCCCTTTTCAACATCAGCATCGTGGCTGAGCGGGCTCTTCACGACCTCAAAGCAGCGCAAAAGCGGTACGGGATTGAAAAAATGCAGACCGATCAGGCGACCGGGATCTTTCAGACCTTCCGCAATGTCTTCAATCGGGAGAGACGATGTGTTGCTCGCGAGAACAGCGCTTTCTTTCATGCGCGGCTCGATCTCAGCGAAGACCTTCTGCTTGATATCGAGTTTCTCCACGATCGCCTCGATAATCACGTCGGCGCGCGGCACGTGGTCTCCTTTCGGATCGAGCACAAAGCGCGCGAGCGCGGCATCGACGGCCGTCTTCTTCTTGAGGCGTTTCTTGAAATGTTTTTTCGCCCGCTTTTGCGCTGCTTTGAGGGCATCTTCGGAGAGGTCCTGAAGGCTGACCAGCATGCCACTTGCCACGCAGTGGGCAGCGATATCGGCGCCCATTGTGCCCGCGCCGATCACGTGGATGCGCTGCGGCTTGGCCAGGCCCTTTGGCGCCTGTGATTTCAGACGTTCTGACAACGCGAAGACGCGGCGCAAATTTGCTGCGGTATCGCTGACCATCAGCGGGGCGAATGCGCGCGTCTCGGCCGCCTTCATGCGCCGCTCGTCGTCACCAAAATTCTCGAAGAGGTCGATCAGTGCGAATGGCGCCGGATAGTGATCTTCGCGGACTTTTTCAGCGGTTTTCGAGCGCATCTGACCGGCGAGATAGCCGCGCGCCGGCCATTTGCGCATCAGGTTCTGTGCCCTCGAGGCGCCGGAGGATTTCTGTTTTTTCAACACGGCGCGACGTGCCGCCCAACGTAGGCTGTGTTCGCTGTCGACGAGCTTGTCTACGAGCCCGATGCCGCGGGCCGCGCCCGGGCGGTACATGCGACCCGTCAACATTGCCTGCATGGCGTTGACCGGACCAGCAAGGCGGATCGAACGGACCGTTCCGTGGAACCCGGGAAAGATACCGAGTTTCACTTCCGGCAAGCCGAGGCGCGTCGTGTCGTCCTTATCGGCAATGCGATAATCGCAGGCCATCGCGAGTTCCATGCCGCCGCCGAGGCAGTAGCCGTGGATGGCGGCTACCGTCGGAATCTTCAGCGCCTCGAGACGATCGAGGATACCCGTTGCCTTTTTGATCCCCTCAATGACGGCCTTTTCAGTCTTCAGCTCGTCAAACTCGCGTATATCCGCCCCGGAGATGAAACTCTTCGGCTTCGACGACATGATGATAAGGCCGCGCGCCGATTTATTTTCCGCCGCACTCTCGGCCCAGGTGACGATCTGCTCGAACTCTTCAAGCGCGCGATGACCAAGTGTGTTCGCGCTTTCACCTTCGCGATTGAACGTGGCCCACGCGAGATCCTCAAAATCGAGCTCGAGTGTCCAATCTTTCAGATCGAGCACAGAGCGCGCCCCGGTGAGAGGGGCCGCCTGTGGCGCATCGAGGTTTTCTGCAGTGCTCATGGCGTCACGCTTTCTTTTCGTTATTCCGCGGCTTCGATAGCCGGGGTGTCATCGTTCGAACCGCGAACGCTCCGGAAGTTTGGCTTCACCTCCTCCGGTGCGAAATGATCAACCCGAACCGCACGTTCAATAAGCGCATCGGCTTCACGATAGACCGCTGCTTCATCGGCCGTGATAGCGCCTGCCGTGACAGCCTCACCGATCCAATCTTCTCCGTGGAAGCGCTCGACATCGCCAGCGCGGACCGCTTTGTCGATTTTCTTCGCAATCTCGTCGGCAGCAAGCACCTTCGGCAGTGCGTACTCCATGACGCCGACGGAATCTTCGCGATCGGTCGAGATATGCACGAAGCGGGTCAGACGATCACGCGCCTCGCCGGGCGTCAGCGCGAGTTTTGCAACTTTGCGTCCGAGGCGATCAGCTGCCGGTGTGTAACGAGCACCGAGCGGGAACACGAGCGCCCGCATCATCACGCGCGCCCAACCGATCGGGAAGTTGTCGACCGTACCGGCCATGGCGCGCTCGAAGCGGTAGAGAGCGTTCTGCGCGCAGTAATCGAGCAGCGGCCGATCTTCCGCGAGGCGACCGTCATCTGCGTAGCGCTTCAACAGACATGACAGCATATACAGTTCGCTCAACGCGTCAGCGAGACGCCCGGTGACTTTCTGCTTGCGCTTCAGATCACCGCCGAGGAGCGCGACGGTGAGGTCGGCGACAAGTGCAAAGTTGCGCGACGCACGTGAGAGCTTACGATACCAGGTCGCCGTCGTCTTCGCATCATCCGGTGCGGAGGCAAACTGAGCGAACGTCAAATTGTGGAACGGCGCGCCGAAGATGTTCGACACGGCGAACGAAACATGGCCGCAAAAGGCATCCTCGAATTGACGCAGGCCCTGTGCCCGATCTGGATTCTGCGCTGCTGTCACTTCCTTGTAGAGGTAGGGGTGTGCACGCAGCGCGCCCTGCGAAAAGGTGATCAGCGAGCGCGTCAGGATGTTTGCGCCTTCGACCGTGATCCCGACAGGCACCATCTGATATGCGGACTGGAGATAGTTTGACGGGCCATCGATCACCGCGCGACCGCCGTGAACGTCCATCGCGTCATTAACGGCCAAACGCATCCACTCTGTCGACTGATACTTGAGCAGCGCCGAGATGACGGCCGGCTTCTCTCCGCGGGAGACGAGCGATGCTGTAACGGAACGCGCGCTCTCCAAGAGGTACGCCGCCTCTGCAAGGCGGGTGATCCGCTCCTCGACACCTTCCATCTTGGCGATGGCGATGCCGAACTGTTTGCGGATCTGCGTGTACGCCGTCGTCAGACGCAGCATCATCTTGGCGGCTGCCGTGCTGGAGGCGGGGAGCGAAATGGCACGACCTGCAGAGAGGCACTCCATCAGCATGCGCCAGCCGTTGCCAACGTTCTTCTCTCCGCCGATGACCCATTCGATTGGGATCATCACGTCCTCACCCCAGTTCGGACCATTCGGAAATGAAGACCCGCTTGGCAGGTGACGATCACCAATTCTGACGCCTTCATGATCGGTCGGGATCAGGGCGAGTGTGATGCCCGGTGTCTTGTCATCGCCTAACAGTCCATCTGGGTCTTGCGCTTCGAACGCGAGGCCGAGGATTGTCGCCTTGGGACCGAGCGAAATGTAACGTTTCGACCAATTTAAACGGATGCCAAGGGCTTCATCACTGTTGTATTTGCAGATAACGCCCACGTCACGCATCGTTGCGGCGTCCGATCCCGAGTGCGTGCCTGTCAGGCCGAAGGCTGGAATTTCCGTACCGTCGGCAAGACGCGGAAGATAATGATCCTTCTGCTCATCGGTACCGTATTTCTCGATCAACTCTCCTGGGCCAAGCGAATTCGGCACCATGACGATCGTTGACACGTCCGGTGAGCGCGAGGCGATACGTCCGAGGATGATCGACTGAGCCTGCGCCGAGAACCCGAGACCGCCATGCTCCTTCGAGATCAGCATGCCGAGGAACCCGTTCGCCCGCACATAATCCCAAATCTCCTTCGGGATCTCTTTTTCCTCGTGCCGGATCTTCCAGTCATCGATCATGTCACACAACGCGACAGTCGGGCCTTCGAGGAAAGCACGTTCCTCGTCGGTCATTTCGATTGGTGGGATGTCTGCCAGCTTGTCCCACTGCGGCGTACCGGAGAATAACTCGGCGTCCCAGCCGACCGTGCCAGCGTCAAGTGCGGCCTGCTCTGTCTCGGAAACCGGGGGGAGGATTTTGCGGACAATTGCGAATGCCGGCTCAATGATGACCTTGCGGCGGATCGGCTGGAAAGACACTGCGAGGAGCGCCAAAGCCGGTAGCAGCGCGATGAATGTTCCAAGCCCAAAGCTTGGCATCCCCATGTTGCCGGTGAGGCCACCGGCGAGCATGCCGAGTGTAACGGCTAGCAGCCATGCGCCCCATGCCCAGAGGGCTGCTCTGTGCATCGCCAGCGCCCCAGCGGCGACAATGGCGGCGAGAATAAAGATGACAGCAGACATGGCGGGGATCCTTCAGCTGAAGCGATGCAACTCTGGGTCATGGGTGCGACGCGGGGGGCCGCACACCCTGTCCGGCTATGATTTATACGCCTGACCCTTGCGAATACGTATGTTTCCTAACCTGTTCTCACCCAAGTTGACGTTAACGTCAACCTGAGACGCTGAGACATATTTGACTGGCGCACGGCAGGACCGCCCCGGCCTTACAGAGCGCATGGCGCACCAGCCGGCGCAGATGCGCAGTTGCTCGCCTGTGTCCCGCTAGATGGGCGCAAACATCTGTTCCGTTGCGCTGCGATACCACGTCAAACTCTCCTCGAAATTGCGGGCGCGCGTTGCAGGGCTGTCATTTGCTGGGGAACGGAATGCAGCGCTCGCGACATAGGTTCCCTTCTCGAGACGGTAGTTCGCCCCGAACTTCGCAGCATTGTTGGTCGCAAGCAGCAGCCATTGCGTATCGCGAAGGCGAACCGGAAAGCGCCGACGGCCCGTCATTTCCTCCGCAATCGATGCGGCGACGGTCTCGGCAGCTCCCCGCGCGATTGTGGCGGTACGGGGCAAACCCGACGCGTCTGCTGCATCCCCAATGATGTGGATGTCCGGTTGCAGCGTTGAGCGAAAGGTCGCCAGATCAACCGGACACCACGCACCCGCGACACAGCCAGCTGCAACGGCGATGTCTCCCGCGCGCTGCGGGGGTACCACACTCACCACGTCACCGCGAAGACGTGTTCCGTTCGCGGTTTCGATGTCGCGCGTATTTGGGTCCACCCAGGTGACGGACAAGCCGCCCGGTTTTTGAGACAGCCGGTGGTCGATCAGTCCGGCATAGGACTTTGTCCAGATATCATCGAAGATATCGCGGAATGCGAATTCGCGATTGGCGTCAAGGATGACCAGACGGGCGTGGGGTTTGTGATACTTCAGGTAGTGCGCAATGACGGAAGCGCGCGTGTAGTGCGCATGGCCGGCACTCGTTGCCGCGTCGGGCACCGAGAGCACAACAGTGCCACCGTCCGGCATATCCAAAAGCTGATTGCGAAGTGACTGGCCCTGATCGTCGTTCGTCCAGCCATGAGGCAGCGACTCGCTGGCGCGCGGACCATAGCCCGTGATCGCATCATCACGCACTGCAACGCCCGGTGCCAGCACGAGGCGTTCGTATTCCAACACCGTGCCGCCAGCGAGCGTCACATGCTTCTTTGTTGGATCCACCCCGACGGCACGCTCATGAACGATTTTGATACCTGACGTCGCCAGACCGCCATAGGTATGCGTGATCGATCCGAAAGAGCGAAAGCCACCAAGCGCATGGTCGTTGAAGAAGGGGCTGACGTAAGTCTCGCGCGCTTCAACGAGGGTGACCGATACTTTGGGGGCGAGACGCCGAAGTTGGCGTGCCAATGTGGCGCCGCCTGCCCCACCACCAACGATGACAACCTGCGCCTTGGCCCGCAATGGCGCGGCTTCACTCGGCGACGCGACGACACCTGCGGCCCCGGCGATTATGCCCGCCGCACCGAACATGCCTGAGAAATCCCGTCGGGTGAGTTTTGTCACCTTTCGTACACCATCGCGATTCAACCAGCCCACAGTCTGCAGTTTGTCGTGCGACCGCGTTTCGGCAGCATACGCAGCACGGTTTGTCGCTGTCGAGTCGCTCTGCTTTCAAATAGCAAGAGCTTCGCGTATTCCACCACAGCGCCGCGACTGAGTTTTACCGTCACTCGGACATGAGCGCGTGAGATTTGAGGAGATTATTTGCGATGAGCGAAGATGCGGAAGTGGCACAGGTCGGCCCCTATCAAGTCGAGGTCGAAGAAGGCAAAAGATACTTCTGGTGCACGTGCGGGCGCTCGGAAAATCAGCCTTATTGCGATGGGTCGCATAAGGGAACGAGCTTTCAGCCCCACCCGTTCGTCGCCAACGCGACGGAGACCGTCAACCTGTGCGGCTGCAAGCAGACTGACGATGCGCCGTTCTGCGATGGCTCTCACAATCTCGTGTGAGCGGCCTCGCTCTCACCCGTGCATTGCGGAGCTCGCTTCAGCGCCCCTGAGATTGCGCGCAACACTCGACTTCGAGTTGCTTTTCGAGCTTGCGCAATTCATCCGGGACAACCTGTTGCGTGGCGCGCATATCTGCGAGGCCGTGATGCGGCTTTACGCCGGGAAGCTGGTGTTCTTTGATGGCGATGCCGAGGTCGCGGAGGGCGTCACCGTCCACGCAATCGGGGGCCACTCGCGCGGCTTGCA
>JBCBXF010000175.1:0-6840 GCA_039816705.1 Pseudomonadota bacterium | reverse complement strand
GGATCGCACGCAGTACAGCCGCTACAATGGCAAGCCCGCGCTCACCATCGAGGTGATCAAACGCAAGGGCGCGAACATCATTTCCAACAACGCCGCTGTAAAGGCGGTGATGGCGGAAGCGCGCAAGCAGCTGCCCGAGACGATCTCACTCGACTACGCATTCGACCAGTCGCAGTTCATTTTCGAAGTTTTGGGCTCGCTGCAATCGGCCATTATCACAGCCATCGTGCTCGTCATGATCATCTGTGTCGCCGCACTCGGCCTGCGCTCCGCACTGCTTGTCGGCCTCGACATCCCGACCTCGTTCATGGTCGGCTTCCTGATGATCGGCGTCGCCGGGATGACGGTGAATATGATGCTGATGTTCGGCATGGTGTTGACCGTCGGCATCCTCGTGGATGGCGCGATCGTCATCGTCGAGTATGCCGATCGCAAGATGTCCGAAGGCCTCGACCGCCGCAGCGCCTATACGCAAGCCGCCGTACGCATGTTCTGGCCGATCGCCTCGTCGACTGCGACGACTCTCGCCGCCTTTCTGCCGCTGCTGCTGTGGCCGGGTGTGCCGGGCGAATTCATGAGTTATCTGCCGATTACCGTGATTTTCGTCCTGACGGCATCATTCATCACCGCGATGATTTTCCTCCCGGTCCTCGGCGCGTTGCTCGGCGGGCGCTCAAGCGGTGAAAGCCCGACGGCTAAGGCACTCGCGGCCAACAGCGACGCAAAACCAGAGAACGTTGGAGGTTTGACCGGCGCCTATGTGAGCGGCCTTACCGGCCTGATCCGATTTCCGATCACGGTTCTTGTGATCACGCTCGGCATCATGGCTGCAACGTTCAATCTCTACGGGAAGTACGGCGCCGGTGCCGAATTCTTCGTCGACACTGAACCGGACCAGCTCTTTACGTTCATCTCCGCGCGCGGAAATCTCTCTGTCCGCGAACAGGGCGATCTTGTGCGCGCAGTGGAGCGGGAAGTCGCCCAGATCGAAGGGATCGAGTCGATCTATACGACGACCGGCATCGGGGACAGCGGCGGCATCGGACAAGGTGTTTCGAACACGCCATCCGACGAAATCGGTCGTCTCAGCATCGAGCTGATGGACTATGAGCTGCGCCGCCCCGGCAAGGAGATCATTGCCGAGATCCGTGAGCGCACCGCCAAATTTGCGGGTCTGCGCACCGAAACCCGCAAACGTGAAGATGGCCCACCGCAGGGCAAGGCAATCGACTATGAGATCATCGCCGACGATTGGGATGAGGCGAAAGCGGCCGCCGAGCGGATCCGGGCGTTCGTCGACAGCATGGAGAATGTCGCCGACGTCGAAGACAGTCTCCCGCTCCCGGGGATTGAGTGGCAGGTCACAGTGGATCGCAAGGAAGCGGGACGCTTCGGCGCGGACGTCACATCCGTCGGCAGCATGATCCAGCTCGTGACCAACGGTGTGCTTGTTGGCACCTACCGTCCGGACAACTCCGAAGACGAAGTCGACATTCGCGTTCGGCTGCCCGCCGAGGACCGCTCGATAAATCAGCTGGACGCATTGCGGGTGCAAACCCCGTCCGGCGCCGTACCGATCTCGAACTTCGTGACCCGTGAAGCACGCCCACAGGTGAACTCCATCAGCCGCAAGGACGGAAAATTCCTAATGTCGGTGAAAGCGCGCGCAACGAATGGCGCCCTGCCCTCCGATCTCCAGAAGACACTGTCCGAGTGGGTCGCAAAGCAGGAGTGGCCATCAACTGTGTCATTCCAGTTCGGCGGATCCGATCAAGAGGAAAAAGAGTCACAAAAGTTCCTGACCAAGGCGATGGTCGGAGCGTTGTTCCTGATGTTCCTCATCCTGGTGACGCAGTTCAACTCCTTTTACCAGGCAATCATCACGCTCTCGACGGTGGTGCTCTCGGTTGTCGGCGTTCTGATCGGCATGCTGGTCACCGGACAAAAGTTCTCAATCATCATGACCGGCACGGCGATCATCGCATTGGCGGGGATCGTGGTGAACAACTCGATTGTTCTGATCGACACCTACAATCGGCTGAAAGCCACAGGCCTCGATGCCTACCAGTCGGCTCTGCGGGCATGCGGGCAGCGTCTTCGCCCGGTTCTGCTCACGACGATCACGACAATCTTCGGGCTGTTGCCCATGGCGCTGCAGATCAACACCAACTTCATCGACCGCACCGTACAGGTCGGCTCTGTCACATCGATCTGGTGGGTTCAGCTCTCAACAGCGATCATCTTTGGCCTGACCTTCGCCACGCTGATCACGCTCGTGCTGACACCGGCGCTTCTCACGCTGCCGCAGACCTACGCTCAGATGTTCGCGCGCTGGCAAGAAAAGTGGCGCGGGCGCAGATCAAAGACGCCATCTCGGGAACCCGAAGCTGTCGATGCGCAACCCGCTGAGGCCGAGGTGACGACAATCCGCTATCCGCAGGCGGCAGAATAAGGCTCCGTTAAACGGCACGTGCACCGCGTTCCTGTTCGTCGGATTTCAGATCCGCGATCACCGTCTCACCCGCCACCATCGTCTGGCCCACAGCAACGAGCACACCCACGTCCTGCGGCACATAGAGATCGACGCGTGATCCAAACCGGATGAGACCGAGCCGCTCACCGGTGCCAAGTCGCGCGCCTTCAGCACACAACGCCACAATCCGCCGCCGGACACCGCCGGCGATTTGGACGACCGCAACGCGCAATCCGTCGCCCGTCTCGAAGGTCGACGCATTGCGCTCATTGTCCTCATGCGCCTTCTCCCGCCGCGTGCTCGCGAACGTTCCGGGCATGTAGACGGCGTGTACCAGCGTTCCGGCCAGCGGCACACGCTGGATGTGCATGTCGAACAGCGAAAGATGGATAGCGACCCGCAGATAGGAATCGACGCCAAGCTCAAGCTCGCTGGTCGGTGTCACTTCATCGATAGACATCACCGTCCCGTCGGCCGGGCTGACGATCAGCCCCTCACGCAGCGGCACCACGCGTTCCGGATCGCGAAAGAAAAAGATCAACCATGCCGTGATCGCGATCGCAAGCCAACCGAGCGTGTCCGAAATCAAAAGCAGGACAAGGGTGACGACCACAGCGATCGCGATGAACCGATGTCCGTCAGGATGGATCGGCGTGAAGAGCCGGGACAACCGGTCCATGAAGGTATCGAAAAACGACATGCAGAGGCCCCGCGGTCAATGACGCGCGGACACAATCAACTGTCGCAGCCTTTGGCAAGCTGTCGCGGCGTCCTCGTCTCGCGAGCCGTTCGGCGGCGGCATGCCTCAGTTCACGTGGACAGGCTTCACAGTGGTGACTTCGCCGGCACGCGCCGCAAAGGCGGCATGCGCTGCAAACGTGCCAGCATACCGCCGCCGAAGCTGGGCCAGAGCATCGCTTTGATCAGGCGACATTGCCGGCGCCGAATCATCCTCGATGGCGCGCGTCGCCTCATCACAGCCGCTCATCAGTGCCGCAAGTTCGGCATGCATGTCGTTTGGCTCGGGGCCGTCCTCGCGCACGCAGGTTGCAATCAACTCCAGCAACGACGCATGCGCATTGCGTTCTGCGTCACTGCCAGGCGGGTTGTCCGCGAGGAAACGCAGCATCTCGCCATAATCGAACATTGCACCGACCCTCCACTGCGCGATGCGCTCTCATCGCCGCCCGCAAGGCTCGCGTTCGGATCGGGCCAAACTTTGTCCACATGCTGTTCCGCAGCGGGCAATTCCGTGACCGCCGCAATCCACACAGCCATCCACCGGCCGTTTCTTGACCACTGAGCGAATCAACTAGCGTCGCCGCCAGTTCATGAAGTCGCGTGAGTGGTATCGGGGGTTTCAGTCATGCGTAGTTCAGTGATTGGTTGCGTCGTTGCGTTGAGCACGATGGTTTGGGCGGGTGGAGCGGCTGCGCAGAACGCAGAGCCATCGGCAACACAAAGCCAAATTCCAAGCGCCGGTGCCACAAGCGCTGCGCTCTGCGGGCAATGCGAGAGTTTGCGCGCCAAACAGGCGAGCGTTGTTGCGCGGATCGCCAAATTGCGCGGCCAGCGCAAAGCGCAGGTCCAGCGCGAAATGGCGCTTACCAAGACGCGCCGCACCCGACAGGACAAGCTGCTTAAGCTACAGGTCACATACGCGAGCTTGCAGCAAGACGAACTTCTGCTCGCCCAACGAGCGGAGCCCAATGCACGGACCGTGCGCGAGTCGCTGGCAAAACGGCGCGAGACGATCGCACGCGAAGAGTTCTCGCTCCGCGCCGATCTCGTCACCCTCACGAAGTCGATCAATCAGGCACGCGCAACAACGGCGAAAACCGAAACGGCAATCGCAAACGCGGTCAAAATCCGCATTTCTCTCCTTCAGGAGATCGGCGACTGCGAGCAGCGCTGTGTCGTCAGCGCGTTGCCCGGCACGCTGGCGCTCACGGCCTCATCCCTCGCCGACGTCGCACAAGCCAATCGTACAGCTATCCGCCAAGCCGCGCGTGGCAGTGCGGCCTGCCGAAGCTGCGGCCGTCTTGAGACACAGATCACCGCCGTCGGTCGCCGGATCAATGAACGTCGTGAGGCCGAGACCGCGCTGCGCGAACAGATGACCCGGCTGGATCGCCAGCGCCAGGCCATCCGCAATGAGTGGCGCACGCTCTATGACCGTTATGCCGACCGTCTGCTTGTGCGCCTCGAAGCGGGCCGCGATGAAAGCAACGATCAGACGCGCGACAGCCGTCTTGATGCGATTGCAAAAGATATCGTTGCCGTGAACGGTCGATGGCAGCGCCTGCTAACACGAGAAGGTCAGCTTCAGGATCAGCTGATGACGACCGGACGCCAGCGCGACGAGCTTTCGAAGGAACGCCGCCGCCTGCGCGCAGGTCTCGGCGCCTGTCAGGAACTCTGCCTGAGCGGAGAGAGTGATCCGGCCAACGCTGGCCTACGCCTCGCATCGCAGCGCATCAACCTGGCACCAGCAACCGCCGACTGCCCGCGTTGTCAGTCACTCGCCGCACTGGTGAACGCCGTCACGGCAGAACTTGGTACGACCCAGCAAACGCGGGATGATCTCGCCGCACGCTTTGCCCGCGTCGCGCCAGCCCTTGAGCAGATCCAGGAGCGTCGCCGCAGCATCATCCGTTATGCCGGCGAGTTGGCCGATCTGATGGACGACTTCCGCGAGAGCGGTGACGTGGCGCGCGCCAAACGCGAACTCACCCAGATGTCGGAGCGCTCACAGCGCCTCTCAAGCGATATCATCAGCATTCTAGATCAACGCGAACAGCTCGAGCGCCGCATCGACACCAATGCAGATCAGATCACACGGCTTTCAATCCTTGCCCGACAACGCCGCCGCGAACTTGCCGCGTGTGAGGAGCGCTGCAAGGCATCCGACGGGCAACAAGTCGCGACCGTGGAACGCCCGGACCTGACCTTTGCCACGCCCTCACAAACACGGGTGCGATGCGAACGCTGTGCACGCCACGCACAGATCATCGATCAGCTCCGCCGTCTGAAAATCGCTGAGCAGGCCGGTCTCACCGTGGCGACGGCCACGCTCCAACTGGCCAGCAATCGCCTCGCAACCGTGGACAGCGCGCTGCGGGCAAATGCTGACGCGATCCGCCGGGCCCGCGCTTTGCGTGATCGCTCGGCGAGCGAGCGGCGCACGCTCGTGGAAGGTTTGACCAGCGAGGGCACGACCATTCGGGCGCAACGCACGACACTGCGGCGGCAGGTGACGGCCGCTGAACGCGCCCGCGAAACCATCGTGTCGCGCATCGCCGGCCTCGACGTGCAAATCGGCACAGCACGCGACGCACTCTCCGCATGCGAAGCGTCCTGCCGCGTCGTCGCAAAAGCTCCTGCTGCCAGCATCCGTGACGCCAACGCCCTGCTGGCGCAAGCCGGCGACATCAAACAGAGCTGCGCGAAGTGTGAGGACCGGCGAGCCACGGTCAAAACCACAGCGCGCGAAGTCCGCGCGGATGTGCGACGCCTTGAAACCGCAGTGCGCACAGAGCAACGCCAGGGTAGGGCCGTTGAGGATTTTACATCCCGTGTGGAGGAAAATCGCGAAGCTCTGGTTGCAGGCGCACGCCGCTGGTTTGACCAGACAGATGAGGCACGCCGCACCGCCCGCGCTCGCACAGTGCGCGCTGATGGCGTGCGCACCTCACGGCTGACACGCGCCCTCAGCGAGGCAGCCAACGCATATCGCCGCGCGGCGACCACACGTGACGATGCCAACGTGGCGATTGCCGAAAAGCTCACCTCTTTGCAGGGTGCGCTCGATGCATACACCCGTTGCGCCGAGACGTGCGATGAACAGAAACTTGAGACCGAGACGTTCGACCTCTCGGAATTCTCGGAGCAAAACCCGCAGTCGCTCATCGTGCAGCCCGCAACACCGGCGACGGTGCGAGCACGCTGCGAAGAGTGCAGCGCCAAGGCCAACGAAGTGAACCGCCTTGCGAAAGAGCGCGCATCTGCTGTCGCAGCAATTGCGAGCGCCCGCAACACCACGCGCTCTGCTAACCGGTTGAAGCAGAAAATCGCCGATGCCGAGCGCGATTTTACAGGCCGCTTGACCACGCTGACACAGCGCCGCTTCAACGCTTCCGACACCACAGAACGCAATGAAATCCGCCGCGCCATTGCAACGCTTCAGGATCGCACGCAAGCGCTCTCACGCGCTCGCACCCGGCAGGACGCCCGGCTTGAGGCCGCCTCTCGAAACATCGATACGGCGCGGCAGGATCTCCGCCGGCTGAGCCGCGCGCTCAGCGAGGCCCGCCGTGAACTCTCGACCTGCAATGCGACTTGCGCCGTTGCTGAGAACGGCGAAACGG
>JBCBXF010000174.1:0-7022 GCA_039816705.1 Pseudomonadota bacterium | reverse complement strand
CGGGGGGGCCTGGCGGGGGTGCTAAAATCACTGAAGGGGGGAATTCATGGGGCAGTTGGTTTTGCGCCGCCTCGGCATCGGTGTCGTCCTGATATGGGTCGTGTCCGTGCTGATATTTGTTTTGACGCAGGTGCTGCCGGGCGATGCCGCGCAAATCCGCCTTGGACAGGCTGCCACACCTGAAACACTGGCGGCGATGCGCAAGGAGCTGGGCCTCGATCGTTCGCCGGTCTCGCAATATGTCACCTGGATTACGAGCCTGTTCACAGGCGATCTTGGGATTTCCACGGCCGGTGGGGCGACGATCTCGAGCCTTATCGAAAGCCGGATCTGGAACACCGTTTTCATGGCGCTGATCGTTGCCGGAATTTCGATCCCCCTGTCTGTCTTTCTTGGTCTGATTGCTGCGATGTTCCCGGGTCAAATCATTGACCGGATGGTGACCTCCACCACACTCGGGTTGATTGCGGTGCCGGATTTTCTCATCGGGATTTTCCTTATCCTGATCTTTGCGACATCGCTCGGCCTCGTCCCATCGGTATCCTACCTCAGTGGCGGGGAGGGTTTTGGCGAACGGCTATATAAGCTGGCGCTCCCGATCGCGACCCTCGTCGTCGTCGTCTCGGCCCAGATGATCCGGATGACGCGCGCTGGCGTGCTGAATGTCATGAGCTCGCCGTATATCGAAATGGCGATTCTGAAAGGTGTGCCGCGCCGCCGGATTATTCTCCGTCATGCATTGCTCAATGCGATCGGGCCGATCGTCAACGTGATCGCACTCAACCTCGCCTATCTAGTCTCAGGCGTTGTCGTTGTTGAAACGATCTTCTCCTACCCGGGGCTCGCGAAGCTCATGGTCGACGGTGTGCAGACGCGCGACATTCCGCTGGTGCAGGCCTGCGGCATGATCTTCTGCGTCACGTATGTGATGTTGATCCTGATCGCTGACATCGCGTCCATTGTCTCCAATCCACGGCTGAGGCACCCGAAATGAGCACCACCACACCTGATATGGCGAGCGTTGTTCCGGAGACGGAGATGGTGGCCGAAGCGAATGAAGCGCTCAGCCAGGATGACGCGTTTGTCTTTGAGGAACTGCCTGATGCGCCGCCGAAGCAGGGCTTTCGCATGTCGGCGGTCGGCTGGGTCTGCACGGCGATCGTCTTGTTCTGGGTCGCGATTGTCTTCGTCGGCCCGTATGTCGCGCCGTTCGATGAAGCAGAATACATCGAAGACGTCATCGACAAGTATGAAGAGGTCGATACGATCTTCATGAAGCCGGACGGCAATGCGTGGTTCGGCACGGACGCCTCCGGCCGTGATGTGCTCTCCCGCGTGCTGTGGGGTGCGCGGACCACAATCGGCATCTCGTTTACCGCGACGATCCTTGCCTATCTGATCGGGATCACGCTGGGGATTGCGGCGGCGGTTTCGGGAGGTTGGCTCGATACGATTTTCTCGCGTCTCGTGGATGCCATTCTCACCTTCCCGAATATTATGCTCGGGCTTGTCGTGATTGCCGGTTTTTCTCCCTATATCGGACGAATAACCGGGGCCCAGTTCTGGGATGCAATTATCATCCTTGTTGCGCTTGCGGGGGTCGTCTATGCGGCCAGCGTGTTCCGCATTGCACGCGCGCTCGGTCAGGACATCATGGTGCAGGATTTCGTTGAGGCGGCGCGTGCGCGCGGTGAAGGCACTTGGTACATCATCCGCAAGGAAGTGTTGCCGAACGCGGCGATGCCGCTGGCGACGGACTTCGGTCTGCGTCTCGTCTTTGTCATCCTGTTCGTGACCAGCCTGAGTTTCCTCGGGCTTGGCGTGCAACCGCCAGCGTCAGAGTGGGGCAGCATGGTGCGCGAAAGCCTGACTGGTATGCGGTTCGGTGAGGGCGGCAATGTCTGGGCGACACTCGCTCCGGCCATAGCCATCGCTTCCGTTACCATCTCAATCAATCTGATCGTGGATGATATCTCCGCGCAAGCTGGCGGCAGCCTCGCCAAGAAGATGGTGTAGCGATATGAAAAACGCGACAGAAATCCTCTATGAGGTGACGGATCTCCAGATCGAGGCGCGGCCGTTTGATGCCCCGCCGATACCGATCGTCAAGGGCGTCAGCTTCGATGTCATGCCGGGGAAGGTGGTTGCGCTGATCGGCGAGTCCGGTTCCGGCAAGACCACGATTTCCCTCTCATCGCTTGGGTATACGAAGCCGGGGCTGCATTTTGCTGGCGGCACGGGCAAGCTCTGGGGCAAGGACATGCTCGCCCTGACAGCGGATGAAAAACGCAAGATGCGTGGTGAGCACGTCGCGTATCTCGCGCAGAGTGCGGCGGCGACTTTCAATCCGGCGCTCAAGATCGGGGAACAGGTGACGGAGTCTGCCGTGCTCAGCGGGGTGCCGCAGGCAGAAGCCGACGCACGGGCACTTGAGCTCTACCATGCGCTCGAATTGCCGGATCCTGATCGCATTGGCGGACGATATCCGCATCAGGTGTCAGGTGGTCAGCTGCAGCGGCTGATGGCGGCGATGGCGCTTGTTCAGAAGCCTGATCTCCTGGTGCTTGATGAGCCGACGACGGCGCTGGATGTGACCACGCAAATCGAAGTCTTGAAAGCCTTCAAGAAGGTCATCCAGGACGAGGGATCAGCGGCGATCTATGTGACGCACGATCTCGCCGTCGTGGCGCAGATCGCTGACCACATCGTCGTGCTTTATTCCGGCAAGGTCCAAGAGCAGGGGCCGACCGAACAGATCATCAATAATCCGCAACACCCGTATACGAAGCGCCTGATGGCGGCGGTGCGTCCGGCGCCTGCGGATGCTGCGAACGACGGCTCATCGTCCGGCGCTTTCAAGACGGATGTTCCAGCGCTCGAGGTTAAGAACATCACGGCCGGGTATGGAAAGGCAGATGATGGCGGTCCGGCCATCACAGTCCTGCGCGATGTAAATGTTTCGGTCGAGCGCGGCCATGTGGTTGGCGTGATTGGCGAATCTGGTTGCGGGAAATCGACACTTGCACGGGTCATGGCCGGGCTGCTCCCAGCTGCGGATGGCGAGGTGTTGCTCGATGGTACGCCGTTGGCTCCGGCGCTCGCGGATCGCAGCCGCGATGAGCTTCAGAAAGTGCAGTTCGTCTTTCAGATGGCGGATACCGCACTCAATCCGCGCCATACGCTCGGAGATATCATCGGGCGGCCGCTGACATTTTATCACGGGCTGCGTGGTCGAAAGCGGCGCGAGCGGGTCGCGGAGATTCTCGATCTCGTCGAGTTGCCTCCGTCATTTGCGAACCGCGGTCCGTCGGAGCTTTCAGGCGGTCAAAAACAGCGGGTCAATTTGGCTCGGGCGCTCGCGGCGAACCCTGAGGTCATGCTTTGTGACGAGGTCACCTCGGCACTTGATACGATCGTCGGCGCCAACGTCATCAAACTTCTGACAGAGCTGCGCGACAAGACGGGTGTGTCCTATGTCTTCATCTCGCACGATCTGTCGACGGTCGCATCGTTCGCGGATGATATCGTGGTGCTTTACGCCGGGCGGGTTGCCGAACAGGGGCCGACAGCGCAGGTTTTGGCGCCGCCGTTCCATCCTTATACGAAACTTCTGATGACGTCGGTGCCCGAAATGCGGGTCGGCTGGCTTGAAGACATCATGGACACGCAAGAAGCGCTGGCCGGTATTTCGCGTGGCGTGGAGCTTGGCAGGGTCGGTTGTCCGTTCTTCAACCGCTGCCCGGTTGCGATCAATGGGACTTGCGATACGACCGTGCCACCTAATCGCACCAACGGCGGCCATGTCATTGCCTGCCACCTGGAGTTGGATCAGCTGATGGCGACGGATGTTTCGCAAGCGGCCGAGTAGCTGGCGCCACGCGGAGAATAACTCAGGGTTGGACAACGGCGTTCGGGAAACCGGACGCCTTTCCTTTTTTGAGACACGCGGGTGTGCTCATTACATCGTCGCGTTAAAGCCGCCACCATCGACCAGCAGGTTCTGGCCGGTGATGAAACCGGCCTGTTGTGAGCAGAGAAACGCACAGACGGCGCCAAAGTCGTCAGCGTCGCCGATGCGTCGGGCGGGGATCGATGCACCGGCGATTTCCGTCGCCTGCTCGACGGAAATATTCTCTGCTTTTGCCCGTCCTTCGAGCGTCTGGCGAATGCGTGCTGTGTCATGAAGGCCGGGGAGGACGGCGTTGATTGTCACGTTCGACGCGGCGACTTTTCGGGAGAGTGACGCGACGGCGCCGGTCAGGCCTGCACGAGCGCCATTGGAGAGCTCGAGTGTCGGGATCGGGTTCTTCACCGACGCCGACGTGATGTTGATGATCCGCCCGAACCCGCGCTCGGCCATGCCGTAGACCGTTGCGTGAATGAGAGCGATCGGGGTCAGCATGTTGTTCTCAACGGCGCTGCGCCAGGCGTCGAGATCAAAATCCTTGAAATCGCCGGGTGGTGGGCCGCCGGCATTGTTGATCAGGATGTCCGGTGCGGGGCACGCCGCAAGTACGGCGCTCTGGCCTTCTTCCCGCGTGATGTCACAGGTGATTGGCGTGACAGTCACACCTGTCTCGCGCGCGATCGCGGATGCGGTCTCCTCGAGAGTTTCGCGCGTGCGTGCGCAGATGACGAGGTCCACGCCATCGCGAGCAAGCGCGAGCGCTGCGCCGCGTCCAAGGCCTTTTGAAGCCGCGCAGACGATCGCTTTTCGCCCTTTCAATCCCAGATCCATACTGTCCCTCTCCCGCTGTCATCTGCGTGTTTCGTAACGCAGCCATACGCGAGGGTGGCGCGCAGAAAAAGTGCGTGTTGAATGTTGCGTCCGCGTTCGCTACGACGCTTCCGGGGCACGAACGGCCGCCCCTCTCTCTTCCACGGGAGATTGGCATTCGCCCAAGCGCCGAACCGATTGGTTTGCGGAGGCTTGAGCCATGTCATCACCTATTGTTCCATCCGTCAGTATCAACGCGTTGGCCCGCCTGTTGGCTAAGGGCGCATCAGTCACGCTTGTCGATGTCCGCAAGGCGCCGGCATTCGAGAGCGATCCGGTGTTCATTCCCGGGGCTGTGACGCGCGATCCTACTGAAGTGGCGAACTGGGGTGCCTCGCTGCCCGATGATCGCCCTGTGATCGTCAACTGTGTGCACGGACACGAAGTCAGTCAGGGTGTCGTTGCGGGTCTGGTTGCACGCGGGCTCGACGCCCGATTCCTCGAAGGTGGGATCGATGCCTGGATCAGGGCCGGCCATCATACGGTGGACGCGCGATGACCGGCTCCAAAATCGAGCCGCGGGCGTCATCGCTGATGCCAGCGTTTGGTGAGACCCAGGCGACGTGGTGGCGCATCGGCTTTCTCTCCTTCGGCGGGCCAGCCGGGCAGATCGCACTGATGCACCGCGTTCTCGTAGAGGAAAAAAAGTGGTTGTCGGAGCGGCAGTTCCTCAACGCACTCAACTTCTGCATGTTGCTGCCAGGTCCGGAAGCCATGCAGCTGGCGACGTATGCCGGCTGGCTGTTGCACGGCGTGCGCGGTGGGCTTGCGGCAGGACTTGCGTTTGTGCTGCCGGGAGCTGCCGTGATTTTGGCGCTGGCGCTTGCCTATGCCGCGTTTGGCGACCTCGCATGGGTCTCTGCCGTCTTCTTGGGGATCAAGGCGGCGGTGCTTATCATTGTCGTGCAGGCACTCAGGTCGGTGGCGGGACGCGCACTTCGTCGTCCTGTGCACTGGATGATTGCGGCCATGGCCTTCGGAGGGCTGTTTTTTCTCGGTGTGCCGTTTCCGCTCGTTGTCCTCGGTGCGGCGTTTGCCGGTTATGCGTTGCTACGTGGTGATGCGGCACAGATGGCCGTTAAGGCGGAAGACGTCACGCAGGCTGATGTTCCAGCGGTTCATCTCGCAGACACGTTGCGTACCGTAGTGACTTGGGCCGCTATCTGGCTTGTGCCGCTTCTCGGTCTGGTTGTCGCGCTTGGGCCGGATCATCTGCTGAGCCAGGCGGCGTTGTTTTTCTCCAAGCTTGCGGTTGTCACGTTCGGAGGCGCGTATGCGGTTCTGGCTTACATGGCGCAGGAGGTGGTCGAGGGGTATCGCTGGCTGAGTGCTGGTGAGATGCTCGACAGTCTGGGCCTTGCTGAGACGACACCCGGCCCGCTTATCCTCGTCACGCAGTTTGTCGGAACGTTGGCCGCTGCGCGCGACGCGGGAGGACTTTCCCTCCCGATGGCGCTTGCCGGTTCACTCGTCACGCTCTGGGCGACGTTTGCGCCGTGCTTCCTCTGGATTTTTGCAGGCGCGCCTCACATCGAACGGGCGGGGCGGGCGATCTGGCTTTCAGCAGCGCTCGCGGGAGTGACGGCTGCTGTCGTCGGTGTAATCGCAAACCTTTCTCTCTGGTTTGCGATGCAGGTCATTTTCACAGAAGTGCGCCAGGTTGCAGCAGGGCCATTCACGATTTTTCTGCCAACGTGGGAGACGCTTGATCCGGTCGCTCTGGCGCTCACGGCGATCGCCGCAGCCCTGATGCTTTGGCGCGGTGCCGGTGTGCTGATAACGCTGGCGGTTTGTGCATTGTGCGCCGGCTTGTGGTGGCTGGCTCTGGTCTAAGTGCGTGTCGGCGCAAGGCTTCGAGCTTCACTGCGAGCCGGCATCGAGCGCGGCGTACGTCGTAATGATCTCGTATACGGTGCCCTCGGTCAGCGCACCCTGCCGGCGTGTCAGCCATGACGCGACGTAGGCGTCTTCGCGGACGGCTTTGAGCAACATACGTCGTTTGAGTTGATCAGGGTCGTTCGTCTTGTGTTGGCGTTCAAGCACCGCACGCAGCTCTGGTTTTTCGAGTGCGGTGTCGTAACCGGACCAGAGCGTGCGCAGGGCCCGGATGCGACGGATTGCGCGACGGCGCTCCAGTTCGCGAAGGAGGGGATGCGTGAGGTCTCGATCGAGGGAGGCGGCGCGTTTCGGTTGGTTGGCGAACCAGACCTCGAGGGCTCGCGTTCGGGCTGTTTCGGACGCCGAG
>JBCBXF010000173.1:0-7070 GCA_039816705.1 Pseudomonadota bacterium | reverse complement strand
GCGATTGAACGAGATGTGCGCCAGTCGGCCGGGCTGATCGTTGACGACATTATGTGCATCACGCCCGACGCCGATGAAGATGGACCTGCTGACGCAAATGCCACTGACAGCGACGTCGTCACGCCGATGGCACCACCGGCGAAAAAGGCAAAGTCCGCCTGAGCCATTGCCTGCGCGATTGCAGGGCGTGCACTTGTCAACGACCTGAAGAACGGACGTGCCATACCCGGCGCGTCCGTTCTCACATTCGATGGGAGCTCTCGCAGGGTAAGTGCCGCAGGCGGAAGGTTGTCGCGAAAAGCGGGCGCAGCGCGAGGTTTCGCGGAGACTACGGATGACGGTGATTAATCACCGCAAAGAGCGTGACATCCCATCTCAAGTGCGCCAATAAGCGCGGGCTTTGACGGGGATGGATACGCGCATTGCCTGCGCTGACCGGTTATGGTCATGCGAGCTGTGAGTACGTCCCAGCGGACATCGAAGAGGCGTCCGGACAATGCCAGTCATTAAGATTGATGGAGCCGAGCACGAGTTCGAGGACGGCCTCGCGCTGATCCAGGCGTGCGAACAGGCCGGCGTGGAGATTCCGCGCTTCTGCTATCACGAGCGTCTCTCGATCGCGGGCAACTGCCGGATGTGCCTCGTGGAGGTTGTGGGCGCGCCTAAGCCGGTCGCGTCCTGTGCGATGTCGGTCAACGATCTCCGCCTGGGTCCGGAAGGCCAGCCACCCGAAATACGCACCAACTCCGGCGAGGTCCGCAAGGCCCGTGAAGGGTGCATGGAATTCCTGCTGATCAACCATCCGCTCGACTGCCCGATCTGTGATCAGGGCGGCGAATGCGACCTGCAGGACCAGGCGATGGCCTACGGGGTCGACACCTCGCGCTACGACGAAAACAAGCGTGCGGTGGAAAACAAGAACATCGGCCCACTCGTCAAGACGATCATGACGCGCTGCATCCACTGTACACGTTGCGTTCGCTACATGACGGAGGTGGCCGGCGTCGAGGAACTGGGCGCCACCGGGCGCGGCGAGGACGTCGAAATCACGACATACCTCGAAAAGAACCTAACGTCGGAAATGCAGGGCAACGTCATCGATCTGTGCCCGGTCGGAGCGCTGACATCAAAACCCTATGCCTTCCAGGCTCGCCCATGGGAGCTCGACAAGACCGAATCGATCGATGTGATGGACGCCGTCGGCTCGGCCATTCGCGTTGACAGTCGCGGCCGCGAAGTCCTGCGGATCATGCCGCGGATTAATGACCTCGTGAATGAGGAGTGGATCTCGGACAAGACACGCTTCATCTGGGATGGCCTCAAAACCCAGCGTCTCGACCGCCCGTACGTGCGGCGCAATGGGGCACTTGCGCCGACGACGTGGGACGACGCGTTCGCCGCGATTGCCGAGCATGTGCAGGCGACGACACCGGAGCGCGTTGGCGCGATCGCGGGCGATCTTGCAGGCATCGAAGAAATGTACGCGTTGAAGGCAATGCTCGCGCGGCTTGGCTCACACAATTTAGATTGCCGTCAGGACGGTGCGAAGCTGGATCCGGCTCTGGGTCGGGCCTCCTACCTTTTCAATTCAACGATCGACGGAATCGAGGATGCCGATGCCATCCTTTTGATCGGAACCAACCCGCGCGTTGAAGCGCCAGTGCTGAACGCGCGCATCCGTCGTCGCTTTCTTGACGGCGCGCAGATTGCGCTGATCGGCACGCCGGCAGATCTTACGTATCAATATACCCATCTTGGCGATGGACCGCAGGCGGTTGCAGAGCTGATGGAAGGCGGCGTGGTGCTGGACGGCCTGCGATCAGCGAGCAATCCGATGATCATCGTTGGTCAGGCAGCGCTTGCCCGCGAAGATGGTGCGGCTATCCTCGCCGCGTGTGCGGGGCTCGCGCAGCATTGCGGCATGGTGCGCGACGACTGGAACGGGTTTAATATCCTCCACACAGCCGCAAGTCGCGTTGGCGGATTGGATATCGGCTTCGTACCCGGTGAAGGCGGTCTGACAGCTGCTGAAATGGCTCATGGAAGCAACCTCGACGTGCTGTTCCTTCTGGGTGCGGACGAAATTCCGGTTCACAAGAGCGATGCAACATTCGTGGTCTACCAAGGCAGCCACGGCGACGCTGGCGCGCACATCGCGGATGTTATTCTCCCCGGCGCAGCCTACACGGAGAAATCGGCGACCTACGTAAATACTGAAGGGCGGCCACAGCGTACCCGTCGGGCAATCTTTCCACCGGGCGAGGCACGCGAGGACTGGACAATTATTCGCGCCCTGTCAGAGCATCTCGGCGTAACGCTGCCGTACGATGATGTGGCCGCTCTACGCGCTGCGTTCGAAGGCGAGGCCCCATGGTTGGCGGAGCGCGACGAAGTCGTTGCCGCGCATGCCGTCGCAATCGAAGCGCTGTCCGGATCGGGCCAGATGCGCCGCGAGCCATTTGGAGCTGCAATCGACGATTTCTATCTCACGAACCCGATCGCACGTGCGTCTGCTGTGATGGCGGAACTGAGTGCCATGCGGCGAGATGGCAGCGCCACGCTGCGCGATGCGGCGGAGTAAGCGGCCATGGAAGCTCTCTGGACCGTCCTTATCATTCTCGGCAAGAGCGTTCTGCTCATCGTCGCGATGCTCCTGGTCATCGCCTACCTGCTCTATGCGGACCGAAAAGTCTGGGCTGCCGTGCAGATGCGGCGTGGCCCGAATGTCGTCGGCCCGTGGGGGCTGCTGCAATCATTCGCTGATCTTCTCAAGTTCGCACTGAAAGAACCGGTCATCCCGGCGAGCTCCGACAAGGGCGTTTTTCTCCTCGCCCCACTGGTCGCATCCGTCATGGCGCTCTCTGCCTGGGCCGTGATCCCGGTCAACGAAGGATGGGCCGTCGCTGATATCAACGTCGGCATTCTTTACATCCTCGCGATCTCCTCACTCGAGGTTTACGGCGTCATCATGGGCGGCTGGGCCTCCAACTCGAAATACGCTTTCCTCGGCGCGATGCGCTCGGCAGCGCAGATGGTGTCCTACGAGGTCTCGATCGGCTTCGTGATCGTCACCGTCCTGCTCTGCGTCGGCTCGCTCAATCTGACGGATATCGTGTTGGCCCAGAAATCCGGTCTTGCGGATATGCTCGGCATTGGCTGGTTCACGATGCTGAACTGGTTCTGGCTGCCGCTGTTTCCGGTCTTCGTGATCTTCTTTATCTCCGCACTCGCCGAGACCAATCGCCCACCGTTTGACTTGCCCGAGGCCGAAAGTGAACTCGTCGCCGGTTTCATGGTCGAATATTCCTCCACGCCGTATCTGCTGTTCATGCTGGGGGAATACGTTGCGATCACTCTGATGTGTGCGCTGACGACGATCCTGTTTCTCGGCGGCTGGCTGCCGCCACTGGATGTCGCGCCCTTCACATGGGTTCCGGGCGTTGTCTGGTTCGTGCTGAAACTCTGCTTCGTATTCTTCATGTTCGCGATGGTGAAGGCGATCGTCCCGCGTTTCCGCTATGACCAGCTGATGCGTCTGGGATGGAAAGTCTTCCTGCCGCTCTCGATCGCTTGTGTGATCGTCACCGCGTTTGTTTTGAAGTTCACAGGATGGGGCGCATGAGCAGCGCGCATTCCAGCCCGGCGATCGGCACAGGACCGCCGTATTCGGCACGTTGCTTTTGTGGTGCGATCCGCCTTGTGGCAGATGCAGAGCCGTTATCGGTCTCCTATTGCCATTGCGTGGATTGCCGTCGTGCCACGGGCGCACCGGTGGCCGCGCTCGCTGCTTTTGCATCCCGTGCTGTCACGTTCTCAGGTGACCCGAAATCGGCAAAAGGCACACAGCCGGGATCAACGCGCACGTTCTGCCCGGATTGCGGCTCCTCGCTTGCGTTTCATGGAGACTATGTCGATGACCAGACGTTCATCCACATCGGCCTCTTCGATGAGCTGAACCATTTCGTTCCCACACATCACAGCTATGACGGCGAACGCGCGACTTGGCTCAAAATCGACGACAGTTGCGACCGATTTGCGGGCTCATCCCGCACCGCCCTGAATGCCGCCGCCTTACGAGCGCAAGGAAACTGACATGCGCGTTGCACAAGCCTTCAAATCGCTGTTCCTGACAGAATTTGTTTCCGCTTTTGGTCTGGCGATGCGCTATCTCGTGCGCCCCAAGGCGACTCTGAATTATCCATACGAGAAAGGGCCGCTCTCGCCGCGCTTCCGAGGCGAGCACGCGCTGCGTCGTTATCCCAATGGCGAAGAGCGCTGCATTGCCTGCAAGCTGTGCGAAGCGATCTGTCCGGCGCAAGCGATCACGATTGAGGCCGGCCCGCGCCGCAACGATGGCACTCGCCGCACCACGCGTTACGACATCGACATGGTGAAATGCATCTACTGCGGTTTCTGCCAGGAAGCCTGTCCGGTAGACGCCATCGTCGAGGGGCCGAACTTCGAGTTCGCGACCGAGACGCGCGAGGAATTGTATTACGACAAGGACCGCCTGCTCGCGAATGGAGATCGCTGGGAGCAGGAGATCGCACACAACATCTATCTCGATGCCCCTTACCGATGACGACGAGTGCAGATCAGGATTGGCGACGGCCTGAGCAGTAATGATCGCCGGTCGAGATCGCGGTTTGGCATTTTGACCGGCACGTGCAACACCGCGCGCACCATCGCTACCGAGACAACGCAAACGAGCTGGGAAGGACACGCGCATGGGACTGGCTGGGTTCTTCTTCTATGTGTTTGCTGCGATCATGGTCGCGTCGGCGTTCATGGTGATCTCGGCGCGCAACCCAGTGCACGCGGTCCTGTTTCTCATCCTGGCGTTCTTCAATGCGGCCGGTCTGTTCGTCCTGCTCGGCGCGGAGTTCCTCGCGATGATGTTGGTTGTCGTCTACGTCGGCGCGGTGATGGTGCTTTTCCTCTTCGTCATCATGATGCTGGATGTGGATTTCGCAGAGCTGCGCGCTGGCTTCGCCCAATATCTGCCTGTCGGCGTCACGATCGGTGGCATTCTCGCGCTGGAGCTGATCCTCGTCCTCGGGTCATGGGCACTGGCAAGTGGCGATGCACTGCGGGTTGCGAGCCCGGTTCCTGGCGATAGCGATCTGACGAACACGGAAGCGCTCGGTCGCGTGCTCTACACCCAGTATGTCTACTTTTTCGAAGGCGCAGGGCTGATCCTGCTGGTGGCGATGGTCGGCGCGATCACCCTGACGCAGCGGGAGCGCGAAGGCGTGCGCCACCAAAACATCGCCGACCAGGTCGCCCGCACGCCGCAGACCTCGATCGAAATCAAACAGGTCGGCAGCGGACAGTCCGTCTTTCCTTCTTCCGGGCCGGCGGAGTAGCGATCATGGACGTCGGTCTCTCTCATTACCTGACGGTTGCGGCAATCCTGTTCACGCTTGGCGTGTTCGGCATTTTCCTCAATCGCAAGAACGTCATCGTCATCCTCATGTCGGTTGAGCTGATGCTGCTCGCTGTCAACATCAACCTGGTTGCGTTTTCCTCCTTTCTGGGCGACCTCACCGGTCAGGTCTTCGCGCTTCTTGTGCTGACAGTCGCGGCAGGTGAGGCGGCCATCGGGCTGGCAATCGTCGTGGTTTACTTCCGCAATCGCGGGTCGATCGCGGTCGACGACATCAACGCGATGAAAGGCTGATCGCGCGCATGTATTCCGCCATTCTCTTTCTGCCGCTGATCGGCGCGATCATCGCCGGTTTCTTCGGCCGCATGATCGGGCACAAGGCCGCTGAGTTCGTCACCTCCGGTCTACTGGTGCTGACAGCGCTGCTCTCGTGGATTGTATTCTTTGACACCGCGATCGCGGGCGATGGGACGACGCAGAAGGTCGAGCTGTTTCAGTGGATCACATCCGGGCAGCTGGATGTGTCATGGGGCATCCGCGTCGATACGCTGACGGCTGTGATGCTCGTCGTCGTGACGACAGTCTCTGCACTCGTGCACATCTACTCGATCGGCTACATGCACCACGATCCTAGCCGGGCACGATTTTTCTCCTACCTGTCGCTGTTCACGTTCGCCATGTTGATGTTGGTGACATCCGACAATCTCCTGCAGATGTTTTTCGGGTGGGAAGGTGTCGGCCTCGCATCATATCTGCTGATCGGATTCTGGTACAAAAAGCCCTCGGCCAACGCCGCAGCGATCAAGGCGTTCGTCGTCAACCGGGTCGGCGACTTCGGCTACGCGCTTGGCATCTTCGGCGTCTTTTTCGTCTTCGGCTCGATCGACTTTGACACCATCTTCGCCGCCGCTCCGGAGCAACAGGGCAAGACCTTCGCGTTCCTCGGCTATGAACTCGACATCATGACGACGCTCTGTCTGTTGCTCTTCATGGGCGCGATGGGCAAGTCAGCGCAGTTTCTCCTGCACACCTGGTTGCCGGATGCGATGGAAGGACCGACGCCGGTTTCCGCACTCATTCACGCAGCGACGATGGTGACCGCCGGGGTCTTCCTCGTCGCGCGGCTATCACCACTGTTTGAGTTAAGCCCGACAGCGCTGACCGTCGTCACGTTTGTCGGTGCCACAACCGCGTTCTTCGCGGCAACGGTCGGGTTGGTTCAAAACGATATCAAGCGCGTGATCGCCTACTCGACTTGCTCACAGTTAGGCTACATGTTCGCAGCTCTCGGCGTAGGGGCCTACGGAGTTGGGATCTTTCATCTTTTCACGCACGCGTTCTTCAAGGCTTTGCTTTTTCTCGGCTCTGGCTCCGTCATCCACGCGATGTCCGACGAACAGGATATGCGCAACATGGGCGGCCTCGCATCGCGCATCCGCATGACGTGGATCATGATGCTGATCGGGACCGTTGCACTCACCGGGCTTGGTATTCCGCATCTCATCGGCACAGCAGGATTTTATTCCAAGGATGCAATCATTGAGGCGACGCACGCGGCACACACCGGTGTTGGCACGTATGCTTTCTGGTTGCTGGTCACCGCAGCGTTCATGACGTCGTTTTACTCGTGGCGGCTGATGTTTATGACCTTCCACGCTCGGCTCTGCGCGGGAGCGCCCGTGGA
>JBCBXF010000172.1:0-7104 GCA_039816705.1 Pseudomonadota bacterium | reverse complement strand
TCTGATTGTCGAAAACGGGACCGTGGTTGCGACCTCCGCGGGCGCTTACCCGACGTTCAATTACCACGTGAACGGTTTCGGTGGTCGGCTTGTCACCGTGCCTTATCGCGGCGACCACGAAGACCCGGACGCCCTGGCGGCCCTGGCAGCAGAGAAAAAAGCTGCACTCGTTTATTTCGCCAATCCCGACAATCCGATGGGCAGCGTCCATCCGGCGTCGGTGGTCCAGGCGTTGATCGATGCGACGCCGGACAACCAGGTGCTTTGTCTCGACGAGGCCTATGTCGATTTCGCACCTGACGGCACGGCTCCCCCAATCGACGTCACGCGGAGAAATATCATTCGATTTCGCACGTTTTCGAAAGCCTACGGAATGGCGGGGATCCGCGTCGGCTACGGTATCGCGCACACCGATCTCGCAACCGCTTTCAACAAAATTCGCAATCACTTCGGTGTCTCGCGGGTGGCGCAGGCCGGCGCGCTGGCCGCGCTGGCGGATCAGGAGTATCTGCAAGACGTCGTCGCAAAGACAGCGCGGTCGCGGTCCCGCATCGCGGAGATCGCGGCAGCAAACGGCCTCGAAGCCCTTCCGTCCGCGACCAACTTCGTCGCCGTGGACTGCAAAGCCGATGCAGACTTCGCGAAGCGGATCGTCAACGGGCTCGCCCAACATGGGATTTTTATCCGAATGCCGTTCGTCGCGCCGCAAAACCGGTGCGTACGAATATCGGCCGGCACGGATGCGCATCTGATTATGCTCGAAGTTGCGCTGCCGCAGGTGCTCCGTGAGCAGCGGGGCAAAGCTGGAAGTGACATGAAACTGGCAGGTTAGGCGTCTCTCGACCCGCCAAACTGTCATACGAAAGTCATAAAACTTTCGCGGCGCTAGCGCCGATTGTGACTGTCACGAGCCTTGTATGAGGTGGAGCAGCAGTCTATGTAGTGGTCATCGACTTTGGCCGGATATCTGGGCCGCTACGGCAGAACTGTTCTGACGCAACGACAAGATCCCCCTCCTCAAATCGTCGAGTGCTGGAACTCGTGTGCCCTTCAGGTATGCAGGACAGCAGTGCTACACACGGACTGACAAAGGACTTCCCATGGATACGGGTACCGTAAAATTCTACAACGATCAGAAGGGCTATGGCTTCATCGCCCCTGACTCAGGCGGAAAAGATGTTTTCGTGCACGCGACAGCTCTTGAGCGCGCTGGCATGAACGGCCTCGCCGAAGGTCAAAAAGTATCGTTTGACGTCGCTGATGACCCCCGCACGGGCAAACCGGCCGTCAACACCATCCAGCCTGCATAAGCTTGGTGTGACGGCTGACCGATCGCTTCGGTCGGCACTGCGACAAGAATTTGAGCCGCCCCGTGAAACGGGCGGCTTTTTCTTTGGTGGGATTGTCGTCAATCAGGCTTCGAAAGCGGCGCGAGCACACGGCGAAACCCGTCCGCTTGGGCCTTCGGCAAACGTGGCAACATCACCCGCAGTGTGTACGCGCCATGCATCTTGCCGTCCCGCCAATGCATCCAGTCTGAGATGTCAGCCGGGTCGACCTTGATGCGCTGGCCCAGCTTCACTGTCGTCACACGGTTCGGATCGTTCGCGATCACTGCGTGGATCGTGTCACCGTCCCGCTCGACGTTTCGCGTCCAAAAGTGCTCATTGTAGCCCTTGTCGCTGATCTTGACCTTGATCGAAAACCGCGTGTCGCTCGCCGCGCGCGTCATGAAGCGCGACCAGAACAGGGGCAACGTCGCGCGCGCAGCCGCAACCGCTGCGTTCATCGTCACATTGCCACTGCTGAAATCGATCACCTTGTCTTTGGCGTGCGCCGCCGACGGCCACGACACCACCAGCGCCACGCCGACGAGAGCCGCCATGCCGAGCCTTTGACCAGTCGCCGCGATGGGCATGACAGCACCCCCGATTTGCAAGTCCGATTACGCGCGCGTCTGTGCCGTCGCAGCACTTGTCGCGACTCTCGACGCACGTTAACGCGTGGCCATGAGCGACAAACCGACCATTCCCGGCAGCGGGCCGGGCGAGACGCCCAGCGAGGCGATCAACCTCAAGGATGCACTCGAGGAACGCTACCTCGCTTATGCGTTGTCCACAATCATGCACCGGGCCCTGCCGGATGTGCGCGATGGTCTGAAGCCAGTCCACCGCCGCCTGCTCTATGCCATGCGTCAGCTCCGCCTTGATCCGGATCAGGGCTTCAAGAAGTGCGCGCGCGTTGTTGGCGATGTGATCGGTAAGTATCACCCGCACGGCGACCAGTCGGTCTACGACGCGTTGGTGCGCCTCGCCCAGAGCTTTGCCGTGCGCTATCCGCTCGTGGACGGCCAGGGCAATTTCGGCAACATCGACGGCGACAACGCGGCTGCCATGCGGTACACGGAATCGCGGATGACAGACGTTGCTGCCGCGCTTCTTGAAGGCATCGACGAAGACACTGTCGATTTCCGTGAGACATACGACGGCTCAGAAGAAGAGCCGGTCGTCCTGCCAGCAAACTTTCCAAACTTGCTTGCCAACGGATCGAACGGGATTGCGGTCGGGATGGCCACGTCGATCCCGCCGCACAACGTGCACGAGCTGTGTAGCGCGGTCCTGCACCTCATCAAATATCCCAACGCTTCCGTTGAGAAACTTGTCGACCTGGTCCCCGGGCCCGATTTTCCGACGGGCGGCATTCTGGTCGAGCCACGCGCCAACATCGTTGAGGCCTATCGCACGGGTCGCGGCGGCTTTCGCGTGCGTGCGCGATGGCACCGGGAAGAAACGGGGCGCGGCGGCTATCATATTGTCGTGACCGAAATCCCTTTTCAGGTGCAGAAATCCCGCTTGATGGAGAAAATTGGCGAGTTGCTGAACGCCAAAAAACTTTCTCTGATCGGCGACGTGCTCGACGAGAGTGCGGAAGATATTCGCCTCGTCATTGAACCCAAGAGTCGATCTGTCGACGACGTCGTCCTCATGGAACAGTTGTTCCGCCTGACCGATCTCGAGACGCGTGTCACATTCAACATGAATGTCCTCTCGAACGGCAAGGTGCCAAACGTACTCGGCTTGCGAGAGGTGCTGAGCGAATGGTTGGCCCACCGCAAGGAGGTGCTTGTTCGTCGCTCGAACTTCCGCCTCGGCAAGATCGAGACCCGCCTTGAGATCCTCGACGGCTATCTGATTGCCTACCTCAACCTCGACGAGGTGATCCGGATTGTCCGCTTCGAAGACCACCCGAAGCAGGAATTGATGAACCAGTTTTCGATGTCGGAGATCCAGGCGAATGCCATCCTCGACATGCGTCTGCGCGCCCTGAACAAGCTGCAGGAAGTCGAGATCAAGGCTGAGCACCGAAAGCTGACCGCGGAGCGAAAAGCGCTGAAGGCGTTACTGAAGTCAGACGACATGCAGTGGGAACGCATTGCCGATGAAGTGAAAGAGACGCGCGAGCGCTTCGGTCGTTCGACTGAGCTTGGCCGTCGCCGATCGGAATTCGCCGACGCGCCTGACATTGAGATCGATCTCGATGCCGTCATGATCGAGAAGGAACCGCTCACCTTTATTCTATCCGAGAAAGGCTGGGTCCGTGCATTGAAGGGGCACCAGGCGGATCTCAAAAAGGTGCAGTTCAAAACTGGCGACAGGTTAAAGCGCGCAATCTACGCGCAGACGACAGACAGGATCGTACTCTTCGCCTCGAACGGAAAATTTTTCACGCTCGCAGCCGACAAGCTGCCGGGCGGGCGCGGCCATGGTGAGCCGGTCAAGCTTATGGTCGATATCGACGAAAGTGCGACCATCGTGGAGGCGTTTGTGCACGAGCCGGCCCGCCGCCTGCTCGTTGCATCAACCGCCGGCAACGGATTTTTTGTCCGCGAAGATGAGGTCGTAGCGCTGACCCGGAAGGGCAAACAGGTCCTGAACGTTTCAGGCGCCGACGAGGCGGCAGTCGTCGTCCCGGCAACCGGCGACATGGTCGCCGTCATAGGCGAGAACCGCAAACTGCTGGTCTTCCCGGCGGACGACGTCAGCGAGATGACACGCGGCAAGGGCATGCGACTACAAAAGTACAAGGATGGCGGGCTCAGCGATGTACGCGTCTACAAGGTCGATGATGGCCTCAGCTGGACCGACGCAGCGGGACGCAGTTTCAATCTGACTGATCTGTACGAGTGGGTCGGAAGTCGGGCGCAGGCTGGGCGTATCGCACCTCGAGGATTCCCGAAGTCCAATCGCTTCGGCCCGTCCTTCTCATCGTCATGAGCCACCATCGGCAGTACGTGGCGTGGGTCAAAGGCGGGCGCTTATAAAGTCGGTGTTAACCCTGACAGTCGTATTATGACGTGCGCGGAGTTTTGGGGTCCGCGGAACGAAATGCACCGTCAGGAGAGCGCCATGTTCCGACTGCCAAGAAAGTTCGCACGCAACAAATCCGGAATGACCACCATCGAGTATGCCCTGCTCGCAGGCATCATGGGCACCGGTGTTCTGGTCTCGTTGAACTACGTCGCCGATGAAATGACGGCCGCGTTCCAGCCAGAAGGCTGCACCTGGGACCAGCCGGACCCGACCGTAGAAGAAGGCCCCGTCGCCTGCATTGGTTCTGAGCATTGGTCACCGCGCCGCGCAAAACGCCCGACATCCTCCCGGACAGTGCTGAACGCGGACTGACGAGCTACGCAGGTCTCTCTGGGCGCTCCACCGCATTCGTCGCATGGCACACCGTGCCGCAACGAACCGGATTAATCTCATGGACGCCCAGACCCTCGGCCTCGTCGGCTTTGCTCTCTACATGGGGAGCTATTTCGCGCTCCAGATCGGTCGGATCGACGGAAACGGGCTTACCTACGCCATCGCAAATCTCGCCGCAGCTAGCTGCGTCCTTGTGAGCCTCGGTGAACACTTCAATCTTCCATCGATGCTCATTCAAATCAGCTGGATCGGGATCAGCCTGGTCGGGATCGCCCGCCAGCTCTTCGCCACACGCAATGAGACCATTGCCTCGGCATAAACGCGCCACCCGCTCGCCGCAGTGTGATCGGGTAACGTTATCCGCGACGTCTGCGCACATCAGGGCCGGATGAGCGTATGCATGCGCACACACATCTCCTATGAAGCCGGAGATTTTTATCCGCGCGGCTGAAATGCATCCGCGCAGCCTCGGGACGTCCGTATGCGCGTACTTGGTCTCGCCGCCCGCTCTCACGACAGCGGCATTGCCCTCGTTGACGATGGAGACATTAAGCTCGTCTACGAGGAAGAGCGCTTCAACCGTAAAAAGCATACCCGCGCGTATCCGACCCAGTCACTCGACGCGATGGTGGCAGACGGCTTCGATCTTGCCAGCCTCGATGCCGTTGCGATGCCATGGCACATACACTCGCTGCGCATGACCGTGCGGGCGCACTGGACCCGCCACTTCCCCCGCAGCCTCAGCATCCTCGGGCCGAACAATCACGGACCGATCAGCTACTGGATTGTCGCGATGCGGCGGACGGTGCAACTGGATATGCTGCGCCGTCTGGGCGGCGGACGCCCCCCACCGTTTGTCGAAGTGCATCATCACGATGCCCATGCCGCTGCATTCTTTGTCTCCCCGTTTGAGGAGGCAGATGTGCTCGTGATCGACGGCTACGGCGATCAATCATCGACCAGTCTGTATTCCGGTAGGGGCAATCGTCTCAGCCAATTGCGCGCCAACGATCAGCTGCATTCACTCGGCGTGCTCTACTCTCTGATCACGCGCTTTCTCGGCTTCCCGGCGTTCGGCGACGAAGGCAAGGTTATGGGGCTCTCAGCCTACGGCAGTGATCGCTTCGTCGACAAGATGTCCCGCTTGGTGCATCTGCGGGCGGATGGCGACTATCGCCTGAACATGGATTATTTCTCCTTTCCAATTTACGGCGAACGCGCGCCGTACAGCCGAAAATTCTACGAGACGTTTGGCGCACCGTTTGCCGATTGCAACATGCCGACGCAGGAGCAGTTCGATCTCGCGTTCGCGCTCCAGGCCGTCATCGAAGATGTTGTGCTTCATGTCGCACGCGCCGCTCAGCGCCGCTCACGCGCGCGTTATCTGGTGTTCTCCGGTGGCGTTGCCATGAACTGCGTCGCCAACGCTAAATTGATCGAAGACACGGACTATGAGCGTGTCTGGGTGCCACCATGTGCGAGCGATGCCGGCGTGCCACTTGGCGCAGCACTCTTCCACACCCACCAGACATGCGATGTGCCTCGATCGTTTGAGGTAAAGCATGCCGCGTTCGGAAAAGCGTACACCAACGACGAGATTGCACAGGCGTTGAAAGACTTCGGCTTGAGTGGAGAGAAACTGGAACGCAAAGAGCTCATCGCCCGCACGGCGGATCTGATTGCAGATGGCAATATCATCGGCTGGTTTCAGGGGCGCTTCGAGACCGGGCCGCGCGCGCTCGGCCAGCGCTCCATTCTGGCCGATCCCCGCCGCGCTGACATGAAGGATCGCATCAACGCGCGCATCAAGTATCGCGAGGGCTTCCGCCCCTTTGCCCCCGCCGTGCTTGAGGAGCGTGCATCCAAGTGGTTTGCGATTGACCAACCTGATCCGTTCATGACGATCGCCCCACTCATCCACCCGCATCAGCGCGCCAAGATTCCGGCCGTCGTGCATGCGGACGGAACGGGCCGGATACAGACTGTCGCGCGCGAGGCCGCCCCGCACTACTACGATTTAATCTCTGCATTCGAAGAACGCACGGGCGTGCCAATCCTGCTCAACACGTCATTCAACAAGCAGGAACCCATCGTCACCCGCCCCGCTGAAGCGATTTCCTGCTATCTCCGCACAGAAATGGACGCGCTCGTCATCGGGGATTACCTCGTTACAGCGCGCGCGGCAGAAGCGGTTCAGCGTGCCGAAAAGATGTTCGCCGAGCTGTCGAGGTAGAACCTTGACGCATGGCGCGACCGATGGCGACACTGCGTCGCTGGTCATGCTCGGAGGCAAAGGCGATGCCGCTCACACCGGAAGAAATCGAGATCTACCATACCGAAGGACTGGTCATTCCCAGGGGGTTTCGCCTCGACGACACGATGCTCGCGCGAATTAGGCGCG
>JBCBXF010000171.1:0-7166 GCA_039816705.1 Pseudomonadota bacterium | reverse complement strand
CGGCGATGGGCCAGCGAGAGACATAAGATATTTGAGTTGACTCTGATTACGAGTATCTTCGAAGCATGTCACGGATCATCGAATACTCACTCGACGGGGCTGGCTGGGCCGTAGGTTCATTGAATTTTGCCGAGCAAAAAATCGAACTCGACACCTCCTATATCGTCGACACCTTCGCGGATATGGCAAACGCAATTCTTGCAATTTGCGAAGGCATGTCGACCGCTTCTTGGGATTATTTCCACGGGCCGACGTCGACGCGGGTAACGCTCCAGGCTCCCGATGGCGAGCTTGAAATGATGGTTGTGCGCTACGCCGATATTCACTTTGGACCGATACCCATTGATGTGAATGGAGAACTCCTAGCAAAGAAACTCGTTTCCATAGACAGGCTAGTATCCGATGTAATCGTGGCAGGTTCCCGCATGCTAAAAGCACACGGGGCCGAAGGATACAAACAATTGTTCAGGAGAGAATTCCCAATCTCAGAAATTGAGATGTTAAGAACCTTTCGCCGGGCGTCAAAAAAAAACTGATCTGTGTGATGTCCGCTCCGGGTCATTTCCGGAAAACCTGCACCTAACCACATTGCGTCTGCAGGTTGTCTACGAGCGGACCTCAGGACGTTCGTTGTGGGGGGAAACGCGCCCCTAATCCTCAAACGGATCCTGCACCAGGATCGTGTCGTCACGCTCGGGGCTGGTTGAGAGCAGAGCCACTGGGGCCTCGATCAGTTCTTCGACGCGTTTGACGTATTTGATGCAGCTTGCCGGCAAGTCGGCCCAGGAGCGGGCGCCCGCGGTCGATTCGTGCCAGCCTTCGAGGGTTTCGTAGACCGGGGTGACGCGGCTCTGGGCGCCGGCGCCTGCGGGCAGGTGATCGACGCGCGTGCCATCGAGATCGTAGCCGGTGCAGACTTTCAGTTCATCAAAGCCGTCAAGCACGTCGAGTTTGGTGAGCGCGATGCCCGTGATGCCGGCGACCTTGATGGTCTGGCGCACGAGGCAGGCGTCGAACCAGCCGCAGCGGCGTTTGCGCCCTGTCACCGTGCCGAATTCGTGGCCGCGCTCGCCGAGGCGCTGGCCGGTGTCGTCTTCCAACTCGGTCGGGAAGGGGCCCATGCCGACGCGGGTCGTATAGGCTTTGGTGATGCCGAGGACGTAGTTGATCGCGTTCGGGCCAGTGCCGGTGCCGGTTGCGGCCTGGGCGGCGACGGTGTTGGACGAGGTGACGAACGGATACGTCCCGTGGTCGATGTCGAGGAGAGCGCCCTGCGCGCCTTCGAACAGGATGCGATCGCCGGCCTTGCGGCGCTGATCGAGCAGATCCCAGACGGTATCCACATAAGGCAGGATTTTCGGGGCAATCTCGCTGAGCAACGCATGCAGTTCAGCCGCGCTGATCTCCGGTTCGCCGAGACCGCGACGCAGCGCGTTGTGATGGGTGAGGATGCGGTCGATCTTGCCTTCGAGGCTCTGGAGGTTGCGCAGATCCTGCACGCGGATGGCGCGGCGGCCGACCTTGTCTTCGTAGGCCGGGCCGATGCCGCGGCCTGTCGTGCCGATCTTGCCGGCGTTGTCAGCGGCGCGCTCCCGCAGATTGTCGAGTTCGCGGTGAAGAGGGAGGATGAGCGTCGCATTCTCGGCGATGCGCAGATTGTCGTGGGTGATCTCGACGCCCTGATCCCGGACGGCCTCGATCTCGTCGAGAAGTGCCCAGGGATCGATGACCACGCCGTTGCCGATCACGGCAAGCTTGCCTTCGCGCACCACACCCGAGGGGAGTAGCGAGAGTTTGTAGGTCTTGCCGTCAATCACGAGGGTATGGCCGGCATTGTGGCCGCCCTGGAAGCGCGCAACGACGTCCGCACGCTCGCTCAGCCAGTCGACAATCTTGCCCTTTCCCTCATCGCCCCACTGGGAGCCGACAACCACCACATTCGCCATAGCGTTCTCTCACCGCGTCCGGACAGCAAAACGCCCCGGCTCGACGGACGGGGCGAGACAGGGCGTGCGTGGGTATATCGATCCGGTGGCGCAACGGGAAGAGCCGATTGCGTCATGTTGCGGCGCGCCGCGGTGAATGCCATGACGGCGCTCAATGAAGTGCCGCGACCGTTTCGGGTGCGCGGCGAGGCCTGCTCACCCCAGCAACGGATGATTACAACCCATGACGGATACGCCGACCATTCTCGTCTTCGCCGGAAGCACGCGCAGCGGATCGCTCAGCGCGCAACTGGCCAATGCGATGGCGCTTGCGCTGCGCGATGCGGGCGCGACGCCGACCCTGATCACGCTCGCGGACTACAAGGCGGAGATTTACAACGGAGACGATGAAGAGGCGCACGGCGCCCCGCAGACGATGCGCGACCTCAATGCGCTGTTTCATGCGCATGATGGCGTGGCGATCGCAACTCCGGAATACAACGCGTATTTTCCTCCCCTCCTGAAGAATGCGCTCGACTGGTGCTCGCGTCCCAGCTCGACAGACAAGCGCCCTCCTCTGCCGCGTGGGAAACCCGCCGCCGTGATCGCAAGCGCGCCGGGGCCGAAGGGGGGCATTCGTGTGCTGCCGAAATTACGCGACCAGATGATCGAACTCGGATTTGCCGTGACGCCGGAGCCGCTTGCTGTCGGGAATGCGGGCGATGCGTTTGAAGAGGACGGGCGGCTGAAGGAGGAGTTTGGTGCGGGGCAACTGAAGACCGTTGCGGAAAGCCTCGTCACGATGTGCCGGGCGAAGGCGGCGCTCTAGGCGTGCTCGACGGCCGCGCGCTTCGTCGGATCGGGGCCGAGCTGTCACGCCCCGAATGCGTCCTGTGCCATGTCTCGGGGCTGCTCATCGTCTCGGACTGGACGCCGCCCGGTGGTGTGTCATTGATCGCACCGGATGGTCGGGTGACGCGGTTGCTCGCAACACGCCCGGATGATGGTGTTCCACGCACACTCAAGCCCAACGGGATTGCACTTGAGGATGGCGGCACAGTGCTGCTCGCGCATCTCGGCACTACGTGCGGGGGGATTTTTCGTCTCTATCCAGACGGGCGCTGTGAGCTCGTCACGAACACGGTCGATGGCGCGGACATGCCGCCGACTAACTTTGTCACGGTCGATGGCGCGGGCCGGATCTGGATCACCGTCTCGACGCGGGCGATGCCGCGTGATTCAGATTTTCATGCGGGAGCGTCCGGAGGATTTATTGCATGCCATACCAACGGGTCGACGCGGCTCGTGGCAGATGGGCTCGGTTATACGAACGAGTGTGTGCTCTCGGGCGATGCCCGCACGCTCTACGTGAACGAAACATTCGGGCGGCGGCTCACTGCGTTTGAGCACGAGGATGGGCGTCTGACATCACGACGGACGGTGGCTGCATTCGGCTTAGGAGATTTTCCGGATGGGGTTACGTTGGCGGAAGGCGGCGCGGCGATTGTCAGCTCTATCCTGTCGAACCGTGTCATCCACGTGGACCTTGAAACGGGCGCGCAGAAGCATTGGATGGCCGATGCTGATCGGACATACCTGGATGACATCGAACAGGCTTTTGCAGACGGCACGCTCAGCCGCGTGCACCTCGAAACGCCGCCACCCGGACGTTTGCCGCACATCTCCAGCGTTGCATTTGGCGGCACGGATCAAAAGACCGCCTTTGTCGGCACACTTGGTGGTGCGTGTGTTTATGCGTTCGATGCACCAAAGGCCGGGCTTCAGCCGATGCACTGGTCGCACGACGCGACCGCGCTGCTGACGCTAGCAGGCATGGTGTGATGGACCGGATGGGCGCTTCGTTTCGTGTCGGCGTTGTGGGCGCCGGATACTTCGGACGCTTTCACGTCGACGGGTGGAGACGCATACCCGACGCAACGCTCGTGGGCGTCTATGACATCGACGGGGAACGGGCGGCGACGGCGTTACGTGAAGCTGGCGCGAATGAGGGTCTCGTTTTTTCCTCTGCGTCTCAGTTGCTCGACATCGCGCCCGACATTCTCGACATCACGACCCCTCCAGAGACGCATCTTGCGCTGATCAGGGAAGCTGCCGGCCGGGTGCCATACATCATCTGCCAGAAACCGTTTTGCGGGGGGCTTGAAGGTGCGCGGCAGGCGATTGCGATCTGCGAGGCGGCGGGAACCCAAATTGCCGTTCATGAGAACGTGCGATTCCAGCCCTGGTATCGGGTCATGCGTCAGCTGATCGACGCGGGCGCCGTTGGCACGCCGTACCAAATTTCTTTCCGCTTTCGCCCGGGCGACGGGCAAAATGCCAACGCCTATCTCGACCGTCAGCCGTATTTTCGCACGATGGAGCGGTTTCTAGTGCACGAAACCGCGATCCACTGGATCGATACGTTCCGCTATCTCTTCGGCGAAATCAAAGCCGTTACCGCACAGCTGACCCGGCGCAATCCGGTGATTGCGGGAGAAGACGGTGGAACAATCCTGTTCCGGTTCGCAAGCGGGGCGACCGGCGTTTTCGACGGCAACCGGTTGGCGGATCATGCAGCCGCGGACCCGCGCTTGACGCTTGGCGAGATGTTGGTTGAGGGATCGACTGGATCGCTCCAACTCAGTGGTGCCGGGCATGTCGCTCGGCGTGCGTTCGGTACGAGCGAATGGACTGGCGTTGACTTCACTTGGCAGGATCGACATTTCGGCGGGGATTGCGTCATGCTTTGCAATTACGCCAGCGTCGACGCATGGCGGCGGGGTGACACGCCTGAAACGGCCGCCTCATTGTATTTGCGGAATATGGAAATCGCCGAAGCGATCTACGTCGCGTCCAACACCGGGCGCTCAGTGGACGTTTGACGCCCACACGTTTGCTTAAAAGAGCCCGTCGAACTTCTTCTTGAAGCGGGAGAGACGTCCGCCGCGGTCGAGAAGTTGCTGATTGCCGCCCGTCCACGCCGGGTGTGTCGTTGGGTCAATATCAAGCTTGAGCGTGTCGCCTTCGGCGCCATAAGTCGAGTAGGTCTCGAACTCGCTGCCGTCGGTCATGACGACCTTGATGAGATGGTAATCCGGGTGGACGCCTTCAGCTTTTTTCATCGGATCGGCTCGTCTGGTCAAAGCAGGGCGGATACGCTGGCCTCGAAGCTCAGCGGCGGCTCTGCGGTGTGGCGGTGATTTGCGCCTCGCTATACGTGAAGGCCACGTACGGGACAAGCGGAATGTCAGGCGGGTGTCGTTCGGGATGCTGCACGCCAAGGATGCGGTGCCGCGTGTCAGCGGGTTGTCAGCTTGAGCTCAATGCGGCGGTTGCGCTGCAGTGCTTCGCGGCTTGTGCCGGTGTCGATTGGACGAAACTCACCATAGCCGGCGGCGACGAGGCGCTGCGGCGGCACACCCTCCGCCTGGAACAGGCGCAACACGGACAGCGCGCGGGCGAATGACAGCTCCCAGTTGGACGGAAATTCTGGCGAGTTGATCGGGTTGCGATCCGTATGACCGTCGATCTGGAGCACCCAATCGATGTCATCCGGGATCTTGCTGGAAAGCTGACGAATGGCGCGGGCAAGCGGCTCAAGCGCCTGGACGCCACCGCCGGTCAGAGAGGCGCCGCCTGCGGGAAAGAGCACCTCGGATTCGAAGACGAAGCGGTCACCCACGATTTTCACGTCATCACGTTCGCCGAGGATGTCGCGCAAGCGACCGAAAAAGTCGGAGCGGTAGCGCGACAGTTCCTGCACCTTGCGGGCAAGCGCCACGTTCAGGCGTTTGCCAAGATCCTCGATCCGCGTCTGGCTCTCGCTTTCCTTGCGTTCGCTCTCACCAAGCGCGGCCTGTAGCGATGCGATCTGGCGGCGCAGCGAGAGCATCTGCTGGTTGAGGATCTCGACGCGGGCAAGAGCTTCAGAGGAGATCTCTTTTTGACCTTCGAGGTCACTTCGCAGCGAAGATATGGTGCCGTCCTTGTCGCCGGCGTTTGCATTGCCAAGATCGATCACACCGCTCAGACGGTCATTTTCCGCTTCGGCGCCGGCGAGCGATGCCTGCAGCGCAGAGAGCTCATCCTTAAGTGTCTTTGCCTGACTCTTTTCAAGCGACAGCAGTTCCGTCAGCTGTGCAATCTGACGGGTCAGACGCGCAAGCGCGTTGTCCTTGCCGCTCGATTCCTGCGTAACAAAATATTGGGCGATCATGAAGATCGAGAGCAGAAACGTCATGACGAGCAACAGCGTCGCCATCGCGTCGACAAAGCCCGGCCAGTAGTCGGTCGAGGAGCCACCGCGTCGGTTGCGAGAAAGCGCCATCGGTCAATCAGCCAGCGCCGAGGCGCGTCCGCAGATCGCGGAGCACTGCGGAGATCTCGACCTGCTGCGCCGACTGATCATCGACCCATTTGCGCACGACCTCCTGCTCGCTTCGCATCTGGCGAATGAGTTGTTCGATGGCGCCGGCAAGTTCTTTCGTAGCGTGCGTGCCGTCTGTGTCACCACCGTTCGCGGCAATCTGTTCATGCAGCGCGGTGACCGTGCGTTGCATCTCGCCGACCGCGTAGCGCAGCGCACTTGAGGCCGCATCGGAGCCGCCGCTCGCCGTGCCCAGATCCGTGATGGCGGAGAGCCACTCTTCGAGTTCGTTGTAAAACCGGTTTTGCGCCTGACTGGCCTGAAGATCGAGAAACCCAAGGATGAGCGAACCCGCCAGGCCGAACAGCGAGGAGGAAAACGCCGTCCCCATGCTGGTCAATGGCGCCTGGAGGCCGGTCTTCAGTTCTTCGAAAATCACGAGGCTGTCGGAGCCCGAGGTATCGAGCGCATTGATCGTCTGGCTCACAGAGGTGATGGTGCCAAGCAGCCCCCAGAACGTGCCGAGTAGACCGAGAAAGATCAGCAGGCCGACGAGGTAGCGTGACGTGTCGCGCGCTTCGTCGAGCCGCGCGGCGAGACTGTCCATCAACGAGCGCATCGACGAGGCGGAGAGCGCGATCTGCCCGCGACGGTCACTCAGCATCGTCGCCATCGGCGCGAGCAGTTCTGGCCGGTGGGAAATTTCAAGGCCGGGATCTGACACGCGAAACGCGTTCACCCAGTTGATCTCGCGCCCCAGACGCAGAACCTGACGAAAGGCGTAGGCCGTGCCCACAAGAAGGACGAAGAGTATCAGCCCGTTCAGGCCGACATTGTTCATGAAGGCACCAGTTGCGGGTGCTGCCAGAATCGCC
>JBCBXF010000170.1:0-7199 GCA_039816705.1 Pseudomonadota bacterium | reverse complement strand
CGTTGCCCGAATTGACAGCCGGACCTAGCCGACTGACGAACCGTTCCGGCATCACGAGCCCTTCGAACGCCTTGTTCAATTGCTCGCGCGTCACGTGCTCGTTGGTCACGCGCTGGCGCTGGATCCGGTCTTGATAATCACTGAGGGAAACTGGCGCGGGGCCAAAGTATTGCCCGCGCGAAATCGCATCGACCGCAAACTCCCGGCCAAGGCGCGTCAGCGTCATCCGCATTTCCGCCCGCGCATTGCCGCCCGATGCCGAAGCCAGCGCCTCGACAAGCTTTCGCTCTTTCGCAACGGTCAAAAGCTGGTTGATGATCGACGACGACAGCTTCAGCGCATCGCTCATCTGCGAGCCCGTCTCCAGGCTCTCGGTATACATGCCCTTAATCAACAGCTCGAGCAACAACACAGGATCGACGCCCGTGTTCTCAATCATCGACGGCCCTTGCGGCGCATCCGCAAGAACCTCGTCAATCTGCTCTTTTGTCAGATACCCGAGGGAGATGAGGCAATCCCCCAGACGCCCGCCATGGGTGTTCTGATAGTGAATCGCATAATCGATGTGCTCCTGCGTCAGCAGTCCCTTGGCAACCAGCAGATTCCCGATGTTCATGTCTAAAGCTTTCCCCGCGGACTTAACTTCCGTCCGGCTGAACGTAAACCGGGCGTAAGCGTACTCACATGGAAGGGTTTAAGAGAAAAAACCTTCCAGAAAGTTTTGCGAGCGGGGAAAAAATAGAGTTGCAGGGACTAAGGCGACCCCTCAGCCGCGCAAGTCGGGCGGCGTTGCCTCCTCTTTCAACAGCGCAATTGCGTCCGCGAGCGGCATCACGGTCTGATCCTTCGAGCCAAGGCGCCGCATGGAAACTGTGCCCTCTTCCGCCTCGCGTCGGCCGGCGACAAGGATCACCGGCACGTGCGCAACGGAATGCTCACGGACCTTGAAATTGATCTTTTCGTTCCGCTTGTCGGTTTCAGCGCGAAGGCCGGCCACTTCGAGTTGCTTGCGCACATCCTCGGCATAATCATCCGCTTCCGAGACAATCGTTGCGATCACCACCTGACGCGGCGCCAGCCAGAGCGGAAAGCGCCCAGCATAGTTCTCGATCAAAATGCCGATGAACCGCTCGAACGAGCCGAGGATCGCGCGGTGCAGCATGACCGGCATATGGCGCCCACCATCCTCGCCCACGTACTGCGCGCCAAGACGATCAGGGAGAACAAAGTCCACCTGCCACGTACCACACTGCCAGTCCCGCCCGATGGCGTCGGTCAGCACGAACTCGAGCTTCGGGCCGTAAAACGCGCCTTCACCGGGGTTCAGCTCGTATTCGCATCCGGCCGCCTGTGTCGCTGCAATCAGCGCGCTCTCAGCCTTGTCCCAGACCTCATCGGACCCTGCCCGTGTCTCCGGCCGATCAGAAAACTTCACCTTGAAGTTTTCGAATCCGAAGTCTTTGTAAACTTCGGCGAGCAGCGCAATGAACGCCTCGGTCTCAGGCTCGATCTGCTCTTCCGTCGCAAAAATGTGCGCATCGTCTTGCGTAAACCCGCGCACCCGCATGATGCCATGCATCGCGCCCGATGGCTCATAGCGATGACAGGACCCGAACTCCGCCATTCGCAGCGGCAAATCGCGATAGGACTTTAATCCTGAATTATAGATCTGCACGTGACACGGGCAGTTCATCGGTTTGAGTGCGTTGACGCGCTTTTCTCGCGCGCCCTCCTCCTCGACCTCTACGAGGAACATGTGCTCGTGGAACTTTTCCCAGTGCCCACTCTCTTCCCAGAGTTTACGATCAACGACCTGGGGCGTCTTCACTTCGGCGTAACCGGCCGCATCAAGCTTACGCCGCATGTACGCTTCAATCGTGCGCCAGATCCACCAGCCATCAGAGTGCCAGAACACCATTCCCGGCGCTTCTTCCTGCATATGGAAAAGCGACATGTCCTTGCCGATCCGGCGATGGTCGCGCTTGGCGGCTTCCGCCAGCATATCGAGATGCGCCTGCAGATCCTTTCCACGGGCGAATGCCGTGCCGTAGATCCGCTGCAACATCGGGTTGTTGCTGTCACCACGCCAGTAGGCGCCCGCTACCCGCTCGAGTTTGAACGCATCGCCGATCTTGCCTGTCGATGTCATGTGCGGACCGCGGCACAGGTCGACCCAAGCGCCCTGGTCGTAGAACGTGACCTCCTCGCCCTCGGGGATCATGTCGACCAGCTCGACCTTGTATTTTTCTCCTCTGCCATGAAAGTGCGATTTCGCTTCATCCCGCGACATGATCGTCTTAGTGAACGGAGCATCGCGTTTGATGATCTCGCGCATCTTTGCCTCGATGGCCTCGAAATCATCCGGCGTAAACGGCTCCTTGCGATCGAAGTCGTAATAAAAGCCGTGCTCGATCACGGGCCCGATCGTAACCTGCGTATCCGGCCAGATCTCCTGCACCGCTTCCGCAAGCACATGCGCACAGTCATGGCGGATCAGCTCCAGACACTCCGGATCATCGCGAGTCAGGATACGCACGCGTGCATCTGCATCGAGCGGATCGGAAAGATCGCGCACCACGTCATTCACCATCATCGCAGCCGCCTTCTTCGACAGCGACTTAGAGATCGATGCAGCGAGGTCCGTGCCCGTTGTTCCGGCCGCCACCTTCCGTTCGCTACCATCAGGAAAGGTGATCGAGATATCGGCCATGGGATCAACGGCGCACGCGCCGCCCTCATTATCTGCGGTGGGTAAGGGAACCGGGATCACTGTGATCAAGCAACGCGAACGCCCGGCGCGCTGGTTCTAGAACAAGTGTACGAGAAGGCAAAGCCGTCGCGGCGTCTCGCTAAGTACGATCTTCGACAGTCTCGGCTTCGTCGTCCGGCGTTGGTGCCATAGCCTCCGGAACGCAGTGACACCGGCGCCAGCGGCCATACCGCCACGGCCTCAGCCGGTGACGCTCATTGGAAATGTCAGGCACCGGGTCATATCCGCTCGTCCCGCCTGGCCGGCACCGGCACAACCGCGACAGCGTCAGCCACCCCCCGCGCCACGCACCATTCCTCGAAATCGCTTCAAGGCCATATTCGGAACAGGTCGGCAAATGTCGACATTGCCAGCCGACGAACGGCTTGAGCGTCCACCGATAAAGATGGATGGGCGCACGCATGAGAGCCGCAGCGAGACGCGAGACGATCGGGCTATGCCCTGCCAACCGGCGGATCACATCAACCGGCCACATCCAGAGCGATCGCTGATGTGGCGGCATCCGCGCCTTCAATCTGCCGCAACGCATCTTCGACGGCCTCAAACACCAGGAGCGCCGACATATGCCGCTGCGGATAGTCGCGCACGGTCTCCAGCACCGCAAGATCGGCCCAATCGCCTGTGGGGGCCGCGCCACCCCGTTTCAGCATCCCGCGCATCGCATCGCCGACACTTCGAAGCTCCGCCGCACTGCAGCCGATGATGTTGTGGCCCATCACGGATGCAGCCGTCTGCCCGAGCAGGCACGCCTTCACGCTCTGTCCGTAGTCCGTCACCACGCCGTCCTTCATCGAGAGATCGACCGCGATCTGCGAACCACACAGCTTGGAATGCGCCTCCGCTGTCGCATCAGGGGCAGACAGACGCTGCGTGCGCGGAATGTCAGCGGCAAGCGCGAGAATGCGTTCACTGTAGAGATCACTGAGATCAGTCATCGTCCAACCATGCTGTCCAATCGTGGCGCTTGAGGGCACCATTGCTGTTCCACGTCCGCGAATAAAACGCGAACAGACCATTTGCGATACCTTTGACCTGTGATATGCCAACGCTTGAATGAACGAACAAGTTGACAGTTATAACTGTCAACTTTTGCCAACCAACCGGTCGCGCCACCCGACGAAACTTGGCGCATGACCTTTACAATGAAGGTTCTGAACGATGGACGCGATCGTTGACCCCAAAGACAAGCCGGACAACCCAAACGCCGATACCGGCCGAGGCCCAGACGTTGAACGTCCTTCACAGGAAGAGGCCGAAGCCGCTGTGCGCACCTTGATCGCATGGGCTGGTGATGACGCCACCCGCGAAGGTTTGCTCGATACGCCCAAGCGGGTCACAAAAGCTTTCGGCGAATTTTTTAGCGGCTACGACCTATCCGCCGCCGATGTCCTCGCGCGCACGTTCGATGAGGTCAGTGGCTATGAAGAAATCGTGATGATGCGGGACATCGATTTTGTCTCCCATTGTGAGCACCACATGGTGCCGTTCATCGGTAAAGCTCACATTGCCTATTATCCGCGCACCGGCGTCGTTGGCCTCTCCAAGCTCGCGCGCGTGGTCGATATTTTCTCCCGCCGTTTGCAGACGCAGGAAAACATGACCGCGCAGATCGCAACGGCAATCGATGAAAAGCTGGAGCCGCGCGGCGTGGCCGTGATGCTGGAAGCGGTCCATCAGTGCATGTCGATGCGTGGTGTGCGCAAACATGACGTCGCGACCGTCACAACTCAGTTCCGCGGCTTGTTTGAAGACGACCCGGAACGGCGAAGTGAGTTTCTCGCACTAGTGAGAAACCGCTGACGGCACCCATTGTGGCTGACCTGTTTTCTGCGCTGATCGGAGCGCCCCATGTCCTCAGCCGGTGAGGCCCTCGAGTTGGGCACGGATTTCACGCCGCGCTTCGGGCCCGATGGAACACTGCCCGTTGTTGCAACTGACGTGAAGAACGGCGCGGTTGTCATGCTCGCCTACATGAACCGTGAGGCGCTCAACGCAACGATTGCCACCGGGTTCGCGACGTACTGGAGCCGCTCACGGGGTTCGCTCTGGATCAAAGGTGAAAGCAGCGGCAATCGGCAAAGGGTGATTGAGTTGCGAACCGATTGCGATCAGGACGCGATCTGGATCACGGTGGATGTCGAGGGGCATGGCGCTTCCTGCCATCGCGGCTATCACTCCTGCTTCTACCGACGCGTTCCCGACGCACGGCTCGGTGGCGGAGTTGGCGACACGAGCCTCGAATTCACCGACGCGGCTCCAGTGTTTGACCCGGCCGACGTCTACAAATCCTGACATGTGCATCGCCTGATGAATAGGACGTGCGCGTCGTCTGCTAACCTTGTGCACGAGCAGTGCAGGCAGTTCCCCCGAAATTAACGCTCCCGCACCACGCGTGGCACGCGCAGTGCTGTTCCGCTCGTTGCAGGCGCACCCTTGGTGCGAAACGTGCTCGGCTGCGAGCACCACAAACGTTTCGGGACGTCATGAAGAACCAAACCAGCACCCGCCTCTTCGGCTACTGGAACGACCTGCGGGGCCCCCGCATGGCGCCGAACCGGTTCGAGGTCGAACCGTCCCGTATCACAGACATTCTCTCGCAAACGTTCATTCTCGAGCGGACAGCTGCAGATCAGTTTCTCTTTCGCCTCGCTGGAACGCAGGTCTGCGAGAACTTCGGATGCGAGTTCCGGGGGCGCGAGATCCTCGAGATGTTCGAACAGGGGGATCGCCCAAACTTCGAGCGCATCCTGCGCGGCACCTTTTTCGAGGGCTCCGTCGGCGTCGTCTCCATCGAGGCGCAGACACCAGATGGCCGCGCATGGACGTTCGAGATGCTTCTTCTGCCACTCATCCACAGCGGCAACGCCGTGACCCGCGTCCTTGGCGCACTCAGCCCGGATGAGCCTGGCCCCGAGTGGCTGGGAAGCATTCCCCTGGTTTCTCAATCGATCCGCCGCATCAGCATGATCTGGCCGGATGGCCATCCCCACGCGATAATCGAACGCAACGAACATCAGCTGCCATTCTCGCAGATCCCGGGCCCGAAGCGCGTTGTGTCCATCGACCGACGAAACTTTCGTGTCTTTGATGGCGGTCGCATCGACACAACGAGCACAGACAACTGACAGCACCTGAAGCACGCAATTGTTTCCAGAAGCGCATTTCTGCGTCACCCGTTAGCCGTTCGTTAAGCAGCCGCATCGATACTCCAACGCCAACAGACGCGCTTCGGCATCCTCCCCGTCTGACTTCGCTCAACTTCGCGATGGGTCCTGTACCTCGTCGTGCCATTGCAGACGGACGGTTGAATGCACCCTGTCTCGCCCGCTACCCCGGATCGCGCGATTTCCAGCCGAGTCGCTCCCGACCGCCGCCGCTTTCGCCGTGTTGAGCTGAGCATCCTCGGCCGCTTTATGCGCCAAAATCGCGAAGAGCATCATTGCCGGATTGTCGATATCTCGGTGTCCGGCGCCAGCTTGCAGGGCCCGCTGACCGTTGAGATCGGGGAGCGCATCGTGGTCTACTTCGATGAGCTCGGCCGCCTGGAAGGCACAGTCGTACGCCGCATGAATGACGGCTTTGCAGTCGCATTCAACGCGACGGAGCGCAAACGCGAAAAGCTGGCCGAACAGCTGACATGGCTGATTAATCGCAACATCCTCGGGTTACCCGACGAGCGCAAATTCGAGCGTCTCGTCCCGGTACGCAAGGAAGTAACGCTCTATCTGCCGAACGACGCACAGCTGGCATGCACCATCATTGACGTGTCGATCGGTGGAGCGAGCATCGCGACGGACGCCCGTCCCGCGTTAGGCACACAGATCGTCCTCGGTCGTCTGCGTGGACACGTCGTGCGGCATCATGAAAGCGGGCTCGGCATCGAGTTCACCGATCAGCAGACCAAGACCGCACTCGATCGTCATTTTAACTAACGTTGCACCAAGACGGAGTTTGCTTCACTCCGCCCTCCGCACTGCGAACAATTTGAGCTAAATGCCAACGGCATTATTGCCGGTTTTTGCGCATCTCTCTGCCATGCTCCCTTCATCGAAAGGGAGTTGGGTCGATGCGGTTCGGCATGATGATAGCGCTGTGTGTGCTGGTGGTTCTGCCAGCAACGGCCGTTGTTGCGAAGAGCGCACCGAATGCGCGCTTCCTGACCGTCTACGGACCAGCAACCGCACCTTTCGGCTATTTGGCATTTTGTGAACGCTATCGCGCTGACTGTCGGCTCGAACCCGGCCCGCGCAGCATCCATTTAACCGCGAAGCGGTGGGACGATCTTGAGGCGATCAATGAGGTCGTCAACCGTACCGTGGTTCCAACAAGTGACCTGCGCCTCTATGGGACAGTAGAGCGTTGGGATTATCCTGGACGTGCTGGCGACTGTGAAGACTATGTCCTCCAAAAGCGCCGCCTGCTGATCGGC
>JBCBXF010000016.1:0-23584 GCA_039816705.1 Pseudomonadota bacterium | reverse complement strand
TCGCGGCGCTCCGACTGGTGGAGTAGTGGTCAGTCTTCAGGCATCGTCGCCGGTGATGCTGCGTCCGCTCCTGCTTCGTCGAGCTCCCCAAAACCATCCGCAACCAGCGCCGCGAGCGCTTCGACGGCTGCAAGCGCATCAACCCCTTCGGCCGCAATGTGCAACGTCCCGCCCTCGCCAGCAGCAAGCGCAAGGAGCGCCATGATCGAGGTTCCACCGACCGTCATCCCATCATGGGTTATGCGCGTATCCGCCACGAAGGTACCCGCGAGGCGCACAAACTTGTTCGACGCACGTGCATGCAACCCGCGCTCGTTGCAGATCGTCACAGTTCTCTCGTAGCGCAGCGACATGGTCGTCTCTGAAAAGTCCGGTCAGAAAAAGGGGTGTGAAAGGGGTTCTGGCAGAGCTCGTTAGCCCGCAGCACTCCGCCCGAGGACTTCGCTGGCTACGTTGATATACTTCCGACCGGCGTCACACGCCTGTTCCGTCACATCGGCAAGGGCACGCCTGTCCCGGATGCTGGCAAGTTTCACGAGCATCGGCAGATTAACACCGGCAATCACTTCGACCGCCGCTTCCCGCATGATCGAGATCGCAAGGTTGGAAGGCGTACCGCCGAACATATCGGTCAGCACAATCACCCCGTCACCGCTACTGACCTCCGTCACAGCGTTCTGAATATCGCGGCGCCGCGCTTCAAGATCATCTTCAGGACCGATGCTGATCGTCACCAGCTGCCTTTGTGGCCCGACGATATGCTCGACCGCGGCAAGGAACTCGTCCGCCAATCCACCATGTGTAACGATCACGAGCCCAATCATCATCGTCTCCCGTCAGAGCGGTGCCGATACGCCTGCGCAGACGCTGTGCGAGGCAAATCACCCGCAGGCGCTAGCACACGTTCACGTCGTCCCAAAATGCCGAAGCGCAATCTGGATGCGCGCAACCGCCGACGCGGCGTGCAGATCAAACGTGATCCGCGCTATCGAACAGCCCAACAAGTCGGCGCGCAACGCGGCTGACGTCGGCAGACGCGTCATCTTGTCAGGCCGGCACGCGTCGACAATGAGAGCGATACGAGACGAGGCGACGAGCTGCGCTTCTGGCAGCGTGACGATCCCGAGACCACGCACTTCCATCCGCCCAAAGATCGCTTCCGGCGCGCACGCACGCACCGTGTCATCAGACCGCGACAGCAGCACAAGATCATCCGCAACCAAAGCCGCGGACGCGCAAGCATCCAAGGCGCGCAACGCAAGATCCGACTTCCCGGCCCCGGATGGACCGCGAATGAGGACCCCGGCGCCGTCGATGACAACACATGTCGCGTGAACGGCTTCAGCCGGTCCCATTAGGCACACTCGGCAGCGTCACTTCAAACGAGGCGTTGCCCGCGATCACGCCTGCGCCCCACGACGCCCCCGCGCCCCTCCATCGGCAACTGGCAGCTCGATGATAAAACGCGCGCCGGCAGGCGTCGGAGGTATGGTGCTTTTATCATCCGCCGCTGCTGCAACATTTTCAGCCCAAAGCTGTCCGCGATGCGCTTCGATGATATCCCGCGCGATAGAGAGGCCGAGGCCCGAGTTGTTGCCGAAGCTGTCTTCGCCGCCCGGACGATCCGTGTAAAAACGCTCGAATATGTTGTACAGCGCCACATCGGGGATACCCGGCCCCGTATCACTGATTTCGATCCGCCACATGTCTCCGACGCGCTTTCCATCGATCGCCACAACACCGCCAACCGGCGAGAATGATAGCGCGTTATCAACGATGTTTGTCAGCACTTGCGCCAGACGCGGCTCATGCCCTGAGACGAGATATGCCCCATCGGCAAGGCCAGGAGAGGAAAATTGCACGCGCACCGACCGGTCGCGCTCGCGCCAGAGGTCGTTGAACATATCGCGGACTGTCACCAGCAGAACCTTGAGATCCACTGGCGCCGCACTGGCCATCGCCATCTCGGCCTCGAATCGTGTCGCATTCGAGATGTCATCAATCAGGCGTGTGAGCCGCTTCACGTCGTGCTGGATGAGACTGGAGAGCTGCGCCCGCATCTCATCGGTCTTCGCACCCTCGATCAGTTGCGCCGCGCCACCAACCGAGGCCAGCGGGTTTTTCAACTCGTGTGCGACGTCCGCTGCAAACCGCTCACTCGTCTCGAGACGTCGATAGAGCGCTCGCGTCATTTCCCGCAGCGTGCCGGAGAGCATCCCGATTTCATCCGCCCGATGCGTGTAATCCGGCAGCGACTCCCGGCTGCCGAGGTTTGAGCGCACACGCTCCGTTGCCTGGCTGAGCCGGTGGAGGGGGAGGGAAATCGTCGCCGCGAGCAACAGCGAGAGCAGGAACATTGCGCCAGCCGCGACGCCCGCTACGAGCGTAATCGACTGACGCTCCTTTCGCAGCAGCCGATCAATTTCACTCCCTTGCGTTGCAAGCATCAACACGCCGATAATCCGCGTCATCCGCTGGATCGGTACAACCACGGTCACCATGTCCTGGTCGCGCTGGTTCTTGACCAGCATCGTCGAGGCCTGCCCTTGCAGCGCAATCAAAAACTCCGGATAGGCCTTGCCGTTTGCACCACCTATATCCTTGTAGACCGGCAAGTCACGCGGCCGGAACCAGCCGAGAACCGCATCAACGATCGAGGTCTCGGTCGACGGATCGGCTTCGCCCGGTGCTGCCAGCCGGCGCCTCTGGATCTGCACCTGCGATTCCAGATACTCGCTGTCGAGGATCAGCGTCCCATTGTCGGTGTAGATGCGCGCGCGCGTGTTCGTTGGCTGGACGAGCTTCTTGACGATCGGCGCGATGCCTTCCGGTCGGATCGCGAATTCTAGTCCCCCAAAAGGGTCGTCCCCAAGCGCACGCCCACTCTCCAGCAGCAGTTCGTCGGGATTGACCACCAGCCGCCCCGTCGAAACGGACGCATTCCCCGCAATCGCCGCCGCAATCATCTGGCCCTGTGTGCCGAGGCTGTCCCGCTTCGCGTCGATCAGCCATGCTTCCGTGCTACGCACAGCCAGAATTCCAATGAGGAGAAAAATGAGGCCCGCAAGATTGAGGAGCGCAATGTGCCACGTCACGCTCGGCAGCTTGTACGGCAAGCGCGCCGTGACGATGAGATCTTCAAGCCTGCGATACCAGCGCCCGAAGCCGGAGCGCCAGCCGCTCAGCCGCGTGGTGATATCACTCTGCAGCGCCATGTGATCCGAGGTCCGCGATCCGACGAATGCTCATCTCAAAGCATCCAGCGTTACGCGTCACCCCTCCTTGAAGCGATAGCCGACACCGTAGAGTGTCTCGATCACATCGAAATTATCATCCGCGGCTTTGAACTTCTTCCGCAGCCGCTTGATGTGACTGTCGATGGTCCGATCATCAACATAGACGCTTTCGTCGTAGGCCGCATCCATGAGAGCGTCCCGGCTCTTCACAACGCCTGGTCGCTGCGCGAGCGCCTGCAAAATGAGAAACTCGGTCACAGTGAGCGTCACGTTGTGCCCATCCCAATGACAGGTGTGCCGCTCCGGATCCATTTTTAGCTTGCCGCGCTCGACGATGTCCGCGCCACCTTCGTCGCCCGCGGGCGCATCAGCGGAGGCATACCGCCGCAAAACCGCTTTCACCCGTTCGATCAACAGACGCTGCGAAAACGGTTTCGAGATATAGTCGTCCGCCCCCATCTTGAGGCCGAACAACTCGTCGATCTCATCGTCTTTCGACGTCAGAAAAATCACAGGAAGTGCCATGGTCTCGCGGATACGCCGCAGAAGCTCCATGCCGTCCATGCGAGGCATTTTCACATCGAGCACCGCAAGATCGGGGGCGTCTTCCCCGAACGCATCAAGCGCCGAGGCACCGTCGTTATAGGTGCGCACTTTGAAACCTTCAGCTTCAAGGCCCATCCGCAAGGTGGAAAGGATGTTCCGGTCGTCATCGACCAGGGCGATGGTATTGTTCGTTTTCATGAATGTCCCCTTCACGAACATGTCGGCCCAAGCCTCTCGTCCCTCGCAGGCCAATCCTCGCAAGGCAGCGGGGTGGCTCGTTAGAAGTTGGAGGTGGGCGAAATGTGACGATGACACCATCGCCGTCGGCCGCTGAACGTTAACTGAACACGTGCTCTGAGTAAATTTCAGGAATCACCAAGCTGTGGGTGCCGTTGGATCGCGGCTCCATCCGTCGGGAGTTCACGCAGATATCCAATGCGTTATGAACAACGACACGCACTCGCGGATTTGACGTCATGTTGCAGTTGATTGTCGGGTTGCGACATTGCATACCGCTTTCCGCACATTCGCAGCGAATTCGGGACGCGCAAACCGCTGACGACGTCTGGCATCGACATGCATGCCGACGCGATATCGCTCTTTGACGCTCAACACGTCGGGAATACCACCGGACAACCATGCGATAGACACACCGCATCGTCCGATTGCGCACCTGCTTATTGGGACACGCCCATCACCATGACGCCGAAGTTGTTTACACCCGCGGCCACCGCGACCATTCACGCAAACCAGTCAGCAGATTCACTTCTCAATCTCGCGGTCGAACGCAGCGAAGGCAAACGCGCATCAACAGGCGCCTTCGCTGTCGAAACGGGTCAGCACACCGGTCGGTCCGCGAGCGACAAGTTCATCGTCAAGGACGCCGAAACGACCGACACCGTCTGGTGGGAGAACGCCCGGTCAATCACGACGGCGCAATTCGATGCGCTCTACGACGATTTCGTCGCGCACACCGACGGCAAAGAACTGTTCGCGCAGGACCTGTGGGGAGGCGCGGACGCCGAGCATCGCCTGAATGTTCGTGTCTTCACGGAATACGCGTGGCACGCGCTTTTCATCCGTTACTTGCTGCGTCGCCCTGATGTCGCAGATCTCGATGGAATGACGACGGAATTCACGGTGGTGGATCTTCCGAGCTTCACGGCCGATCCCGAACGCCACGGTGTCTCCAGCGAAACAGTGATTGCCTGTGACATGACGCGACGGATCTTTCTGATCGGCGGAACGTCCTATGCCGGTGAGATGAAGAAGTCGGTCTTCTCGTTCCTGAACTACCTGTTGCCGACCCGTGGCGTCATGCCGATGCACTGCTCTGCGAACGTTGACGCGAACGGGGATGCGACCGTGTTCTTCGGCCTCTCCGGCACCGGCAAGACGACACTGTCCAACGACCCCGCCCGCCAGCTGATCGGAGATGACGAGCACGGTTGGTCTGCCAATGGCATCTTCAACTTTGAGGGCGGGTGCTACGCCAAAACCATCAACCTTTCAGCAGACGCTGAACCGCTGATCTGGAAAGCGACGAACACGGCCGGCACTGTCCTCGAGAACGTCGTCCTGACCAACGACAACACGCCTGATTTCGACGACACCTCGCTGACGCCGAACGCCCGCTCCGCTTATCCCATGCACTTTGTGGACAACGCGAGCGAGACCGCGACGGCCGACCACCCTAAAACCATCGTCATGCTCTGCGCCGACGCCTTCGGGGTCCTCCCGCCAATCGCGCGTCTGAGCCCCAGCCAGGCGATGTACCATTTTCTCTCCGGCTACACCGCGAAAGTCGCAGGCACCGAAAAAGGAATGGGTAACGAGCCTTCCGCGACGTTCTCGACCTGCTTCGGGGCCCCGTTCATGGCGCGTCATCCCAGCGAGTATGGCAATTTGCTGCGCGAACTCATCGCCAAACACGGTGTGAATTGCTGGCTCGTGAACACAGGATGGACCGGCGGTCGCTACGGCGACGGAAGCCGCATGCCGATCCGCGCGACCCGGACGCTGCTGAACGCAGCACTCTCTGGCGATCTCGCGTCCGTCGAAATGCGGCGCGATCCGGTCTTTGGTTTCGAGGTGCCCGTCGCTGTTGAAGGCGTCGACGACACAATCCTCGATCCGCGCAAGACATGGAGCGATCCGTCAGCCTATGACGCACAGGCGCTCGAGCTCGTGGCGATGTTCACTCGAAACTTCGAGACATTCACCGCGCACGTAGATGATGCCGTGCGCGCGGCAGCGCCGACGCTGCCCCAGGCCGCCGAGTAGATAACAGCGCCGCCGATCAGCCAAAGCTCGATAAGAACATCTGCACGGCACCCGGCACCATGATGGCCGTCAACACGATCCCACCGAGCGCACCGCCAAGGTGTGCCTCATGCGCAATGCCGTCACTTGACGTGCCCGTCGCATAAATCGAATACGCGAGATAGAGGCCCGCGTAGAGAAACGCCGGGATACCGATTGGCGCGAAGAAAATTGCCAGTTCGGCAAGCGGTGCAAGCAGACAAAACCCGAAGACGACACCCGAGACCGCGCCTGACGCCCCGATCGACGAGTAGTGCAGCGACGTCCGCTTGACCCACAGCGAGATGCCGTTTGCGGCCAACTCTGACCCGAAGTAGAGCACGAGGAAGCCGAACGGCCCAAGTGTCGCTTCCATGGTCGGGCCGAAGAAGAACAGCGTCGCCATATTGAAGAGGAAGTGCGTCGGATCAGCATGCAGAAATCCCGACGTGATCACGCGATGCCATTCACCACCGCGCAAAATGCTACCGACCTGCAGTGACCATCGGTTGATCAACCCACTGTCGACGAAGAACGCATAGCCACTGATCAACACGTTCGCGAAGATAATCGCATAGGTCATCGGAAAGCGCGCGAAATCCAGTTCACCCATCAACCGTCCCCCGATCAGTCTGAGCCGGATGCCGCAAGACCACTTTTACGGAAAGCGTTCGGCATGTGTGGCGGTGATAGGTGAGCCATTGCGGACTGGCAACTGCGCGTCTTGTGCGGCCAGAAGATGCGTCAGACAGTGTCCGTCTTGAACGCGTCGGCTGTCAGGATTGCTTCGAACGCAACGCCGGCCGCCGCAAAACTTTCATCCGCGCCTTCCTGACGGTCGACGATCGTGATCACCCGTACCACATCGGCGCCATCGGCTTTCAGCGCCTCGACAGCCTTGATCGCCGAGCCGCCCGTCGTCGTCACATCCTCGATGACGATGATCCGCTTTCCTTCCATCGTCTCGTGAGGCGCAAGCCCCTCGACCAGCTTTTGCGTCCCGTGCTCCTTGGCCTGCTTCCGCACGAAAAAGGCCTGCACCGGGGTGCCCACCGCATGGCTTGCTGTAGCAACGCACGTCGCAAGTGGGACCGCGCCCATTTCCAGTCCGCCAATCAGATCGATCCGATCATCCGCGATGCTGGACAGCACGAGTGTCGCGATGAGGTGCGCCCCTTCCGGATGGAGCATTGTCGGTTTCATGTTGAAGTAGAAATTCGAAGTTCGTCCGGACGCAAGCTTCATGGCACCACCGGTTGAGAACGACCGGTCTCGGATGATCTCGATCAGACGGCTGCGCTCCGCACTCATGGCATATCCCTCGTGTTGTCATGTCGCACCGTTCTCAATCTCCACACGGCGAAGTCAATCGAAGCATCAGCGCACGTCCACAACAATCACCAGCGCCTGAGCTCGTGGACTTGCACGCGATCGGGTGTTGCGGGATGGCTCTGTGAACCGATCGCATCGGCACCCGCTGGCCCGGTACCCCACGAAGAGAAAAGTGAGTTGCACCCATGACCCTGCTGGACATCATCGCAGCGCTCCTGGGCCTTGCGGCTGCTTTCGGGTTCATCAACCACCTGTATCTGAGACTGCCGCACACCATCGGCCTCATGGTGATCGCGCTCGCAGCGTCACTCGGCGTAATCGCAATCGACACGATCTGGCCTGCATTCGGTCTCGGCGAAACGGCACGGCAGGCGCTGACGCGGATCGATTTCCACGCAGCGCTGATGGAAGGGTTTCTCTCGGCGCTTCTGTTCGCGGGCGCGGTGCATGTCGATCTGTCGAAGATCGCCGCCCGCAAATGGGCGATTGCGCTGATGGCAACGCTTGGCGTCGTCGTCTCGACGTTTATTGTCGGTACGGGGATCTGGCTGTTCGCCGCACTGTTCGGGATTGCACTCCCATACATCTGGGCACTCGTGTTCGGCGCACTCATCTCGCCGACAGACCCGGTCGCCGTCCTCGCAATCCTGAAACGCGTGAAAGTCCCGCCGCTTCTCGAGGCGAAAATCTCCGGTGAGAGCCTCTTCAACGACGGGGTCGGCGTGGTCGTCTTTGCGATCCTCGTCGCACTTGCGACAGGCGCTGGCGCGCATGGTGGCGACGCCGCCGAGCAGATTGGCGCTGTGCAGGTCCTCTCGTTGTTCCTGTGGGAAGCGATCGGCGGCGGTGTGCTCGGCCTGGTCTTCGGGGTCACAGCATTCCTGATGCTGCGCGCAGTCGACGAGCATGTCCTTGAGGTGCTCATCACGCTCGCACTGGTGACTGTCGTCTATGCCATAGCGCTCCAACTACATCTTTCAGGGCCAATCGCCGTTGTGATCGCCGGGCTACTTATCGGCAATCAGGGCGCGACCTATGCGATGAGCGACTCGAGCCGCGCGCACATCTTCAACTTCTGGGAACTGACAGACGAAATTTTGAACTCCGTCCTGTTTCTACTGATCGGCCTCGAGGTGCTGATCATAGGCATCACGATGCAATCGAGCGCGCTCGCCCTGCTTGCCATCCCGCTGACACTGGCTGGACGGTTCATCGCGGTCTCATTGCCGATCACCTTGCTAAGCCGCGCTACAACTTTTACGGACGGCGCCATCCGCATCCTGACGTGGGGTGGCCTGCGTGGCGGAATCTCCGTGGCGCTCGCGCTGTCATTGCCGAACAACGAGTACAAGGCTCCAATCCTCGCAGCGACCTACGCCGTTGTGATCTTCTCGATCGTCGTCCAGGGCCTGACGATGGAGCGGCTCGTGAAACGTCTGGTAGGCGACCAACCCGCTGACACCATTTGACCGGATGCACCCGCGCTTCTGAACGGGAACAGGCGCAGACACAAAGAGCTGATGATCGACGTCTTACGCAGCACGCTCGGACACGCTACCGTGACGTATAGATAATCGCTCTCGCTCGATTGCTGACATGGCCAAAACGCGAACTGACGTTGAAATCCTGGGCGCCTCGCCACTGTTCGCCGGGATCGGCGAGGACGAACTGAACCGCCTTGGCAAACTCCTCCGACCCGTCACGTTGAAGGCCAGCACTCCGCTCTTCATGCAGGACGACGAACCGGATGGCTGTTACGCGCTTTTCGAAGGAACCGTGACCGTTTCGGTCGTCACACAGCGCGGCGAAGAGAGCCTTCTGGCCGTCCTCGGCGAAGGCGATCTTGTGGGCGAGATGGGCCTTATTGACGACCAACCCCGATCCGCCTCGATCGTTGCACTCAAACCGTGTCGCCTTGGTTTTCTCCCTCGTGGTGAGTTCCAGCGATTTGCGGATCAACACCCGCAGATCTATCGCCACATGCTGGCATTGCTTGCAGGCCGGCTGCGCGACACGAATGCCAGCTTCACATCACAGCAGACGTTGTCGCTCGCCGGTCGCCTCGCCGGTGTTTTGCTCCGCCTCGCCAAGGGTTTTGGCGAACCGCTCGACGGTGGTGAGCGCACTCTCATCCGCCAAGTCTTCACGCAGGATGTCCTCGCGCGCATGGCCGGGGGCGCACGGGAAAATGTCAGCCGCCAGATCAACGCATGGCGCCGCGACGGTGTGCTCTCAAAAATCTCTCGATATTATTGCATCGAAGATTTCGAGCGGCTTGAGGACGAAGCGAAGCCTTTGGATTAGGGTCGACCTGCAGAGAGGAAAGCCAACCTGCCGAAGCGTATTTCAGGAAACCGCCGAAGTGTGACAGGCATCACATTCGAGCGCACGGGATCGGGACACTATCCTCTCAAGTTGAGCGACGAAAAACAGAGGCGCTTCAAACGGTCCGCTCCCCCCGAACCTCATTTGCCCTCTCGCCGCTACAGACGAAACTGACATCAAGACGTTCTCCTCCCTGAAAACGGGGCGCCCTCCCCCAGGCGCCCCGTTTTTCATTGGTGCGCTTGCCAGTTTGCTCTGTCAAAATGCTTCCAAGCGTGATCGCAGTCACAAACGCGCGCCATGCACCCCGATAAACCTTCATCATCATCCCGCATAACCGATGGAGATTTGACATGACACACCGCGCCGCCCACACCGCCCAGCAGGTCGCAACCGCCGAACGTGCTGACGATCGACGCACACTTTGGGTTCTCACCGCATCGCTTGGACTGATGATCATTTCTGCATCTGCGACTCTCGCATTCATCCAGGCTTGACTTGCCCTCACTCGGGGAACCGGGGATACCGTGCGCGCGCTCTCGAACACATGCGCTCATCGATCTGTTTCGATCCGCGCACACGGTGAACTGCAATGCCGACGACCTCCGACGCCGCCAAAACACGCCCCCTGACAATCGACGCGCTCCAGTATGCCAACTGGTCGCCAAAGATTTTCAGGCAGATGAATGAAGGCGGCGTCAGCGCCGTGCATGTGACGATTGCCTATCACGAAGATTTCCGTGAGACAGTCGCGCGTCTCGCTGAATGGAATCGCCACTTTGAAAATCATCCGGATCTGATCATACCGGCCCACACCGCAGCCCACGTCGAGCAGGCTCGCAAGGACGGGCGCACCGCGATCATCTTCGGTGCACAAAATTGTTCTCCCATTGAAGATGACATCGGCCTTGTCGAGATTTGTCATCAACTCGGGCTGCGCTTCATGCAGCTCACCTACAATAACCAATCATTGCTCGCGACCGGCTGCTACGAGGCAACCGACAGCGGCATCACGCGGATGGGACGTCAGGTCATCAAGGAGATGAACCGCGTAGGCATGGTTGTCGACATGAGCCATTCGGCGGAAACCTCGACGCTTGAGGCGATTGAGATCTCAGAGCGGCCAATCGCAATCACCCATGCCAACCCGTCGGCATGGCACCCGGGCCTCCGCAACAAATCAGACACCGTGCTGAATGCACTCGCAGAAAGTGGCGGCATGCTCGGCTTCTCACTCTATCCTCATCACCTCGCAGGTAAGTCTGACTGCACCCTCGAGGCGTTTTGCGAGATGGTGGCGCGCACCGCCGCGCAAATGGGGATCGACCACATCGGCATCGGCTCTGACCTCTGCCAGGATCAGCCGGACAGTGTCGTAGAATGGATGCGCGTCGGCCGCTGGACCAAGCAGGTCGACTATGGCGAAGGCTCTGCGAGCGATGCCGGTTTCCCGCCGCAGCCTCCATGGTTTCAGGACAACCGCGACTTCGCAAACATCCGCGATGGTCTCACGGCCGTTGGATTTGCCTCCGCCGAAGTGGAGAAGATCATGGGCGCGAATTGGCTCGCATTCTTTAGGAGCTCATTTGGACCGCAGAAGAACGATTGATCGCATCCCGTTGTCCAAACGACGCCAACCGTCGCATCCAGCCCTTGTCGCGGGCACATGATTACCGTCATTCTTGAGGACATGAGCGAATACGTCGAAAGCGCGCCTGAGCTGACGTCACTGAGACCGGCCTCTCAAGTGATGCGTCTCGACCGTATGGGCGCCAGCTTTCCGACGCGACTGAGTTTCATGCGCACGCTGCTGCGTGAACTTCACACCAACGCCTGGGCGATCGAGACACATGATCAGGCGCTCGATGCTGACGGCTTCGGCCACATCGTCATCACAGCACGCGGGCCGCAAACGACATACAGTCTTGTTGCCTTCTCGCACGCGCTCGACCCGGAACAACGTACCGACCGTGTGATCGCCAACGCCTGGGATGCAACGTTCACCCTGTTCGACGGCGTGCCCACACCAGATGATATCGAGCGCTTGCGCCACGTCGTCCCCTTGCAGGAAGCCGGGCGGTGCAGCGCCACTGAACTTACGCTCTCGCGCGCCAACAAGAGTGTGCGCCTTTTCGCACACGTGATCGACGCCCTTTCCTCCGGCCAACAACCTGACGCCGCGTTCGTTCAAAGTGTCGGCTATCTGATGCGCACGACGGCAGTCTATGGAAACGGCAAGTTCGGGATCGCCGATCGAGAGAAATATGCCGATCGGAGCGAACTCGCAGCACCCTTTCAGGCCGAATTGCTCACGGTGTATTTGATCCGGCACGTGACACATCTTCTCGTGGAGCACGTCGCAAGGATGAAGGATCCGGAAGCGTTCGTACCCTTGTCGGACGACATGAAGCGCTTCCTTGGGATCGGCAACTCCACCGGGCTCGGCATGGCGCCCTTCATGCACAGTCATCCCATTCTCGTGCACAACTGGGTGAACGCCCGCGAGACAGCGCGCGCGCGTGTTCTAGCGCTTGAGGTCGCAACACCGGAAACCGTCACCGCGTTTCGCCGGATATTCGCGCGCGCGCGTCAGATGGTGAGCGAGTGGACCGTTGAAGATGCCATTCAGATGGCGCGGATTGAACAGCTACGCAGCGAGCTCACCGCACTCGAACCGTATATCTCCGACAACACCACGCTCTTTTCTGCTTCCCCATGGCGGGCATTGTGTCAGTACGTAGAGGACAACTACTCACTTGAAACACAGGAGCTTGTGAGCGCGCTGATCCTAGAGCCGCACGGCGATCTTATTGACGATCTCGCAGCGCACATGAGTGCTACACACGCCGGCAAACTCAACCCGAAGCAGCGGGTCGGTGAGTGCCGCCAGATGATTGAGCAGGTCTATGGCTGGGCCCTCGAGACGCCACTCAACACGCCGGACGCCGAAGCACAGTTTTGGTACGTTTCGGAGGAAAAACGCGAGCCCCGCCTCGGCGAACGCGCGGAGGAAGACGGCGCGGAAAAGGAAATGCCTCTGCATGTGATCAGGGACGTGCAGAATTTCTACGCGGACCTCGCAAACGCCCCTGACGCGCAACTCCTTGCCGAAGTGCTCATGCGTCATCCCGAGCACCGTCATATCGCGCGACGCATCCAGATTGTCGCCGCCTATCCCTACGCTGAAATCCGCGACAACCTCGTCGGTCGGCAGATGCGGGCAATCGACCTGCTACGCTTCAAGCTGGCGTTCTTTGGCGCCTCCAAGTTCGATCCAAAGTCTGATCGCTGGACCCGCATCACGATGTATCAGGGCGCCCCGCTGCCACATGAGTTGGCGAGGTCTGACAGCGATGACTGGGCCTTCGCAGTCGCACCGTCAGCGCCAAATTGACCCGCAACGCAACTGCGTGTCTTACTCCCTCAACGAGACCCACAAACTCGTCAAAGACGCAGCCCGCGGTGCCGGCTGGCCATGGGGCGACGCTGACGACATCGCCCGGGTCGCTGTTTGGCTCGAGGTCGCGGGCGCGTCAGGTCTCGCATTCGCTGCAGACACCTTTGACCGCAAAATCGGAACTGTCTCTGATATTTTCTCCGCACGTGACGGTCTGACAACCGGCGACACGCAGACCGTCACATGCCATCTGCTTCCACTGATCGCGATTTTAAGTCTGCTCGCTGATGATTTGGAGCAGGCGTTTGCGATCAGCAGGATGTCCGGGCCGCAACACATTGCGCACATCTCGCCAAACGGAACAGCGGCTTGCCAAGCGGAATTCACCCCCGCAACAAACGCGCCGCGAGACGCCGCGCTTGACAGTTGGAGCATCGACGTCACCACCCATCGTCAACCGCCCGATATGATGACGATCATGTCGCCCACAATCCGACGATCGGCAGTAGAAACTGGATTGCACCTCGACAGCGAAGCGCGAAGCCGCTTGGAAGAGCACGCACGCAAAACTCTCGTTGAAGCAACCGCGGCGTCCCGTCTGCGAGGTGCAGGCGCGGGCACAGTTGACTGCGACTGAGGTGATCTATGGAACCCGGCATCACCAGCGAGTGACTTGACGCTCATCGGACAGCGCGCTTTGCTGTCGAGATGGCACGTACGTCTCCTCGCGCCGGGTTTGCCGTCTCGCTCGCACTGCGTGCCACGCGGACGGCCGCTCTGCTCGTTGCCGTCACGATCACCAGCCTAACTGCTGCTCATGCGACCGGACCGCGCCTCGCGCAAGCGGCGGCTTCTCTACCGAGTCACTGCATCGCACTTGTCGATCACGACCGGCGACCACCCGTTCGCTTTGCAGCGACGCGCGCAAAACTCGACCTTGGTGAGGTCCGCATCCGCTACGTCGGACATTCATCGTTCCGCATCGAAACACCGGGCGGCATCACGATCATCACGGATTACGCCGGCTATGCGGGTGAAGGTCCAACACCGCAGATCGCAACGATGAACCGGGCACATTCGTCCCACTTCACAACAACACCGGACCCGGACATCACCCACGTCCTGCCCGGCTGGAACCCAGCCGGCGGCCCGGCACGCCACAACATCACCGTCAGAGATGTCCGTGTCCGCAATGTGCCGACCGACATCCGCAACTATGGTGGCGGGCGCATCGAGGACGGCAATTCCATTTTCGTGTTCGAAGCCGCGGGTCTGTGCATCGGTCATCTCGGCCACCTGCATCACAAACTCTCGCCGGACGATATCGCCAAGATCGGCCGCCTTGATGTCGTGCTCGTGCCCGTCGATGGCACGTTCACGATGGATCAGGAGAGCATGCGGGACGTTGCGACTGCGCTGAAATCAAAAATCGTGATCCCCATGCACTGGTTCACGATCAACTCTCTGAACGCGTTTCTTCTCGGTGCGGCGAAGGATTTTACGGTCGAAACATTGAACCAGCGCGAAATCGTTATTTCTCTCAACGATCTACCAAGCCGTCCAAAAGTGCTTGTCCTTTCCCCGTTCTGAAGCCAATTTCGCGCGCAATCGAGCAACGCAAAATCAAGCAGGCGGTCCGATGCGATCACGTCGCGCGATCCACGTCATCGCTGCCCATGCCGAAGGTGAGGTCGGGCGGGTCATTACCGGTGGGGTCCTGCCGCCGCCAGGCGCCACGCTTTTGGAGCAGCGGACCTGGCTTGAACAGAATGATGACCTTCGCCAGCTCCTGATCCGCGAACCGCGAGGCGGCGTCTTCACACACTACAACCTGATCGTCCCCGCAAAAGATCCGCGCGCCGACGCCGGCTTCATCATCATGGAGCCGACAGATTATCCTCCCATGTCCGGCTCAAACTCGATCTGCGTCGCGACCGTGCTTCTTGAAGCCGGCATCATCGCGATGCAGGAGCCAACGACATACCTGACACTCGAAACGCCGGGCGGCCTTGTCTCGGTCGAAGCAACTTGCGTTTCAGGCCGCTGCACAAGCATCAAGACGACCAACGTACCGTGCTTCGCGTACGCCCTCGATCAGACGGTCCATGTCGACGGGCTCGGCGACGTCACCTTCGACATCTGCTACGGCGGCGCGTTTTTCGCGTTGGTTGACGCCGCATCGCTTGGCAAGACGATCGCTCCGGAGAATGCACGTGAGCTTGTCATCGATGGAGAAAAAATCAAGGCGGCAATCCAGAACGCAATCGAAGTGGTTCATCCCGAGTACGACACGGTCCGCGATGTAACCTTCGTCACGTGGCTTGGCCCGGTGAAAGCTGAAAACGGCGCCCGTATCGCGGCAAACGCCACCGTCATCTCACCCGGCAAAATTGACCGCTCTCCGTGCGGCACGGCATCGTCAGCGCGTGTCGCCGCGATGCATGCGCGCGGCGAAATGTCGGCGGGTGAGACACTGTTGTCCCGCTCGATCCTCGACACGGAATTTCGCATCAGTATCGAGGAAGAAACCACTGTCGGCGCTGGCGATGCGGCACGCACCGCGATCAGGCCATCAATCATGGGACGCGCCTGGATTACCGGCGATCACACCTATCACCTCGATCCAGACGACCCGTTCCCCGTTGGATATGCCCTCGGCGACACCTGGCATCAGGTCGTCTAGATGGCGGGGCAGGTGCAAAACCCCGCCGCCGACCGAGCGTTGGTTTTATTCTCCGGCGGGCAGGATTCGACGGTCTGTCTCGCCTGGGCGCTGGAGCGTTTCGCACATGTGGAGACGATCGGCTTCGACTACGGCCAGCGCCATCGCATCGAACTGACGTGCCGTGCCAAAATCCGCGAGGCGATCACCGCACGGTTTCCGAGTTGGGCCGCCCGGCTCGGCGATGACCATATGCTCGATGCCAACGTGTTGGGTGAGATCAGTGAGACCGCACTCACACGCGATGCAGCCATTGCGTTTGATAACAGCGGTCTGCCAACCACATTCGTTCCAGCGCGCAACCTGCTGTTCTTCACGTTGGCCGCCGCACTCGCCTACCGTCGCGATCTCCGCCACCTGGTTGGTGGCATGTGCGAGACGGATTACTCCGGCTATCCTGATTGCCGTGACGACACGCTGAAAGCGCTTCAAGTCACGCTCAACCTCGGCACCGAGCGCCGTTTCGTGATCGAGACACCACTCATGTGGATCGACAAAGCGGACACGTGGGCCATGGCGCAACGGCTCGGCGGCGACGATCTCATCTCGCTTATCATCGAAGACACGCACACCTGCTACCTCGGGGATCGCAAAACGCGCCATGCCTGGGGCTATGGATGCGGCAAGTGCCCGGCCTGCAACTTGCGGGCAGAGGGATGGGAGCGTTATCAGGGCGCATGACAGACACACTTTTTTCTCTCGACGGTCGCATCGCTCTGGTTACCGGCGCATCTTCTGGCATTGGTCAGCACATGGCCTGCGTGCTCGCCCGCCGCGGCGCCCATGTGATCCTGACAGCCCGCCGAGCGGAAACGCTCGAGAGAACTGCCGAAGCGCTGCGCAGCGAAGGCGCGAGCGCAGCCACCCTCCCGGGTAACCTCGCATCGCCTGATGAAGCCGTCGCGCTGGCCGCACGCGCCCGCGACCCTTTCGGCCCGCTTGACATCCTGATCAACGCCGCCGGATTAAATCCCCGTTTGCCGGCAGACAACATCACGCCTGACGCCTGGCAGCGCACGCTGGATCTCAATCTCGCCGTGCCCTTTTTTCTCGCGCAGGCACTCGTGCCAGACATGCGCACCAAAGGATTTGGCAACATCATCAACATCGCCTCACTCCAGTCTTATCGCGCCTTCACCAACGGCCTTGCCTATGGCGCTTCAAAAGGTGGCATTGTGCAGCTCACCCGCGCAATGGCTGAGGCCTGGTCATCTGACGGGATCACAACAAACGCGATCGCGCCAGGGTTCTTCCCGACTGAGCTGACAGCACCGGTGTTCGGCGATGCCGACGTTTCAGAACACCATGCGCGCATGACAGCGATCGGCCGCAACGGAAGACTGGAAGATCTCGACGGCGTCACCGTGTTCCTTGCCTCCCGCGCATCCGCATACATCACCGGGCAGGTGATCCCGGTCGACGGCGGCTACACTGCGAAGTAGCAAGCCTGTCCGAGGAGGACGGAAACCGTGAAAGCACTCGTCTACACAGGTCCGCGTGCGCTGGAGTTCCGCGACGCCCCGCCCCCGTTGCCCGAGAGCGAAGAGGGCGAAGACGAGATCGTTGTCGATGTCGAAGCGTGCGGTATCTGTGGCTCGGACATGCATGCCTATTTCGGCCATGACGCCCGACGCCCGGCCCCCCTCATCCTCGGTCACGAAGTCTGCGGCATCGCACGCGGCGGCGCGTATGACGGCGCTCGCGTCGCCGTCAATCCACTGGTCACCTGCATGTCCTGCCCGGCCTGCCTCGCCGGGCGCACCAACCTCTGCCCCAAACGCCAGATCATCTCCATGCCGCCGCGAGAAGGCGGGTTTGCCGAGCAGGTCCGCCTGCCCGAACGAAATTTACTCTCCGTACCCGATGGCGTGACCTGCGAAATCGCCGCGCTCACCGAACCGGTGGCCGTTGCGTGGCACGGCTGCAATCTCGCAGAACGGACGCTCTTGCGCCCGCTGGCAGCATGCGATGTCCTCGTCATCGGTGGCGGTGCTATCGGCGTTGCGGCGTCCGACATCCTCACAGCCCGCAGTGTCGCCACCCTCAAGATTGCCGAAACAAACGAGGGTCGTCGCCACGCTGTCGCCGGCCACGGTCGACGCGATACGTTCGATCCCGTAGCGAACCCGGGGGATGAAAACACCGCAGATCTCGTGATCGACGACGTTGGCATCGCATCAACGCGGAGCTACGCCTGCCACGCCGCACGCCCTGGCGGCGTGATCGTGCATCTTGGGCTCGGTAGCGCGGAAGGCGGCATCGATGTCCGCAAATTGACCCTGCAGGAAATCACTTTTCTCGGCGCCTACACCTACACAATGACGGACTTTGCGGAGACCCTGGAGGCCCTCGCAAACGACCGCCTCGGTCCGATCGACTGGACAGAGCAACGCGCACTGGCTGACGGCGCCGCCGCCTTTGCCGCTCTCGCAGATGTCAGCGTCGCAACGCCCAAAGTCATTTTGCGGCCCTGAGTGTTCCAATGTCCGGCAAATCCCTGCTCATCGTCGCGCACGCACCATCGCCGAACACCGAGCGTCTCGCCCGCGCCGTATATGAAGGTGCAAGCGACACATCGATCGCGACGATCGATGTCACACTTCTCTCCCCTTTCGACGCCGACGCCGCGGATGTCATCGAAGCCGACGCTCTCATCCTCGGCACAACCGAAAACATCGGATACATGAGCGGCGCGCTCAAAGACTTCTTTGACCGCAGCTACTACGGTTGCCTCGACCACACCGACGCCAAACCCTACGCCGCATTCATTCGCGCCGGGCTCGACGGCACGGGAACCAAACGCGCCATCGAAAGCATTTGCAGCGGGTTGCGGTGGAAGCCGGTCCAGGCACCAATGATCTGCCATGGTGCGTGGAACGAAGATTTCGTGACGCAGTGTCGCGAACTCGGGATGGCTATGGCGGCCGGTCTTGAGGGCGGTATGTTCTGATATCGCTGCGCCGCGTCGTGCCGCCTGGAGACAGCATCACCGAACAACGGTAGAACCCTTACATGGCTTCATCGCAATCTTATGACTACATCATCGTCGGCGCCGGATCGGCGGGTTGCGTGCTGGCCAATCGGCTGAGCGCTGATCCGTCCAATCGCGTCCTGCTGCTCGAGACGGGCGGACGCGACCGCAGCGTGTTCATCCAGATGCCAAGTGCACTTGCCATCCCGATGAACATGGCACGCTACAACTGGGGGTTCGAAAGTCAGCCGGAACCCTGGCTCGACAATCGCAAGCTCGACTGCCCGCGGGGCAAGGTTATCGGCGGATCATCCTCGATCAACGGCATGGTTTATGTTCGCGGCCACGGCGCCGACTTTGACGAATGGGAGGAAAACGGCGCCGCAGGTTGGGGCTACCGCCACTGCCTGCCCTATTTCCGCCGCGCGGAAAGCTGGGCCGGCGCAGACGCGGACGACGCCGACGAATACCGCGGCAACCGTGGCCCACTCGCGACCTCAAACGGCAACAACATGGAGAGCCCGCTCTACAGCGCTTTCATCGATGCTGGAAAGCAGGCGGGCTATCTCGAAACAGAAGATTATAACGGCTATCAGCAAGACGGCTTCGGCCCGATGCACATGACCGTGGCAAACGGGGTGCGCGCCTCGACCGCGAACGTCTATCTCAAACCCGCACTCTCCCGATCCAACCTGACGCTCGTCATGCACGCACTTGGCGAACGCGTTCTGATGGACGGCAATCGCGCGATCGGCGTGCGCTATCACCGCGACGGTGGCTATGTCGATGCCTTCGCTGACGGGGAGGTTATTCTTGCGGCAGGCTCGGTTGGCTCACCAACCATACTGCAGCGTACCGGCATTGGCCCGGCACATGTTTTGCGCAACGCCGGTGTCAATGTGCTGGTAGACAGCCCGGGCGTCGGTGCAAACCTGCAGGACCATCTAGAGGTTTATTTCCAGTTCGAGTGCAACGAGCCGATCACGTTGAACGGTCAGCTCGGCATGTTGAACAAGGCCAAGATTGGCGCGCAATGGCTGCTCTTCCGCAATGGCCTCGGCGCCACCAACCACTTTGAGTCTTGCGGCTTCGTGCGCTCAAAGGCTGGCGTCAAATGGCCGGACGTCCAGTTCCACTTTCTCCCCGCTGCCATCCGATATGACGGCCGCCTGGCGTTCGACGGACACGGATTTCAGGTCCACGTCGGCCCCAACAAGCCGAAAAGCCAAGGCGCGATCGAGATCACCTCACGCGATCCCGAGCAGCATCCAAAAATCCTGTTCAACTACAACAAGCATCCAGACGACGTGGAAGCCTTCCGCAACAGTTTGCGCATCACGCGTGAAATTATGCTGCAGCCCGCTATGGATCGCTTCCGCGGCCGGGAAATTCAGCCCGGGGAATCCATCCAAAGCGATGACGAGCTTGACGCCTGGATCCGCCAGCATGCGGAAAGCGCTTACCATCCATCCTGCACCTGCAAGATCGGCGCGGACGACGATGACCAGGCCGTGCTTGATCCGGAGTGTCGCGTACGTGGGACGACAGGATTGCGTGTCGTCGACTCGTCAGTCTTCCCGACGATCACCAACGGCAACCTGAACGCGCCAACAATCATGGTGGCGGAAAAGGCAGCCGACATCATCCTCGACAATGATCCACTGCCGGCCTCGAACGCGCCCTACTATATCGCACCCGAGTGGCAGACGACGCAGCGCGAAGGCACGCCGTTGAGGGACATTTCGCGGCTTTGAGCCCGGCAGCACCCGCGTCGTGGTTCAGTCCGTCGGGCTGACGGGCAGATTCACAAGGATGTTCTGCGGTTTCATGCGGACATGTTTCGCCGTGTCCATAGCCAATGCGAGATACACCGGCCGCCCGCGCACCTGTTCCAGCACGCCTGTCGCATCGTCGAATATCATCTGGAAAAGGCCGACAATTCGCGCCAGGTCCTCCAGCGGAACATCCTCGCCACGATACAACCGGTTGAGAATGTCGTTGCCGTCACGATCCAGACCAATATGCCAACGCCAGTCCTCATCATCGATCTGCTTGCGTGGCTGAACGCGCACTGTATGCCGCGTCAGATGGCTGACCCACGCCTCCAATACCCGGGCAAACGCATCAAGCGCCGGCAGCCCGAACCGGAAGTCGATGACTGTGTCGAACCGGTCTGAACGTGCCCAATAGATCTCGCCATTGTCATCGTCGAGCACATCCAATTCGACAGATCGGACAGCCGTACCGCTCTCAACAAGCAACTGTCCGAGCCCACCGGCCCCGCCTGTCTGGGCATGCATATCGACAACTTCGACATCAGCCAGCATCAGTCGGTTTTGCTCGGTGTTGACATTCTGCTCCCGGAAGAAAATTTCCGCCGCTCGCAGCCGCATTGGGTCCGTGACACCATCCAGCACATGCCGGAGAATCACATGCACCAACTGATCAAGAAAAATCGCCGGCACACGAAGAGTCGGATCTTTGACGAGCGCCAGATACCCGGCTTCAACAGTCCCGGCCTGCAGCAGCACATCACGAAACGTGCGGAAAACGCGATAATTCTCCACCGCATCCGCATCTTGGAGCGCGGCAAGTTCCCCATCGTCGAGCGAGCGCAATGGATCATCCACAAGCGCGGCATGCAACGCGATCTCCGCATCACAGGAGGTCTCGATCGGATGCATCTCGGGGCGCAGCGCATACGCTCCGATGAACGCTGGGGTAACAGCCAGCCAACCATCATCGCTTGGCGCGAGCAGTTGACGCCCGGCGGAAATCCAGAAATCACGCACGGCCCTTTGCCCCCGTCACATTTCCAGCCTCAAGCTCCGCATCATCCTCAACAACAGCCCAGACACGCGCATGAAGCGGCCCATCACCCGGCGGCTGAATGGTACGAAAGGCTTCGCGCATCTCGCCATCGGCGTCGAACCAGCGTCGCACCGTGAAAACCGTGTTGATCAACGCTGCATCGCACAGAGAGAAAATCTCTTCCATCTCGGCACACGCCGCAGCGCGCGCCGTCGCCTCATCCGGCGCGCCGTAGTGCTGTTGAAACCGTGCAACAAGTGCATCTTCAATTTGGTTTCGCGCGTCGTCAGACATGTCGGCAACGCTCGCAAACGTGGAGTGAGCGAACGACGGCACCCCCGTAAATCCGTTCGCGAACGCCTGTTTGACCTTGCCCACAATCTGATCATCAGCAAGTGCTGCAAATGCTCCGGCGCCCGAGATCGCCCATTCGTCGACCGGCGCGGCATGCTCGTACACCTGCAGGTCGGACGGATCAAAGCGGATCGTGCGCAGGAACTTCACGGCAGCGGTTCCTCTGCGGCGCCCGCGGCATCGCGCGCGCTGGTAAGGACAACATCCGTAAGTGAAATCAGTTGCACCGCGCTGTCGGTGTCAGGTTTGAGGAGGATATTTCCATCTTCATCCAGCCCCATGAAGATGCCGGATATCGCAGTGCCGTCGCACGGGATCGTCACAGCCTGCTCAAGGCTCTCGGCCCGTTGCAGCCACGCGCCATGGACCGGCGCAAACCCATCATCGTTCCACGTATTGAGCCACGTCAGAAAATGCCGGGAGAATGACTCGATCAGCTGGTTACGTGTGAGGTCAGCACACCCCTCTTCCTCAAGCGAGGTCTGATCCGGCATGTTGCCGGGCTCCTCGTGCTGCGCATGCCGGATACGCAGCACAAGACGCACAACCATCCATTCAGGCACGGCATCGGGATTGTCGGTCGAGGCTGCCGCCTCGACCCGGCCAGCGAGCCCGCCATTCACCACAATCCCACCGGGCCATCGAAATGTCAGCGCCACCTGCGGTGGCGTCAGCACACCGATGCAGTCCCCTGCCGCAACCATTGCGAGCGGAACCATTTGCACGGCTTTGCGCAACGGCACGTCCGGTGCGAGCACGATCGCCCAATCCAGCAGCGACGTGTTGCGTGCCCAGATCACATGTCCGGCGTCGTGAACCCCGCCGTGCGCCCCGGCCACGGCATGCGCAAACGGATGGTCAGGCGTTGCGATCCCAAAACCGGTCAACAGCGGCGGCAGCACCGGATCACCCACCTTACGCTCCGGCAGCTCGATCATCGCAATTTTTCTCCGTCAAGCGATCAGCCACATTTGCTGAAGGTTCAGCCCAGATCGATCTCACCTTCAACCACATGATGAAGGTCGGTGCCCTCGGCGGTGATGACGGCCTTCACTTTCATGGACCCGCCGCTCACAGCACCACTCCGCACCGCCTTTTCAATCTCCTGCTGGGATGTGACGCCAACCTGCTTGAGAAACTTGCGCATCGACATGTTGAATTTTTCATCGTCCATCAGCGTTGCTCCATGAAAGCCGTTAAAGTTTGCTCGACCGCGTCGACGCTAAGGGCAATGTCAATTTTCAGCCGTACCGTCACGCGGGATCGACCAGTCTGTAGCGGGAATATCCAGAACCGGCGACAGCTTTCGCGTACCACGCATTACCTTGAGCGGCAGTTTGAATGGCGGCGCCTGCCGGTTCATGGCGTTGCGGAAATCAGCTGGTTTGCGAACACGATGCCCACCCGCGCTGTAAATCGCGTCGCCAGGTTTCAGCCCGGCCAGCGCACCTGGCGAGTTTGCCCGCACACGCACCACCCGCGCAGCCATCCGCCCCGTGCCGAGCCGACCGACAGCGCGCCCCAGTTGCAGCCCTGAAAGCACGCGCGTGACACGTCCCTTCATCACAATCTCCTTCGTGATCCGCGCA
>JBCBXF010000169.1:0-7228 GCA_039816705.1 Pseudomonadota bacterium | reverse complement strand
ACCTCGCGTCATTGAAGCACCCGAGTGACGCGCCCTCTGCCGTCGAAGCAAAATCCGAAACCGCCGAAACACCCGATGACGGTGGTGACGACAAAAGCGATCGTGCAGCGGCATAGCCACGCGCGCGATCGCCCTGCGCGATTCCCATTTTTTCTCTCTCGACCGGAGTTCTTCATGTCCGATCAAACACTCCGCCGTATCGCTATCGTCGGCGGCGCGCGCATCCCCTTCTGCCGCTCGAATACCCTCTATGCGGACATGACCAACCTGCAGATGCTCACGACGGCGCTGCAGGGTGTGGTCGACAAGTATGATCTTGGCGGCGCGCTGATCGATGAGGTGACCGGTGGCGCCGTCGTCACCCATTCGCGGGACTGGAATATCGCGCGGGAAGCCGTCAACGGCACGACACTCAACCCGAATACGCCGGGTGTCACGATGATGCAGGCCTGCGGAACCTCGCTCCAGGCCGCTATGGGTATCGGTGCAAAGATCGCGACGGGTGCGATTGAAAGCGGCATCGCCTGCGGAACGGACACGACAAGTGATGCGCCGATCGTGTTCTCGAAAAAATTCTCGAAACGCCTGATCGAGATTGGCAAGGCAAAGAGCACGGGCGCGAAAATTTCCCAGCTCAAGGGGTTTTCTCCAGGCGAGCTCGCGCCACAACCTCCGAGCACGAATGAGCCACGCACTGGCATGTCGATGGGCCAGCACTGTGAATTGATGGCGCAGCAGTGGAAGATCCCGCGCGACGAGCAGGATGAGCTGGCCTACGAGAGCCACACCAAGGCCGAAGAAGCTTACGCCAGTGGCTTCATGGATGACCTGCTGGTGCCGTGCAATGGCGTCTACAAAGATAATAATATCCGCGCTGATATTTCAAAGGAGAAGCTCGCCGAGCTGCGCAACGCCTTTGAGCGTTCGGATCGCGGAACACTGACCGCGGCCAATTCAACGCCGCTGACGGACGGTGCTTCGGCCATTCTGCTTTGCTCCGAGGAATGGGCAGCTGCACGCGGCCTTCCGGTGCTCGCCTACATGACGTACTCGCAACACGCTGCAATTGACTATCTTGCGGGACGCGGGCTCCTCATGGCACCGACGATCGCCGTGTCCAAAATGCTGGAGCGTGCCGGGATCACCCTGCAGGATTTCGATTTCTACGAAATCCACGAAGCGTTTGCAGCCCAGGTGCTCTGCACTCTGAAAGCTTGGGAAGACGCTGATTTCTGCAAGGAAGTCCTCGGACGCGAGACACCACTGGGTTCGATTGATCGTGCGAAGCTCAACGTGCGCGGATCAAGCCTCGCGTTTGGTCATCCCTTTGCGGCGACCGGCGGTCGCATCCTCGCAACGCTGGCCAAAACGCTGGCCGACAAAGGTGGGCGTGGTCTCATCTCTGTCTGCACGGCAGGCGGGATGGGCGTGACAGCAATTCTCGAAAGCGCCAACGCTGCCGAGAAACAGAGCGACATGCCAAAAGCAGCATGATGCTTGGCCAAACACAGCTCGCGGTCTGAAACGAGAAAAGCGGCGCGGAGTGAAAAATCCGCGCCGCTTTTCAATCTCTTCCCTTCAGGACGGGCGACGTGTCAGGAGCGCTTGTTCAGCGGTCGCTGGCCCCCTCACTCCGCAGCATCGCTCGTCCGTTCACCGCCCAGGCGCATCACACGAAAGCCAATCCGCCAGTCGCGCGTTTCGCCGACAACGCCGCGTCGCGCCGTTGGAGTCGATTGTTTCGCCGTCGAATCCCAAGACCCGCCTCGTACAGAGAACCGCTCGCATCGCTCCGTTACCGGACGCATGCCACCGTCGGCCGGCACGTCATTGTTGCGAGGCCGCCAACAATCCGCCGTCCACTCGGCAGCGTTGCCCATCATGTCGTGCAAGCGGAACGTGTTGGCGTTGAATTCACCCCCCGCGCTCGTGCTGGCGAGCCATTCGTCTCCCTTGATGTTCCCGCTTTCCGCGTCGACATCACGCTCGGCTTGCGCTTCCGCAAGGCTCGCAGCGCCCCGTCGGGCATATTCCCATTCAGACTCGTACAGCAGTCGATACGATACGCCGGCCTTTTCCGTCAGCCACTCCGTGTAGCGTTCCGCATCTGCATAGCTGACACACACGACAGGATGATTGTCTTCCTGATCAAAACCGGGACTGCGGAAGTCAGCGTTCTTGCCGCCGACGCCATCGGTTTCACAGGGACCCGACCTCGAGAAACCCGTTTCCTTGGCATAGAACTCGAATTGCTTGCGCGAGATTTCATGCATTGAGACGGAGAATGGCTTATCGAACGCAACGCCCGCCTCAGGTTTTTCTTCCTTCGGCGCGTCTGAACGTGATGGCCGACCAAGGATAGCCTCCCCCGGTGGAATGCGGACCATACGCGGACAGACTTCGCAGTCCTGGTAGATATCGGCTTCAGCGCGGCTTTCTTCGTTGTCGTTGCCCTCGCCGGTCCCGCCGTCTGCTGCATCTTCCGCGCCCTCTTCGCCGTCACCACCGCCTGAGCCGCTGCCCCCGCCGCCGCCGCCTCCACCGCCGCCGCCACTGCCAGATCCGCCACCGCCGCCGCCGCCGGCTTTCTTGTCGTCGAGAAGTTCGTACTCGTGAATCTCGCTCGCGACATACGTTACGTAGCCGATGATACCGGTGCCGATGAATGATAGGACACAGGCGCCGAAGATCAGGTGACGATACTTGTCGAAACGCTCAAGCTGCAGACAGACGAGTGACGCCCCGATTACTAAAAACAGAATCAGACCAAAGATCTGAAGCGCGGATATCTGAACCATTTCTATTCCCTTCCCCTCATCAACCGTCGTTGATCGCCAGCCTGCCTGCCGACGTCTCGTTACTTTGCCTTGTCCGCGACGACCTTGAAGTCGTCGATCTCGCGCATCACGCGAAAGCCGATCCGCCAGTCGCGCAGCGCGCCCGGCACACGCCGTCGCCGCGTCGGGGACCCGGCACTCGGTTTTTCATCCCATGAACCGCCACGGACGCTGCGCGCTGCGCAATCACCTATTTTAGTGATCGCTGATCCATCTTTTGGCTGGTGCAGGTGATCGTCCTGCCAGCAGTCACGCGTCCACTCTCCCGCATTCCCCATCATGTCGAACACGAGAAACGGATTGGCGTGATAGGAACCAATCCGGACCGTGGAGGCCCACCAATTCTCACCACGCATGCTGCCGGTTTCAGGCAGCACATCCGGATCAAGCCACGGTGAAGATTGCGTCACGCTCGTCTCGGAAAGGCGCGCGTATTCCCAGGCGGCCTCCGACGGGAGAAAATATCTGTGTCCCGTCTCCGCGCTTAGCCATGCAGCATAGGCTTCAGCATCCGCGAAGTTGACACAGACGACCGGGTGATCGGCCGTCTGCACGAACGCCGGATTGTTGAATGCCGCCGTCGATCCGCCGACCCCGTCAGTGTTGCATGTCGCGTCAGGTGTGTGCCCGGTAGCGTTCGCAAACGCCTCAAACTGCGCGCGTGTGATTTCGAATTGCCCAAACGCAAACGGTTTGTCGAACTTGATCCACGCGAGCGGCGTCTCACTCGGGTGGGCATTAGCAGATTTTTCATCAACACCGATGTCGTTGTCGCCGGCAGGAAGAATAACGAGCGTCGGGCAGGCTTCACAGTCTCGGAAGGTCTCGCCCACCGTGCGGCTGACAAGCACTGTCGGTTCAATCTGGCCTTGCACGCCTTTCGTTGGAGCATCAGTCTGGCGCGCGTCCACGCGGGCTGTGTTTCCGGCGCCATCGACTTTCGTGACAGGTGACGTTGCCTGCGCGGGCTTATCCGGTTCGGTCGTCGCAGATGATGCGGGAGGCTGAGATGCCGGGCCTTGTGCGACGACGGTATTGCTTTCAGGCGCGCCTTCATAAGCAAAGATACCAAGTACGACGAGCAAACAGATCAGCACCGAGCTTCCGATGATGACGAGTTCTTTGTGTGGTTTGATCTCTTTGACGTGCAACGCCATGGCACACCCGCCCGCGATGAACAGACAGATGAACCCCAAGCTGATGATCAGGACCATAATGCCCTCACGCCACGCATCGAACACGCGTGTGCCGCTCAGTGGCGGACGGCACGCGCTTCACTCAAAACGCGGCCACGCTAGCGGAAATTCATCAACAAACAGGAAGGGGAATGTTAATCTGCTGCAAAGCTGTGTTGCGTTGTGAAGCATGCGGAGAAAAAATTTAGGATGTGCGACGTCGGAGCCAGGACGTGATGGACGCGCCGCATGTTGATGGGCCGCGCCCGCCATGCCGGAAATGCACGGTACTCCGGGCTCTTGCCGCCGCGCTGATCACGGCCGGGCTCGTTCTCGCGTGGTTTGAGGCCTAACGAACCATCAATCGCATCAACGGTTGGGCCCCGGCGAATGTCGGCCGAGGAATGAGACAGCAGCGTCCTTGAAGACCCGCGCGCCCACGGCTTTCATGTGGTCGAGGCCGTCGAGCGGCGCCGCAACAGCGCCCGGGATCATCTCTGCCAAATCTTCCGCCGCCCCACCGATCGGATCCTCTGTCCCAACAGCGACGAGAACGGGCACTGTGATCCCGGCCACCATTTCACGCGAGATCTTCGCACGTGCAGACAGAATGCAATGCGCCAAAGCCTTGAGGTCGCTGCCCGTGGCTTCTGCGAACGCACGGAAGCTGTGGGCCGTGGGGTGCGTCACCTCGTCAATACTGTCAGCAAGAAAGGCATGTGCAATGGCACGTGCACCCGGGAGGCCGATCACCATGTTCGCGCCGAGCCCACCGAAAGTCGCGCTCGCCACGTGGCTCGCGTGGTTCATCGCAAGAAATGCCGTGATCCGTGCACCCATCGAGTATCCGATGACGTGTGCCTGCGGGATCTCCAGGTGATCAAGCAGGCGCCGCGCATCTTCCGCGAAGATCTTGGCGCCATAGAGCGCTTCGTCATAAAGCTTTTCGGAACGCCCGTGACCTCGGACATCGCATGCGATCACTCGGTAGCCTTCGCGCCCAAGCGTGCGAAACCACGACGTGTCGATCCAGTTGGTCTGCAGGTTTGAGGCAAAGCCGTGGATCAGAAGGACGGTCGCCCGTGGATCGCCTCCAGCTGGCAACGCATCTACGAACGCGATCTCGACGCCGTCAGAAGAAAACGTCTGATAGTCCATTGTGGAGCTCACGTGTCTCGGCCTCCTGCTGTTGCGACCGAACAGCTCGCACTGCGCCGCTTCCTTGCAACCGGCTGCGGCGTTAGACTAGATCGCGCACCATTCCGGCGAACAGCGCCAGACCTTAGGGAGCCCGCACCATGGCGGTCACGACCATTCCGCACTTCTGCAACGATATCGGCGTGGAGAAAATCCTGATCGGCGTCAAGGAGTTCAAGTGCATGGGGGCGAAGGCACCCTTTGATCATCCGCACGTGTTCCTCGACATGGGCAGCGATCACGAGATCATCTGTCCGTACTGCTCAACGCTTTACGTCTACGACAAGGCGCTTGGACCTCTCGACACCGATCCTCCGACGTGCCTAGTTACCGCCGATGAGGCGGCCTGACAGTGGGTTGCGCCGCGGTCGTCAGTTTTGACCGGCAATGAGATTGCTGTTCGTCGGCGTTGCGACCTGGTCGGCTTCGTCCTGGGCAATCGCGAGCTCAGGAAGCGCGGCAAGCGAAGCGCGCGCGCGCGGTAGGACGCTTGCATTTGGCGCGTAGCGCGTCCCGTTGAACGGGAGGATCACCGGTTTCACCGCACCCGGTAAACCGGTCTGCACCAGGACATCACGCCAGCCGACCTGCGACGTCCGCGCAATCGCCACGGGTGTGCGCACGCGCAGCGTTTTCGAGATCACGCCGTAGCCGGTTCTGCCCTGTTTCAAAATCAGCAGCGTGCAGCCGGTCGGCGCGCAGTACGCGTCGCCTCTGACATGGGCCAGGATTTCGGGTGAACCATCCCCGTCGAGATCAGCCCCGACAATACGGTGCGTGCCTTCGGCACCGGAGTTGAGATAGTAGCGCGCCAACGCCTTTTCGGCGGCCGAGGTATCGATCGCCGCGAGAGTTGATGTCGGCGTGTTCGACGCGCGTGGCGTGGCATCATCGTTACGCGTGATACGGGTAGAGGGCGGTGCCAGCGTCTGCGGCGCAGCGATCGTTACACCTGTCGGTCCAGGCTGATGTGGTGCGATCGCACCGCTGCATCCCGCAAGAAACAGCGTTGCGGCAATGCAAAGCAAACAACATCCTGTTGCCAGGCGGGTCAGTCGCGCGAGTCGTGGAAGGATGTCGCGTTGCATCATCGAACTCAAAAAGCGGGGTGCGAAACGTGGGTCAACGCGGCGCGCGCACTGTTGCTCCAGCACACTGTTGTGAGTTGAACCGATTTTCGCCGTAGGGTTACGTTCATACACGTGGTCGTGATCTTAGAACGCGGCAGCAGCATGACCGTCGCATAACAGCCCATTTATTGACCAGACTGGAGAAAAAGCGTGTCGTTCCCAAAGGCCAAATCGTCTGACGCTATCGTTGGCCTCCGGTTCGAGCTGAGCGGCGGATTGGGTCGAATGTCCGGTCATGTCGTCGGGACCGTGCAAGACCTCTATCTCGTCCAGCGTGAGGGCGATGATCACCTGGAACTGCTTGAACTGTCGGATCTGCGCGCCGCCCGCTTTTTCCAAACCGATCAGCGTGCGCGTACGGCTATCGGCGACAATCCTACCGCACAAAGCTCGCCTCAGGCATCGACCACGCCCCCCTCCGCGCCGGCTGCGTCATCCGCGCGGGGCAACAGATTAAGCGATCGGATCCGCAACGCGGCCACGGAGACGCCGATCGGCGACGGCTGAAAATGCGTAGGATAGGCAGACGCTAAAACAACCGAGTCTGAACGATAAGGAGTTCACCATGGCCCTCACGCGCATTTGGTTCACAGTCGCGGTGGCGCTCGTATCTTCGGCGGTTGTGACAGTTCCGAAAGGTGCGGCACTTTCCGAGAGTTCCAAGGACGCAAACGCATCATCGAAACCACGTGCGAACGCCGCAAAACTCGATGCACTCTTTGCAGCGCTGGACAAAGCCGTGGATCAGGACGCCGCTGATGAACTGACAGCACGGATTTGGGACGCATGGCACGTGACCGGGCATGTCGAGCGCGACTCGATGATCGCAAAAATTCGCACAGCGCTGCGCCGTCAGAACTTGCCGCGCGCGCTCGGCCTCGCAGGCGTG
>JBCBXF010000168.1:0-7282 GCA_039816705.1 Pseudomonadota bacterium | reverse complement strand
CGCTGCTTCAGGTCTGGCATTGGCGCGGTCAGAGGTTCGGCCAAGCCGTCTCGTCTGATGACAATCTCCGCCTCATCAACGCCCGTTCTGTGCGGGGAAAACGGTTCGTGCAACGGGTCATTCGTCGCATTGCGATGCCCGGCTGCGCCAAGCGCGTTATCCTCTAATGTCGGGTCTCGCAGATCGTGCGGTTCGGCAAGTGGTGGGGCCGTTGGCGGTGCGGGGTCCGCGGATGGCCTTTCTTCGGCATGAAACGCGACCCCGCTGGTGTCTGCTAACGCGGCAGCCTTACCATTTGTTTCGGCGAGAATGGGAGCGAAGGGAGCTTCGTCCGATGTCAGTGGTGGAGGGGCGTTCGCTTGTGCTGACGGGGTGGCCTCAGTGGTTTCGGGTGGTCGCGTCTGCTCTGACTGCGGCTTCTGCGGCTCGGATAAAGTGCGCAGGCGCGACGCGAGGGCCCCGAGCGAGGCGGTCGGCGGGTCTGAAGGCTGTGTGCCCGTGGTATCGTCTTCGGGCGCCGGAGGCTCTACGGGTAGCAGATTTTCGTCGTGTTCATCGCCCGGTGGTTCACTGAGGGCAGGGTTGCGAGACGCGAGCGGCGATAGAACTGCGACGGGTGCGGGGAGGGTGGCGAATACGTCATCTTCGTCGTCTGTGACGTCTGCCTTTGTGCCGCCACCAACTGCAGCGTGCGACACCGGCTCGTCCGTTTCGCCGGGCGCCTCTGCTGCATCCGGTGCGGTGGGCGGCGGCAATCGTCGGTCTACGGATTGTGTATCGTCCGCGACGTCGTCAGAGGTCGTCACTGTGTCGGCGTGCGTTGAGGCTGCTTCCTGTGCCGCGTCAGTTGCAGCCCGGCGTACTGCGGCAATGGCCTCATCCGCGGCCGCCATTTCTACCGCGGATGGTATCGGTGAAGGCAGCCACTCCGGGTTTGTCTGATCGGGACTGCGAGAGAAGATTTTGCCCGGTTCTGAAGTGGACGGCAGGGTGGCCCCCGGCTTATCCGGCACCGGTGACACCGGTTGCGACAGCGCGGGCTCGACCGGCGGCGCGGTGATCTCGGTCGCTTTCGGTGGTGGGGCGCCGCGGCGGGAGAAACTTGTTGAGCGACCCGCGGCCAAGAGGGCGGCTTGCTCGATCCAGCCATCGCGGTGGAGCGTGAAGCGGTAACCGAGCGTGCGCTTTAACGCGGCGACGTCCGCCGTGTCGAGGTGTGCGATGTGTGCGAAGCGAGTGAGGCCTTGATCGTTGAGCGCCTGCGCTGTTGCGGAGCTGATGCCACGAATTGATTTCAGATTGTCCGGCGCGCCGGGATGCGTTTTGGCGACCGCAAACACATGGGGCTGCGGCTCTGGCACCTGATCTGCGTCAATGGCCATCGACGTTGTCGCGTCCCGCGCAGTCGTGGCCGCGGCGGCGTCGGTGAGTACGCCGATGGCGTTGTCCAGCGCCTGGATCGCGGCTTCGATATCGCCGCTGGCGGCGGTGCCGTCTTCGGTACGCGCTGTGCCGTCGACAAGTGCATCTCGGAGCCGAAGCATGTCATCGCGCAGATCCTTGATCGAGCGGACAGTCTGCGTGCGCCCCATTAACTCTGGCTCGTTGGCCATGTCCGCTGTCCCCAACCCTGCGGTGGTCTATTTGCGCGCGTGAGCGCAGTGCTGTGCAGATTGGCCGCGTGATTGCAGCCGCTGCCGACGCGTACGCCGCGTCTAGCTTTTATTGCTGGCAGGAGGTTGCGACGCAAGAATGACGGCAGTTGCAACGCACACCATGCCAAAAATTTGGACTGGCGCCAGCGTCTCGCCGAACAGTGCGAACGCGATGATCGCGACCACGGCCGGGACAAGGTAGAACAAAGCCGCCACGCGCGACACGTCGCTGTGACGGATCAAGACCATCAGCAACGTGACCGCGCCGATCGACAAAACGATGACGAGCCAGGCGAGCGCGAAGATGAATTCCGGATGCCATCTCACGTCGCCAGTCTCCAGCGCAGCAGCGGCAACGGCAACGACGGCAAGCGCTCCGGCATATTGCCAAACAGCACCCGTCATGAGGTTGGTGCCGGTGCCGAAACGCTTTTGGTAGATGGTGCCGGCGGTGATCCCGGCGAGTGCGATGAGACAGGCGGTCACCGTGGCAACGTTGGCGCCGGTGTCTGACAAGTCAGTGCGTGGAAGCAGCACGAGCACAACGCCGATAAGCCCGATAACCAGTCCGGCAATGAGACGGCGGGTGAGTTTTTCGCCGAGGAGCGGCGCGGCAAGCGTGGCTGTCGTGACTGGCTGAAGCCCGACGATCATCGCTGACGCGCCCGCCGACATTCCATGCTCAATCGCCCAGAAAACGGCGCCAAGATACACGCCGTGGATCAAAGCACCCGTGACGACAGCGTGGCCCGCGGTGGCGCGGCCCGGCCACTCGGCCCGCCAGGCCATCGCGACAAGCACCATGATGGGCACAACGATTGCGAAACGGATGGAGAGGAACGTGAAGGGCTCCGCATCAGGTGCGCCCAGCTTTGCGCCGATGAACCCGGTCGCCCAGAGCATCACAAACGCGACAGGAGCAAGGCGGAGCAGCACGGAAAACCACGGTGACCTGGACGACAAGCGGCGCCAATTGATGCCCTTTGGTGAGGGGCATCGCAAGCGCTCTCATCGGGCGCTGCGTCCGATAAAGGCCGCCGGGATGATCAGATGCCCGCCCACTCTAGCCCGTGGGGCAGCGGATGATTGGCATAGTCGACATGCAGGACACGGCGATGACGGTTGTGATCATCCGCATGAGCACGCCGGGATGCGTGAACGATGAGCGTCGCAAAAGCCCAGACATCTCCGATAGAGGCACCGCACATGTGCATCCGATGCCGCGCGACGACATAGGCGACATCTCTTTGTGGGATGCGGCCGAGGCGATGTGATCCGCAGGCGATCAGGAGTGGGGCGTTGGTTTCGGTCACCTCGTCGAGGTGCAGACGGAGTGTGACCATGCTCGCGAGAATTTGGGCGGGCGGTTCAACATGGTGGACGCCATTCTTCCGTGACCATGGCCCGAAACCGGGAGTATCATCGCAACGGTCCCGCACGGCAATTGTGCGATCCTGGTGCCAGGGCACCGCCCAATTCTTCTCCGCCGTCTTGTCGAAGAACAGCGCCCGCACCGGTCGTGCATGGTCGCCAAGGTGGGCCGTGGCAATTGCGCCGATGGGTCCGCGCGGCCCCAGGATCGCCTGCAACGCAGAATTGCCGAAGACACGGCGGCCAACGGTTTGCGCACTGCCCGTGCATGCCGCTGCTATAACGCGGCATGTGGCTGCGTCGATGACTGCGGGAAAGTGCGTTGCGCCATGCTCTTCTAAAGTGAGCCGGTGACCCGGGCTTTCACTCACGCCGCCGCCAGCAGGCTGTCGAACATTTTTTGTCCGTCGGTGCCGCCGAGCGCCGGGTCGGCGAGGCGTTCGGGGTGCGGCATCATGCCGAGGATACGGCCGGTGTTATCATAGATGCCGGCGATGTTGCGCTGTGACCCGTTGGGATTGGCGTCATCGGTATCGCCACCATCCGGAGCGACATAGCGGAATGCAACGCGCCCTTCGCCTTCGAGACGGTCAAGCGTCTCGGTATCTGCGAAATAATTGCCGTCGTGGTGGCCGACGGGGATGCGGATCACACCACCGTTTCCGTAAGCGCTGGTGAAGATCGTGTCGGTGCGCTCTACGCGTAGGTGGACATCCTTGCAGACATATTTCAGTCCGGCATTGCGCATCAGGGCGCCGGGCAAAAGTCCAGCTTCGAGGATTACCTGAAATCCGTTGCAGATGCCGAGCACTGGTGTGCCGTCGTGGGCTTTGGCCACGACATCACGCATGACCGGGGACTTTGCCGCCATCGCCCCAACGCGGAGATAATCTCCGTAACTGAAGCCACCGGGTACGACAATGAGGTCACTTGCGGGCACTTCGGTTTCAGCATGCCAGACCATCTGTGTCGGCTTCCCCGTCGTCTTTTCGAGCGAGACGGCGATGTCCCGATCACAGTTCGAACCTGGGAAAACGATCACTGAGGCGCGCATCGGTTCAGCCTTCCATCTCGATCGCGTAATTTTCGATCACGGTGTTGGCCAGGAGTTTTTCACACATTGCCTCGACATCGGCGCGCGCTTTGACAGCGTCGGTTTCCGCGAGGTCGACCTCGATATATTTTCCCTGCCGCACTTCATCGATGCCGCCAAAGCCAAGTGACCCGAGTGCGCCCTCGATCGCCTTACCCTGCGGATCGAGGACCCCGTTTTTCAGCGTTACCTTGATGCGTGCTTTCATTGCGGATGTGCTCCTCGCACGAAAAGATCAGGTGTGACGTCGCTCAGGTCGATGAGACAAGGCGGGGGCCGTCGGTGGAGGCCGGGCGGCTTTCGTTCAGAATACCAAGGCGGCGCGCGATTTCCTGGTAGGCTTCCACGAGGTCTCCGAGATCCTTGCGAAAGCGATCCTTGTCGAGCTTCTTGTCGGTCTGGATGTCCCAGAGGCGGGCGCTATCCGGAGAAATTTCATCCGCGAGGACAACCCGCATCATGTCATTCTCGAACAGCTTTCCAAACTCGAGTTTGAAATCCACAAGGCGGATGCCGACGCCGTAGAACAGTCCGGTCAGGAAGTCGTTGATGCGCAGTGACATCGCCATCATCTCGTCGATCTCCTGCGGCGTCGCCCAGTTAAACGCCGTGATGTGCTCTTCCGAGACCATCGGGTCGTCCAACTCGTCGGCCTTGTAGTAGAACTCGATAATGGAGCGTGGCAGCGGCGTGCCCTCTTCAAGGCCGAGCCGTTTGGCGATCGAGCCTGCAGCCACATTGCGGATGACCACCTCGATCGGGATGATTTCAACCTCGCGGATGAGCTGCTCGCGCATGTTCAGCCGCTTGATGAAATGGGTTGGCACACCAATCTCGCCGATGCGCGTGAAGAGGTATTCCGAGATGCGGTTGTTCAGCACCCCTTTGCCTTCAATCACCTCGTGCTTCTTGTTGTTGAAGGCGGTGGCGTCGTCCTTGAAGTGCTGAACGAGCGTTCCAGCCTCCGGACCCTCGTAAAGGATCTTCGCCTTACCTTCGTAAATGCGGCGACGACGGTTCATGGGATGAGCTCCGGAGCGGTGATGCGGCTGGGCTGATCGCGTCTGCTTGATGGGCAGATGATGTGCGGGTGACGCGGTTTTGGCATCGCCGGGAATCAGGTTGGCGCGTGCGCTATCCTCTAGCGGATGGACCCGTGTGTTACAATCGACGGGCGGACAGTGGTTGTGGGCGGCGGTTCGGTTGATTTGGATCAGGGCTGGCTCTATGTGCTCGGCACCGCTGCGATACGGAGACCGCGCCGCGTCGCATCCCCGCCAACTGCTCCGGAGGCACAGGACATGTCAGGTTTTGACGATCGCAAAAAGGGTTTCGAGAACAAATTCGCTCGGGATCAGGAGCTTCAGTTCAAATCCACAGCCCGGCGAAACAAGCTGCTGGGTCTCTGGGCTGCAGAGCAGATGGGCCTCTCCGGCGATGAGGCGGACGCATACGCGAAAGAGGTCGTAAAGGCTGACTTCGAGGAAGCTGGTGACGATGATGTGCTGCGAAAGGTACGTAGCGATTTCGACGCCAAGAGCGTCGCGCAAACGGAGGCGGACGTGCGGGCCAAGATGGATGAGCTGATGGGTGAAGCGATCCGCCAGATCGAGGCCGGTTGAACGTGGCTGACGGTCAGGACGCTTTCGCCGCCGCCCTCGGGCGCGACGGCGTTGCGCTCGCCGCATGGTGTGGAATCGGGTCGTCACTCGTTGTGGAGACCGCAGCCGCCTGTGGTTACGACCTTGTTCTTATTGATCAGCAGCACGGCTTCGGCGGGCAGGCCGAACTGCTGGCCGGGCTGACTGGAGCGCGTGCGGGCGGGCTGCCAGCGGCCGTTCGTGTTGCATGGAACGAGGAGGCGCTGGTTTCGCGCGCCCTTGATGCGGGCGCGCATGCGATTGTGTGCCCGATGATCAACACGGTGTCACAGGCTCAGGCTCTCGTGCATGCCGCGAAGTATCCGCCGCTCGGCGGTCGGAGTTGGGGGCCCTACCGCGCGTCGATCGTCATGGAGGGTGAAATGCTTGACGTGGGCAACGTGCGCACGCGGACATTTGCGCAGATTGAGACAGCTGAGGCGCTTGGCAATCTGGATGCGATCCTTGCCGTTGACGGGCTAGACGGCGTTGTGGTTGGGCCGAATGATCTGGCGATATCGATGCGGGGCGATCGCGACATCGAGGCACCGGAGGTGCTGGAAGCGATCGATCGCATCCGCGTCGCGACGCGCAAGGTCGGCAAGATCGGCTGGATTTTTGCGAATACGCCAGAGTATGCCCGGCCGCTGATCAAAGCTGATTGGGATATTGTGACGATATCGACGGATCTCGTACGGCTGCGGACAGCAATGTCCGATGTTGTTGCCGAGGCGCGGGCTGTCGTTTGACGCGATGGTGATAGGTCGTGGCTGCTTCGGATCGAATGCTGCGCTAAGAACCTACTTCAACTCAATCCGATAGCTGCCGGTCCCGCGGATCTGAACGCTGTTGTCGGCATTGTTGGTGCGGCGCCGGTAGCGGTTTCCCGACTGGATGTTGAAGTTTGAAAGCTTGCACGACGCGGCAATGGTTTCGTTCAAGACTTCGCATTCGGCTGCCATCATTTGATACATCGCACGACGGCCCTTGCTCTGTGCGGCGGCAATGTCGTCGGCCGCGTCGGTGTCCGCCTTGATCGTCAAATTGTAGCTGATGGACACGCGGACGCTCTCGGCGCTGGCTGACGCCTGCGAGAGGGGACTGGCGAACACAATACTCGCAAGCACTGCGATGGCGGCAAGACGGGACATGGCGAAACTCCGTGACTCTATCTGCGCGACCGTTCGCAGAACTTTTGTTCTATTTCATGAAGATGCAAAGAACATAATAAGAACAAAGATGCAAGATGCGCAGGAATCACGCGATCTCACCATTGTTCGGTGCCCGTATGTCTGACGAATCATGGTGCCAACCGCGATATGAATTTCCCGAACGTCATGCTGCCTTCCGGCCATGGCCCATGTCCGCTGGCCGCGTTGATATGGCCTGCGTCGCCCGCATCGATGACAAGCGAGCCCCAGGCTGCACCAAGATCATCGGCGATGTCGAAGGCACAGTAGGGATCGGTCCGGCTTGCAACGAGCAGGGATGGAAAGGGAAGTGGGTCGCGCGGCATGGGGGCG
>JBCBXF010000167.1:0-7348 GCA_039816705.1 Pseudomonadota bacterium | reverse complement strand
CTCCAACGTGGATCGCGCCAGTTTTGCGGCAAGCAACGAGAAGCTGGGTGTCACCTTCGATCATGTCGTGACGGCGGAGGATGTCGGCTCCTACAAACCGGCAATCCGGAACTTTGATCATATGCTGCGCACACTGGACGCAGCTGGCATCGCAAAGGGAGATATTCTCCACACGGCGGAAAGCCTGTTCCACGATCACACCCCGGCGAACAAAGTCGGACTTGCCACCTCATGGATTCATCGCCGTCACGCCAAAAAAGGTTCAGGCGCCACCCGTCCGGTCTCTAACATGCCGCAGATCGATTTTCGCTTCACCAGCATGCAGGCGATGGCCGACGCGCATGCCCAAGAGTTGTCGACCGGCTGATCGCGCGTTCGATCGTCGGCTACCCGGCAGACCCCTTGGGCCGACGCGGCAGCGGGCGCTCGATCGCGTCATCCGCTGCAAGCGCGCGTTCACGCCATATGACAAACAGCCCACTTGCAACAACGATCGCAGCACCCGCAATCGTAATCGCATCCGGCAATTCACCGAACACCAGAAAACCGACAATCGTCGCAAACACGAGCAGCAGATAATTGAAGGGTTGCAGCGCCGCTGCCTGAACATATCCGAGCGCCATAATCAGAAAGAAGTGCCCGGCGGTTGACGTTATTACGAGAACGATCAGCCAGGTCCACTGCCCGGCATCCGGCGCGATCCAGTTCGCAATCCCGAATGGCGTCAGCGTGATCACCGCGACGAGCCCGGTCCATGCGAGGCTCGTCTCTGATGAATCGTTGGCAGAGACCTTGCGTGTAATGATGTTGTAGATCGCCCACATCAATGCGGCGATCACCGGTAGCAATGCTTCCGGTCGAAACACCTCGAACCCGGGCCGCAGGATCACGAGTGCGCCACAAAATCCGACAATCACGCCGATCCAGCGACGCCATCCGATGTGCTCGCCGAGCAGTGGACCGGCAAGAGCTGTCACGATGAGAGGAAAGGCCGCAAAAACTGCGTGCATGTCCGCGAGGCCCAAGGAGCGAAGCCCAAGCGAAAAAATCGCAATCTCACCGACGAGCAACGCGGACCGCCCTATCTGCAACACTGGATGACGCGTGGCGAGCGCACCGCGAATGCCCCGACGTGCGAACGCCAGCCCAAACGCCAACGCCGCAAAACCGATAAACCGAATGGTCAGGATCTGAGGGACGCTGAGATCCTGGACGAGGTATCGTGTGATCGCGTCCTGACAGGCGAAAAGCATCAGCGCCAAAACGCAAAGCGCGAGGCCGAGCCCGCGCCGTTCGCCGCGCGGCACAACGGCTTGTGCATGCGCGCTATCACCTTCAACTGGCATTTGTTTACTCGGGTCCCTCACGACGATCCATCCATCGCAACAGCCATAAAGTTCACCGGAGACTGTGCGTTGCCTTTCCGCGATGACCTAGCGTTTTCCGCCGCCGAATGTCTGGCATGCAAAGCCGCTTCCACCAGCAGCAAAAACGCCTTAGAGGGGAAGAGTGGCAACGGCACAGTGGTGGTGAAACCCCATGGCACAGCGGGTCGTGATTGTGGGCGCGGGACATGCTGCCGGAGAGCTTTGCGGCGCGCTTGTTCAGAGTTCGGTGACGGCGGCAAATGGCCCCGGCCACGATCTCTCGATCACGTTGATTGGGGACGAACCGGATCTGCCATATCAGCGCCCGCCCCTCTCAAAGGCCTATCTGACAGGTAAGCTTCCGCGCGAACGTCTTTTTCTCCGCGACACGGCATTTTATCGCGATGCAGAGGTGACATGTCACCTCGCCGCGCGGATGACGCAGATCGATCGCGATGCTCGCATGGTCATGACGGAGAAGGGCGACCGCGTCCCCTATGACACGCTTGTCCTTGCGACGGGTGCTGCGGTGCGGCGATTGCCGGTGCCTGGAGCCGAAATGTCCGGGGTGCACTACGTCCGCACCATAGCCGATACCGAGGCGCTCTCCGTTGAGATGAAGACCGCCCGACGCCTCGTCGTTATTGGCGGAGGATATATCGGACTTGAAGTCGCCGCCTCGGCTCGCCGCAAGGGCCTTGAGGTTACGGTGCTTGAGGCGATGCCACGCATTCTCGCGCGTGTTGCGAGTGAAGAATTGTCCGCTGCGGTCACCGGGCTTCATGAGCGCGAAGGCGTCGAGATCGCGACGCAGGCAACCGTCTCCGAGATCGTCGGCGACACATCGGTCAGCAGTGTCCGCTTGAGCGATGGCAGTGAGATACTGTGCGACCTCATCGTGGTTGGCATCGGTGTGATCCCGAATGACGAACAAGCCGCCGCCGCTGGTCTCGACGTCGACAATGGCATTCAGGTCGATGCGCACTGCCGCACCAGTGACCCAAACATCTTCGCCGCCGGCGATGTTGCCCGTTTCAAACTCGAAGGCCATGGCTCCGTGCGCATCGAATCCGTGCAGAACGCCGCGGAACAGGCCAAGCATATCGCGGCTCATATTCAGGGGCAGGTCCCCCAGGCCGCGTACGCCCCAACGCCGTGGTTCTGGTCCGACCAGTATGACACGAAAATTCAGATCGCAGGTCTTTCCGGCAGCCAAGACGCCGTGTTTCACCGCCCCGGTGGCCAGACGCAAGTCGGCTCATACTGGCTCTATCGTGAGAACAAGCTGATCGCGGTCGAAGCGTTCGGCGATGCGCGCGCCTACATGATGGGGAAACGCTGGCTGGAGAATAATATCACGCCTGACCCGGCGCGGGTCGCTAACCCGGATATCGCGATCAAGCAGGTCGTCTGATCAGCCCGCCGGATCGCCAGCCCTGACGAATTCGGACAACAAACGAAAGCACGCAATCAATGCCACAAAAGATTATTGTCTACTGGCGGGACATCCCGGCACAGGTCATCATCAAAGCCGGTCGCAAGAACGCAAAGCGCCAGCTTCCGGAGCGGTTCGAGCAGGCGATCGACATGGCGGCAATGCGCTCCGGCGCGAGCGAGACGGACGATTATCTTGCGGACTGGCGCAGGGCCGATCCGGAAGATATTGCGGGTGACGACATCGAGGCCCTTGCTGACAGCGAAGCGGCTTCGCTCGATACCACGTACGACGCTGAGCGCATCAAAACGCTCATAGCGAACGGCGGGCGCGCGTCCTGAGTTACCGCCTCACACCCAAAACCCTTGTGACAGGATCAAATATCGATGGCTGACGCAGACATCGAACAACCGGGCGCCGCCGCCACACGGCCCCCGGCGAAGCGTCGAGGTCGTCAACAGCGCGGCGCCAAACCGCCCGCGCGCGCCGTCAATTACAGTCAGTTGCGCAATGCGTTCACGCCGCAATCGGTCTTGAGCGAAGATCAGGTCGAGGCCATTCACATGGCCGCGCTCGACGTGCTTGCCACCTATGGCATCCGGGTGCTCCATGGCGAGGCGCGCAGTCTGCTTGCCAATGCCGGTGCGGATGTCGACGAACCGCAACAACATGTGCGTCTGCCACGTGAGCTGGTTGAGGGGGCTTTGGCGACCGCCCCATCTGTCATCGAGATGCAGGCCGCAGTAACGGAGAAAAATGTAACGCTTGGCGGAAACGCGATGGCGTTTGTCTGCGTCGGCGGCGCCCCGAACTTCAGTGACCTCGATGGCGGCAAGCGTCCGGGAACTTTCGCCGACACCTGCAATATCATGCGGTTGTGTGAGATGTTCGACGTGCTGCATCTGCAATCACCAAACGTCGAGTCTCAGGACCTGGCGCTGAACATCCGACATCTCGAGGTCACGCGTGCGCAGCTCGCCTTGAGCCGCAAGGTCCCATTCGTCTACGCGCGTGGCGCCAATCAGGTCGCCGACGGGTTCGAGATGATCCGTCTCGCGCGCGGTCTCGATGAGGCTGGATTTTCGGCGCGACCACACTGCTACACGGTGATCAATACCAACTCACCGCGTCAGCTCGATATCCCGATGTGTCAGGGAATCATCGATTTCGCTCGCGCCGGTCAGGTCTCGATCATCACCCCGTTTACGTTGAGCGGCGCAATGGCCCCGGTCACGCTAGCTGGCGCACTTGTGTTGCAGCATGCCGAGGCGATCTCCGGGATTGTCTTGGCGCAAACCACCAGCCCGGGCGCGCCCGTAGTGTATGGCTCGTTCACCTCCAACGTCGATATGAAATCAGGGGCACCCGCATTCGGCACGCCGGAGTACATCAAGGCCGCGATGGCTGGCGGACAGCTCGCCCGGCACATCGGCCTCCCCTGGCGCGGCTCGGCCCCGAATGCGTCGAACGCGCCTGACGCGCAGGGCACATATGAGTTTCTCATGTCGCTTTGGGGCAGTGTGCTCGGCGGCGCGAACATGGTGCTGCATGCCGCTGGCTGGCTTGAAGGCGGGCTTACGGCGTCGATCGAAAAACTCATCCTTGATGTCGAAGGCCTCCAGATCGTCGCGGAGAGTTTTGAGCCGCTCCCCGTCAATACCGCCGATCTTGCACTTGATGCCATTGCCGAGGTCGAACCAGGCGGCCATTTCTTCGGCGCCGCCCACACCATGTCGCGGTTCGGATCCGCGTTCTACGAACCGATGGTGTCCGACTGGCGCAACTTCGGCGCTTGGACAGAAGACGGCGCGCAAACGGCGACCCAGCGCGCGAACACGATCTGGAAGGAAAAGCTCGCCGCCTTCGAAGCCCCAAAAATGGATGTTGCGCGACGCGACGCGATCGACGCGTTCGTTGAGCGTCGAACTGGCGAAGGAGGCGCCCCGCCAGACTCATGACGCGGTCGTCGTCCCTTGTCACATTCGTTGTGACAAACATTCGTTGGCTGTTTGTCGGGTTTTTCCTCGCCTTCCTTTCGAGCTTCGGACAAACCTTTTTCATCGCCATGTTCGGAGCAGAGATCCGTCGCGCATTCGATTTGTCGAATGGTGATTTCGGCCTGCTCTACATGATCGGCACGTTGGCCAGTGCCGCAACGCTGGTCTGGGCCGGCCAACTCGCAGATGTGATGCGGGTGCGCACGCTTGGCGCGCTCACGATTTTGGGCCTCGCTGTTGCGTGTTTCACGATGTCTGTCGCTGCGGGCTGGTTCACGCTTCTGGTTGCTATTTATCTCCTGCGTCTCACCGGTCAGGGGATGATGTCTCATGTTGCAATGACGGCGATGGGCCGCTGGTTCGACGCCTATCGCGGTCGTGCCATCGCCATCTGCGTCTTCGGATACCCAATCGGTGAAGCGCTGTTTCCGAGCCTTGCCGTTCTGCTGATCGCAGGCGTCGGTTGGCAGATGAGTTGGCGCGCGGCGGCCCTCGCGTTGCTCATCGTCGGGCTCCCCATGTTTTTGCTCGCGCTGCGACAGCGGCGCGTCGCGGGCAGCTCCGGGGCCGCAGCGGAACCGCCAGCTGTCGATGCGCCCGGCATGATCCACTGGCGCCGGCGAGAAGTGTTGCGTCATCCGCTTTACTGGATGCTCGTGCCCTGCGTGCTGACGCCGGCATTCACCGTAACCGGATTATTCTTCCATCAGACCCATCTTGTGGAGACCAAAGGGTGGTCGCTCGCATTCTGGGCCGCCACGTATCCGCTCTACGCGGTCTTCTCCGTCGCCGCATCCGTTGCATCCGGTTGGGCTGTGGATCGCTTCTCCGGCCGCGCAACTCTGCCCGCCGTATGCATCCCCCTTGGCGCCGGGTTGCTGGTGCTCGCATTTAGCAACGCCCCTGCTGTCGCATTTGTCGCGATGGCGCTGATCGGCCTTAGTGCCGGGTCGACCAACACGATCTTCGGCTCGCTCTGGCCGGAGCTCTATGGCACGCGTCACCTCGGCGGCATCAAGGCACTTGCCACAGCGGCGATGGTCTTTTCGTCTGCGCTAGGCCCAGGACTGATGGGAATGTTGCTTGATTGGGGCATCAGCATCGAGCAGCAATGCTTCGTCATCGCTGTGTATTGCTTTGCCGTCGCTGCCTTGGCGTATGCGCTGCGAGATCGCATGCGCGCAACGCAGCCGACGCTGAACCGAGAACCGTAACGCGTAAAGGGAGATCAAGTATGGGCCATGGCTATGAAACCGGACGGCTCGATCTGCCCTTCGTCGGTGTCTGCACATTCGGCAAGAATCCACTCGTTACGGATTGGTCGGCGATTGATGCGGATGTCGCAGTGCTCGGCGCGCCTTTTGATTTCGGCACCCAGTGGCGCCCCGGCGCGCGTTTCGGCCCGCGCGCAATCCGCGAGGCGTCGACACTCTTCTCGTTCGGCCACGCTGGCGCCTACGATTTTGAGGACGACATCACCTATATGCCCGCGCAGACAACGCGGATCGTTGATATCGGTGACGCCGACATCGTGCATACCGACACGATGGCGAGCCACGCCAACATCGAGGCCGGGGTCCGCGCGATTCTGAAAGCCGGTGCGTTGCCCGTGGTGCTTGGCGGTGATCACTCCGTCAACATTCCCTGCATCAACGCATTCGCGGACGAAGAACCGATCCATCTTGTGCAGGTCGATGCGCATCTGGATTTTGTCGATGAACGTCATGGTGTGCGTTTCGGGCATGGCAACCCGATGCGCCGTGCTGCCGAGAAAGAATACGTCACCGGTCTCAGCCAGATCGGCATTCGCAACGTCTCGTCGACCGCACGTGACGGCTACGAAGACGCTCGCCGTTACGGCTCGGATATTCTCTCCGTACGCCAATTCCGCAAGCTTGGTGTCGAGCAGGTCCTCGCGCGTATTCCGGAGAAAAAACGATACTATGTGACGATCGATATTGATGGCTTTGATCCGTCTATCGCGCCGGGCACCGGCACACCAAGTCACGGTGGATTTCTCTACTATGAGATCCTTGAGCTGATGGATGGGCTCGCCAAGCGCGGTGACATTGTCGGGATTGATCTCGTGGAGGTCGCGCCAGATTACGATCCGACAGGCAGCACCGGCATTCTCGCAGCACAGATCCTCATGAACACGATCGGCCGCGTGTTGCACTACCGATAGGCGGCTCACTGAGCGCGCGCGACGCCGGAGGCAAAGTACGCCTGTTCACGTCCACGTGTTCCGGCAAGCGACAGAGACGTGACGAGGATCACAGGTCAGGTTCGACCGCGGGGCCAAGGTCGGGACAACACAGAAACACCCCGGACCTGAAAGGCCTCGACATATGTTGTTCAATTCTCTCCGTGCCGCACTTCTCGCAGCCCTAATGATGGGAGGCGCAGTCTTCGCGACAGCATCATCTTCCGTGAGTGCCGACGTCACATCGCAACCAGCCGCGGTTGACGTTGCCGCCATCCAAGGCGACGCGGTCTACAAGGGCGCCTTCCGCGGCGTCAATGGCAAGCGCGCGGAAGGAGGGTTCGAG
>JBCBXF010000166.1:0-7368 GCA_039816705.1 Pseudomonadota bacterium | reverse complement strand
ATGGTGGGTGCCACAGTACGTGGCCGACAAATGCCCGGGCCTGCCGGATTGGAAAGCGCTCGACAAATGCGCAAAAATCTTCGCGACAGCCGAGACCGGCGACAAAGGCCGCTTCGTCGGACCGCCCGCCGACTGGGGCAAGAACTATTCGGAGCGCGTTGGCGCACTGAAGATGAACTTCAAGGCCATCAACGTCGGTCAGGCCGCGACGCTATGGGCTGAGCTAGATGCAGCAGCCGCCAAGAAAGAGCCGATCGTGCTCTTTAACTGGACACCCAACTACATCGAAGCGAAGTACAAAGGCATGTTCATCGACTTCCCCGATCCGGCGAAAGTGCCGGAGTGCAAGGCTGATCCGAACCTCTGTGGCGCACCGCGCTCCGGCTGGCTCAAGAAAGCCGCGTGGAAAGGTCTCGCCGAGACATATCCCGCAGCCTGGAAAGTCATGCAGAACATCAATTTCACCAGCGAGCAGATCGCAGCCGCGTCCCTCCTCGTCGACGTTGATGGCATGACAACGGAAGCCGCCGCCGACAAGTGGATCGCAGACAACGCGGATGTGATCGCCAAGTGGAAAGGCTGATGCCACGGCACACCGTGCCGACATTGAGACTGTTGCCATAGCGGCAACTTCAACCGGGCGTAACTTGGGTTGCGCCCGGTCTTTTTTTGCCCCGCAGCCGCCGCGACGCTAGGCTTCGGGTCACGCGCCGCAATTGCGGGCATGGCTTTGGGGACGTGGATGCCGGATCAGCCGATCATCGAATGCCGCAACATCTGGAAAGTCTTCGGTGCCGACGCCGATGACTTCATGGCCCGCCATAATGGTGCGCCAGACGATGATGCCCTCAAGGCCGAGGGGTACATCGGCGCCGTACGCGATGTCTCATTTAATGTCCACGCCGGCGAAATCCTGATGATCATGGGTCTGTCCGGTTCGGGTAAATCGACTGTGATCCGCTGCATCACCCGCCTCAACGATCCGACGACGGGCGCGATCATGTTTGAAGGCAGCGATCTGCTCGCAGCAGACGAGCGCGAGTTGATCGACATCCGCCGTCACAAGATGGGGATGGTGTTCCAGAATTTCGGGCTGCTGCCCCATCGCGATGTCATGTCGAACGTCGCCTTCCCGCTCGAAGTGCAGGGCATCTCACGCCGCGAACGGGAGGAAAAAGCCCGCAAGATGATCGACCTCGTCGGCCTCGGTGGCCGGGAGAGTTATTTTCCACGCGAGCTTTCAGGCGGCCAGCAGCAGCGTGTCGGCATCGCCCGCTCGCTCGCCGTAGAACCGGACGTCTGGTTCCTCGATGAGCCATTCTCCGCGCTTGACCCGCTGATCCGCGCCGAGATGCAGGACGAATTCATCCGTCTGCAGAAAATGCTGCAGAAGACCATCGTCTTCATCACGCACGACTTCGAGGAAGCCACAAAGCTGGCCGACCGCATCGGCATCATGAAGGACGGGCGCATGGTGCAGCTCTCGACGCCGGAAGAGATGGTGCTGAACCCGGCGGATGATTATGTCGCGGAGTTCGCCCGAAAAGCCCCGCGTGACCGGATCGTCACCGTCGGCGCCATCATGTCGAAACAGGCCGCGAACGGGGCGACAAGCGAGACGGGCGTCTCCTCCCGCGCGCTGATCGGGGAAGTGGCCGAGCGCGTTCTCAATGCCGATGAAGCACTCGCCGTCATCGACGACGAACACCGCGTCGTCGGCCAGGTCACGCGCCATCAGATGTCAAAAGCGCTCTTCGGTCGCGAGGGCGTCGTATGACCATCGCCGTTCCCGGAAACACTGAGCCGCGCAACAACATCGTTGCGACCATCCTCGGTTCGACCTGGCTGTTGACCCTTGCTGCACTTGCAACAGGCCTTGCGATCGCCGCTCTCTGGGATGGCGCACAGACCTGGCCGGAGCAATTCGTCGTCCCGATCAAGCTCTGGATCACGGACTTTTTCCGCTGGCTCGACAAGGAAGCAACGCTTGGGTTTTTCACCGTCAAAGAAGCCACCCGCACCTTCGCATGGGTGATCAAGCAACCACTCCTCTGGAGTGAAATGCTGCTCTTCAAAGGCGCAAAAGCCTATCAAATCCTGCCGGTTTTCTGGCTGGCGGCAGCAAGCCTCATCGGCTGGTTGGTAGCCCGCGTCAGCACGGCGCGCGCCGGCGTTCTGACGGCGATCATCCTGCTGGCGCTCGTCACCCTCGACGGCTTGCCTTACGTGCTTGAAAGTCTGTCGAAGGCTCTGCGGTACCGCGAACCCTGGCTTGAACCCGGGACATTCGTTGGCCTCGCCGATCTTCCGGGTCACGGCCTGCAAGCACTCCTCGACGAACTTGGCGCCCGCAAAATCAAACACATCCCCTGGGTGATCGTTGTCGCCGGCTTTGGCGTTCTCGCTCACTGGATCGGTGGCTGGCGCCTTGCGCTGACCGTCCTCGGATGCCTCTTCTATCTTGTCTTCACCGGCCTCTGGCGGGAATCGATGAAGACCTTCTCGCTCGTTCTCGTCGCCGTGCCGTTTTCTGCAGCGCTCGGCCTCTGGCTTGGCGTCCTCGTCACGCGGAGTAAGACCGCCGCGCGTATTTTTTCTCCGATGTTCGATTTGATGCAGGCAATGCCGCATCTCGCATACCTCGTCCCGGTTGTCGTGATGTTCGGTGCCGGTCAGGTACCCGCGCTTGTGGCAACCGTCATCTTCGCGATGCCACCCATGGCGCGCTGCACCATCCTTGCGATCAATACCGTGCCGAGCGATGTCGTTGAAGCCGGGCACATGAGCGGGTGCACGGAGCGCCAACTGTTATGGAAGGTACAGCTACCCGCGTCACAGCGCACACTGCTGCTCGGTCTCAATCAGGTGATCATGCAGACGCTGGCCATGGTCGTAATCGCATCGCTGGTTGGCGCGGCGGGGCTTGGTCACAAACTGCTCTTTTCTCTCCAGCAGCTGAAGCTCGGCTTCGCCACCATGCAGGGCGTCGCGATCGTGTTGATGGCCGTGATGCTAGATCGCATGACGCAGGCTTACGCCAACCGCGCGACCGACTATGTCCACCATGACACAAAGAACATCATCCGCGATCACGGGCATCTCCTGCTGTTCATCGCCATTGCCGTCGGCGCGCTGCTGCTTGCGGTCTTCCGTCTCGAGCCGCTTTACGAATGGTTCAAGTTCGACAGCGCCCGGAACACCTCAACGCTCAACCGCGCCTACTTTCTGATTGATCGCAACGACGCACTCGAGCTCGACAAGCTCATCAAGGCATTCACCTACTCGCTGATCGATTACATCCGTCCGGTACGCGACGCGATCACCATTCATCTGCTTATCCCGATCAAGGAGTTTTATCAGTCGATCCCCTGGACGGCTGCGATCGCTGTACTGGCCGCACTTGGCTGGCGGCTTGGCGGTTGGCAACTCGCCGCACTCGTCAGCGCGCTGCTGTTCGGGTTGATTGTGGTGATCGGCAACTATGGGTTCGCGCAGACGACCTTCTATTATGTCTCAACAGCGCTCGTTCTCTGCGCACTCGTCGGCGTCACCGTCGGCATCACCGCAACACAGGATATGAACCTGCTGACGCCGCGGATCACATCCGGCGATATCGTTGGCGCGCTCTTGATCGGCATCATCTTCGCGGTGTTTGGCAATGCCGGTGCGGGGATCACGGGCGCCGCGTCAGGGTTTGCGATTGGCGCCGTCTCTGGCGCGGTCATCGCAAGGCTGGTTCGCTCGTCACGCGTTGTGCTCTTCGTCTGTGACCTGCTGCAGACATTCCCGTCGTTCATCTATCTGATCCCGGCGATCATGCTGTTCCGCGTCGGCGAGCTGGCGATCATCTTCGCGATCATCCCGTACGCAATGGTCCCGGCGATCCGTTACACCTACCTCGGCCTGAAGCGCATCCCGGACGTCACAGTGGAAGCCGCCGGCATGTCCGGCGCAACGCCAATGCAACAGCTCTGGAAAGTGAAGCTGCCGATCGCGATCCCCGAGATCATGCTCGGGGTCAACCAGACGATCATGATGGCGCTCGCCATGACGGCCATCACCGCGCTCATTGGCGGAAGCGATCTGGGACAGGAGATTTATCGCGCGTTGCCGTCAAGCGACGCCGGTCGCGGCGTCATGGCCGGCCTCGGCATCGCTGCCATGGGTATCGTCGCGGACCGCCTCATCGGCGCGTGGGCCGCGGAGAGAAAAGCCGCCCTTGGCGTCGCTTGAACAAGAGGTCGCACAAGAAAACAGAGACGGCCCGGACGCCTGTCGCACTACTGGTTTTTCAGTCTCTCAATCAGCGAGGGGCGCGGCTCGACCGGCAAAGTTGCGCCCGTCGTCCCATCGCCAGAAGTCGTTCTCTCGCCAAGCGCGGGCTCGTCAGTTCGCGCATTCGCAACACCAGCATGGCTGGCCAATGCACACGCGATAACGTCTCGCCCATCGGGGCGCAAAAACTGAAACCCACAGTTCAGCGCCCGCTTTGGCTGGATGTCAAAACTGCCAAGAGTGAAGGGCGCCGATGGCCCGAGCCACGGACGCGCGATCCAGTTTGGTATTGCCAAACGCGGCCCACGGCCACATCGCGTCGCAATCGCCTCACCGACGTCTCCAAGCGTCAGAAGCGTCGGCGCCACCGCATTGACTGCACCCTCAATTTCCGGAGCGCTGGCCAACCAGACCGTCAGCCGCGCGGCATCCTCAATGTCAACGACCGGCACAACCTGCTGACCTTCGCCCATCTGCAGCCCGAAACCGCGCACACACTGCGCGGCAAGCCCGTGTGGAAAGAGTGCACGCTGGTCGCGAGCCGCAGTGCCGCAGAGCATCCCGTAGCGGACAACCGCGACGCTCGAGCGATTGCGCCGCGCGGAAAGCACCGCCCGCTCCCAGTCCTGCACAAGGGTCTGAACCGGAGTTTCGGGCGCCTCCAGCGGGGTCTCCTCACTATAGGTTACACCCGCTCGCCCGCCATAAATGCCATAGGAAGACGCCCCGATCAGCCGCACCGGGCGTTCCTTCAGCGCGCTTACCAAGCGCTCACTTGAGACGATGCGCGAACGTCGGATACGGTCGAGCCGCGACACCGTCCACCGCCCGGCAACCGGCTCACCCGCAAGATGGATCACGACATCGGCATCACGAAGTGCGGACGCTGGCGGCGCGCTGGAGAGCGGATGCCACTCGTGGATCTGCGCGACATCGCCAAACAGTTCGGTGGCGCGGGCGAGATGTCGTGTGAGGACATGCACCGGCGCACCGGTCTTCACCAGCAGCGCCATCACCGCACGGCCAAGCCGCCCGGTCGCTCCCGTGATCGCAATACTCACGTGGCGCGCACCCGCGCGTCACCCAATGCCATAGCCGGCATACTCATCGCACCGGATTGCGTCGGGGCCGCGGTGCGCGTGCCTCTGTGGGCGCGACGGAACGCGCAAGCAGCTGTGGCCGATCCACGTTCAGCACCGTACGACAGGCGGCCGGCAGCTTGTCGATCGAATGCACCCACGGCCGCGCGCCGGGTTTCGGCTTCGGACGTACCGGCGGGCGGATGCGCCCGGACACCCGCTTGAGCATGTAATCCAGCGATTTCCCGCAACCCTCATTGCGTGGGACACGCTTCTGCGCCCGACACCCCGGCACACCCTCGGGGCAGAACAGCCGGACGTGAAAATGATAGTTGTGCCCGAACACCGGCCGGATTTTCCGCAGCCAGGTTCGGTCCCCTGTCACCGTGTCGCAAAGATGCTTCTTGATCGACGCATGGGTCAAAATCCGTTGCACACGCTTGTCCCGCGCCGCGAGCCGCAAGACCTTCGTGTGCCAAGGGGAAAAATTATCGTTCACTTGCGTCGCCCGTGGCTCGGCCAACTTGTAGCCGGAGATTGTCGCGCGCTCGTAGGCTGTCAGCGGCCGGTTTGGTTTCGGTTGATAACGAATGTCTGCATCAAGCCCGTTTTGATGGCTGCGATGACCCGAGAGCATCGGCCCACCGCGAGGCTGCGATATGTCGCAGATCATAATGCCCGGCCAGCCAATCCGCTGCGTTTCATCCGCGAATTCACGCAGAAACCTGATCATCTTCGGATGACCCCAATTCCTATTACGCCAGACCCGCAACGCTTCCCATGACCGCCCGCTGACCGGCATCCGCTCACCACCCGCGAGGCATCCGTTCGTGTAAAATCCGTGCACCTTGGCCTTGAGTGGCGCACCGCCCGCCGCATACCCAAAATGCTGCTTGGCATGAACCGGCAGCGGATCCTGCGCCTGGGCGCCATGCGGTACGGCAATCGCAGCCCCGCCGAAAAGAAGAACTCCAACGTAGCGTGAAAACCCGGCAGATCTGTTGAACATCGGGATGCTCCCGCAATTGCAACGCCAGCGCACCCTGCGCACGACACGCCTCTGTTTACCCACTGATTTGTCGGTTTTGCGACCCTTTTGCAGGCTCTGAGGACGTCGGGCGCTCAGGCCGACTGATCCAAATGTTTCGGCGTCTGTGTCATCACACACAACAACTCAAACATCAGCGAGACACCAAGCCAAGCGGTCCCGCCAGACGGATCGAACGGAGGCGACACCTCCACCAGATCCGCTCCGACAATCTCGAGGCCCTCGAGTTTGCGGACGACCTGCTGCGCCTCGAAACTGTTCGGGCCCCCGACCTCGGGCGTCCCGGTCCCTGGCGCATAGGCCGGATCAACGAAATCAATGTCATAGCTGATGTAAGTCGCCGCATCTCCAACAGTCTCGCGGGCCTGAGCCATCACATCGTCGAGGCCGCGCGCGAAAAACTCTTCGATCTCGATGATCGTCACGCCTTGCGCCCGACCCCACTCGATATCCTCGCCGTCATATTGGGTCCCACGAATACCGATCTGGATCACCCGCTTCGGGTCGAGCAGACCTTCCTCGATCGCCCGGCGAAACGGCGTGCCGTGCGTGTATTTGAACCCGCCGAAGTAGGTATCAAACAAATCAGTGTGCGCATCAAAGTGGATCATGCCGAGCGGACCGTCGGCAGCCAGCGCGCGCAGGATCGGTAGCGAGATCATGTGATCACCACCCGCCGTCAACGGGCGCACCCCCGCCCCCATCATCCGCCGATAGTACGCCGTCACCCGTTCCATGCTGTCATCGAGCCCGGCCGGATTGATCCCGACGTCACCGACGTCGGCGCAACGTGCGGCCTCATATGGATTGATCTTCGAGACCGGGTGGCGCACCCGGATCATCGTCGACAGGTCACGCAACTGGCGAGGCCCGTGCCGCGGTCCAGGACGGTTCGTCGTCCCGCCATCCCAGGGCACGCCAACGAGCCCGATGTCGACCTCCACAAACCGAGGATCATCCGGCGCG
>JBCBXF010000165.1:0-7409 GCA_039816705.1 Pseudomonadota bacterium | reverse complement strand
GCGGACATCGACCTCACCAAGTCGCTCCCACGCGTAGTCTCGTTCCGCAATCCGCAGCTTCATCTCCGTCTCTGCGATGCTCAGCTGATGGCGCGATGCTTCATCCGAGAACGCCGCCTGTCTCAGCCTCTCATGGCTGGCAATCGCAACATCGGCCTCACGCGCGGCGAGTACATAAACGTTACGCAGTTCCGTATCGACATAGCTCAGCAATTTATCTCCGCGAGCAATCATCGTGTTTTCGCGCACATGTACATCGGCGATGACGCCGTTGATCGGCGCCGTGACGAGTTGCGGCGCCTGCGCAACGATTTCGACAGGAGCCAGTGTCGTCATTGGGACAGGAAGTGCGAGCGCCGCGATTGCAGCCGCGGCCAGCACGAACGCGAAGAAGCGGTGGCGTCGCGGTGTCGGACGCAGACGCGCCGGTCCCTCGATCGCCGTCCACGTATCCGCAATCATCGGCGCCTGCCGTTCCAGCAGCGTCAGATCATCAGCCGACCAAGGGTGCGCACGAAGCAGCAACAGGCCTGCGAAACAAGTGCCGTCACGCAGACAAAGCGGGAGCCACGCCGCCTCCCGGAACGGATACTTCGCCACGAGCTCCCGGTCCGTTTTCCTGACGGCACAGAGCGGCAGACAGCGCAGAGCGCCAGCGTCTGCAGCATCTCCGGATGCCGTCCGCGAGGGATCAGTCTGCGTTGCCCGGCGCGCAACGAACGTCTCCAGCGCCCGCACGAGCGGTGCATCGCGCTCGACCCCGGCGAGACCGGAGAGACAGATCGCAGACCACCGTCCGCCAGCGCTCTTTGTTTTCCATCCTGAGTTGCGTCGGCTGAACACAACGATCTGACGTGCACCGACGAGGGCGAGAAGTTCGTTGGCAAGGGCATGCGCATACTCACTGCGCGACCGACTTGCACGCAAGCGATCCTCGACCTTGAACAGCCGCATGAGTCCGGCTGCCGGATCAACATCCTTACCGGCGCTGGTTACAACCGCGAGCGGAATGGGCTCAGCCGGCGTCGTTTCAACCGTCCGCAAGCGTGCCGCCTGCTCGGATGCAGCCTGGGCCATGACTTACTCGCTCGACGCGTCGAGGTGCGAAAGAACAGGCTCGAACGGCAGGGCGTCACGGTGTCGGACGAAAGTCGCGGTGCCGCTCATGCCTGGCGAGACACGACGTGACCTTGCAGACGCGAGTTGCCTTTCCGTGGTTGGTGTGATGTCCGTGCGCGTCAGTGCGGCAACGACCTTCACGGTTCTGCTGATCGGATCGACCGCCGCATTGATCCGCACCACGCGGCTATCGAACGTCGCGTCCGTCTCATCGACCTTGAACTTGAGTGCAGCGCCGATGTCGAGCCAGGTCATCCAGCGCGACGGTACGATGAGATGCAGCTCCAGCTCGGTATTTACGATCGAGATGAGAGGACTGTTGGGCTTTGACATCTCGAACGGCTGGATGAGCCGCTCGACAACATGGCCATCGAACGGCGCCGTGATCGTGCATTGCCGCTGTCGCACTGCAAGTGCCTCGGCACGCGCTTTCATCTGTTCATGCGTCGCCCGAGACATCCGGACTTCCAACGCACCGATCGCCTTGTGGCGGAGCAGTTTTTCCTCGCTCAGCACCTTGAGCCGCGCCGTTTCCGCCTCGGCGCCTGCAGCTCGATGTTCCGCCGCGTACCGCGCGCAGTCGAAAGTGACGAGAACGTCTCCCCGTTTGAAATGTTCTCCCGCCTTCACCGGGAGGGCATCGACCTGCGCAACCAACTCCGTCGAAATGACGGTCTCGATTGTCGCCCGCACCAGCCCGCGGGCGTTTGTGTCCGCGTTGGCCGATCTCGCCCCGACCAATCCGAGCCACACCAGGAACACAGCCCACATGACGCACACGCAACGCCGACCTACGTGTCTCATTCGTTGCATCGCGACCCCCTTCGTATCGCAATGCAACCTATGCGCGCTTCATTAACAACGCGTTAACGCTTAGCGCTTGCATACAGGGCAAAATGCTCAGAGCATGGTACAGCAAACCCGCTTGATACCCGCAATGGTTGCGACGTCGCTCAACCCCGCCCCGCCAGCGAAATCGCCTGTGCCCACACGTTATCTTCCAGCTCAACTGGGTCAGCATGCCGCTTGTTCTGGCCCGGCAAACGCGCGCCCTCATCACAGGAGACCGCCTCGGTCACCTGAGCCAGACGCGCATGAAACGCTCCCGACACCTCGGGATCGATGAGAAGATAAAACTGCCCAAGATCGTGTGGCGAGCCGTTCTGTGCCTTGAGCGGCGACACATCACGACTGACAAGCCCGCCCGTCATACCGGCGGCAAGCAGCTCGACCATCAAGCCAAAGCCCCAGCCTTTGTAGCCGCCGGTACTGACCAAAGACCCGCCAAGCGCAGCTTCCGGGTCCGTCGTCGGAGCACCATCCGCATCAACAGCCCATCCTTCAGGTATTTTTTCTCCAGCAGCTTTCGCCATCGTAATCTTGCCAAGCGCCACGGTCGTCGTCGATTGATCGAATTGCATGGCGATGTCACCCGCTCCATCCGGCACGGAAAACGCGATCGGGTTGGTTCCGAGCACGCGAGTCTTCCCACCCGGAGGAGCGACGATCGGTGAGGCGTTGGTCATGCCGATCCCGATCATGCCGGCACGCGCGATCTGCCCGGTGAAGTAGCCGAGGGATGTGCAGGTGTGAGCATGGCCAATCGCCAGGCTGGCAACCCCGCACGTCTGCGCCGCCGCGACAGCATCACCGATCCCGCGCGAGAATGCAGGCTGCGCAAACCCGTAGCGCGCATCAACCGCGACAACGCCAGCTCGCGGCTTGGTCACCTCCGGCTCGACGTCACCTTTGACCCGACCGCTCTCGAGCTGAAGACAATAACTCTCGAGATAATAAAGCCCGCAGATCCGGTTTCCAATGGCCTCGGCTGTCCGCACGGCACGCGCAACTTCGCCCGCAATCCAGCTCGCAGCACCATGGCGCTCCAGGGCGGTGCGTGTAGTCTCTTCAATTTCGTCGAGCGATACAGAAATCATCAGCCCATCTCTGTCCTGTATTGTGGTGAAGCAGCCGGGATCACACCAAAAAAGAGGAATAATGACGCGTCATGTGCGCCCGCATCGCGGCAAGTCCGTCCTTGAAGACGGCGTCGCGCCCAAAGCCGATGCGAAAGTGATCGTGGCGCGTCTCGCTCAACTCGGATACGTAGATTGAGGATGGCAGGAGCAAAACCCCGTCTTCCTCAAGCAGACGCTTGCAGAACACCTCGCCGCCTTCGGGGCCGCAGAACCGGGGAAATCCGACACATCCCCCCTGCGGGCGACGCCATTCTACAAGCCCGGGAAAGTCTGCGAACAGCTTTTCCAGAAGCACCACGTTCTCCGCAAGAAGCGCAACATTGCGGGCAAGGATTGTCTCGCGTGCCCGCAGCGCGATAAGTGCCAGGCGCTCACTCGGCGCAGAGTTGCAGATCGATAGATAATGCTTGTAGCGCTCCACCCGTTGCAGCAACGCGGTGTCCTGCGACGCAATCCACCCGACACGCAGACCGGGCAGCCCGTAGGCTTTCGACATCACGTTGAGCGAAATGCCCCGCTCGTAAAGATCCGCAATTGGCGGCAAGCGATCGTCAACGTCGAGCTCCAAGCCACGATAAACCTCGTCGCAAAACAGATACAGCCCGTGCTTGCGACAGAGCGCAATCACGGCATCCAGATCGGCGCGCGACATCACCATACCCGTCGGATTGTGCGGCATGTTGAGCGATAGCAGCTTTGTGTTCGGTCGGATTGACGCCGCAAGTTCGTCGAGATCGATCCGCCACTCCGCTGTGCCGCCCGTTGTGTCGCCCGCAGCCTCGCCAATGCCGCGCCCGCTGTTCTGCGGCCAGTCCCCTGCGCGTCGCAGTGCAATCCCACTGACATCACAGATTGCAAGCGGCACAGTCTCGGCACTTTGATAATTGGGGACGGGCACGATGACATGGTCACCCGCAGTCAGCAGCACCCGCATAACCGCATAAATCCCTTCTCCCGCGCCCGCGTGACACAAAATATTCTCTGCCGTCATCGCTTCGTAAGTCGTAGCAATCTCCGCGCGCAGATCAGGCGCACCCCATGTCTCTGTGTACCCCAGCCAGAGGTCGTCAAACCCGGCACGATCTTCATCACTTGCAAGTGCGAGCAAGTCCGCTGTCGAGAGGCTTTCGACGTCCGACGCCGTCATGTGATGGCGCGCGGAAAACTCCCATTTGGAGAAAAAGACCTCGAGCCCAAAATCCCGCATGGAATGCGATGCTGTCATCACCCTAACCCCATCTATCCGAGACGACCGTAGCTCCTGCGCATGGACGAGCTCGGCATGCATGGCAAGTCAGCGATAATCGCTCTCACAAACCGGACTGTGAGCTGCTGCCAGATTTGTGGACACCGAGATAAGGTGTCCGTGAACCTGGAGAGGCGTGATGACGAGAGGAAAGTGAAGCCGAGCGTCGTAGCGAGAAGCGATCGACCTCGTCATCGAGCGTTGGGTCCGCATTGCAAAGGCAGCGCAGGTTTTAGATCTGCATCATACGGTGCTCGGACGATGGGTCCGTAATGACGGCGGGAGTGCGCAGGATGCGTTTCCGGACCAGGGCCGCATGGGTGCGCGCGCGACGTGCGCGCAGACGTTCGACAATGCGAACTCTCCCGCCGAGTTTCGAGACGCCGATAACGTGTTCGATCTCTACGCCGTGTCGGAGCCGGACGACGGACGTCTGAAAGGGCTCCGAGTGGACCTCGGTGTCGACAACGTGACAGACGAGGACCACCAGTTTGTACACGTCCACGTCAGCAAGGAAGCGCGCAGCTTCAATGCCGGGATCGCCTACAGGATCTCTCTCTGCGGTATCGGGAGCTGCTGACGGACCGAACATGTTGGTTAAATTTAGTTGACTATCTGGGTCGACAATTCGGATGCTCAGCTGCTAGGCGCTTCAGCGACTTCCAAGACATGGTCCCGGTTGCCTCGGCGGTCACATGAAAGCCGAGCGCTGTCGTCACATCGCGTTCCCATCGCGACCATTTACGGGCCGACCGTCCCGCTCGATCCGGTTTTTCGACGAGGACAGTGAGACCATGTTTAAAGTCTTTGCCGGACGCGACGCGGAGAGAAATCTGAAGTCGGATCAGGTCGAACGTTTTAAGAAACAGAGGCAGCGTCTATGCAGCTAAAACAGTATCTCTCTGTCGGGTTTTTGCTAGCGGTACTGTTTGCAGCGCCATGGCCACCCAAGAGCCATGCAGACGAGGCACCACGACTCTCGATTGAGCTGAACAATCTCACGAACGTGGGTGGAGCCTGCCGCGTGACATTCCTCATGAAGAATGCGCTCGGGAGAGCAGTGACTGATCTGAGGTTCGAACTTGTGCTGTTCGGCAAGGATCAACGGATCATGAGATTGATCGCGGTCACTGCCGGGCAGTTGCCGGTCGGAAAGTCGCGCGTGCGCCAATTTGATCTGAAAGGGATAGAGTGCGGCGACGTGGGACGCGCCCTCTTGAACGACATCACACAGTGTGCAGGTGATCAACTTACGCCTGCAACATGCCTTGCAGCAGCAAAGCTCTCTTCACGTATCGACGTTCCGTTCATTCTCTGAGGCCCAGCATGGAAGAGACTCTGGTCGAAGTTCCGGCAATCGAGCCCAAAGACCTGGCCGCGGTATCACCGATCGATGCATTGTGGTCAGCCTTCAATTTCGATCCATCGGCCGCCACCAGCTTGCTCGAACGTGGCGGACCCGTCGTCGCGATCCTGCTCATGCTGTCGATTGCCGCGCTCACAGTGATCCTGTTCAAGCTTGCACAGTTCTCCTTTCGAAGAGTTGGCAACGCCAGAACGTCAGAGCGGGCCCTGGAAATCTGGTTCTCTGGCCGCAGGGAAGATGCAATCAGCCGACTGCAACGCTCTCGCGTTCCGAACGCCATCGTGCTGGTGCATGCGATGGCCGGCCTCGGCAGAGGGCTGTCGGAAGCGATCGTTCGCGAAGACGCAGAGCGTGTCGCGCAGGGTCAACTGGCCTCTCTGCGTGGGCAACTCCGCGCTCTGGAATCAATTGCGCAACTCGCGCCACTCCTCGGCCTTTTCGGCACGGTGCTCGGCATGATGAGTGCGTTCCAGGCGCTTCAGTCCTCCGGAGCGGATGCGGACCCAGCTGTTCTTGCTGGCGGTATCTGGGTCGCGCTGATCACCACTGCGGTCGGTCTTGCGGTCGCGATCCCGACCTCGTTCGCGCTTTACTGGTTTGAAGGCAAAGTGGATCGAGAGACCACGATCATCGAGTCGTCTTTGACGAGCCTGTTCACAGGGCGGCTGTCCCGCGTTGAGGCGCAACGTCCTGCGCAGACGCCGGCAGGACCGCCAATGGATGGCGAACCCTATGCGGCTGGCTAGGACGGCACGTGCGCGCAGAGCAATCGGACTGACGTCGCTGATCGACGTCGTCTTCCTGCTTCTCGTGTTTTTCATGCTGTCGTCGACGTTTCTCAAGTTCGGTACGGTAAAAATAAACACCGCGGGCGCATCGGACGGACAAGGCACCGCCGATCTCTCGAAAATGGTGCTCGTCCACATTGCAAAGGACCGAGGTGTGCGGGTCAACGGCGCTGTCACCGAAGCCGACCAGCTTGGCAGCATACTGACCGAGCTGATCGAAAATGGTGCCGAACACGCCATTGTCGTCGCAACCGAATCCGCCACAGTTGATGATCTTATTGCAACGCTGACACAGGTCCGCCGAAGCCCGTTTCAGTCCGTTCGCATTGTCGACTAGGCTCAAGCGTCGAGAGTGATCCGCAATGCGTCTGCGTCAATCCAGAGTAAGGCACCGTCGCGAGGCCGATCTCACCGGCCTGATCAACATCGTTTTCCTGATGCTGATCTTCTTCATCGTTGCCGGCGCACTGCGCCCATTCTCCGCACGTGACATCGAACTCGCCAAAATCGAGCCGGACGCGGGAAGTTCGGTCGCACCGTCGCAGTTGATTGCGTTCGAAGACGGTCGGATCACATGGCGTGGGGTCGAGATCGACCTAGATCAGCTCGAAGCAAGCGTGCCTGTCGATGCAGGGCGCGACACGATGATCGTTGTCGCTGACGGTAGGCTGGACGCTGCGCGCCTCATGGACATCGTCCGCCGTCTCCGCGCCGCCGGGCATAGATCCGTCGCGGTCATGTCTGAGCGAGCACGACGCCCATGACAAAAACCGGCGTCTACTGGACGACTGCCTTGGCGGCGGCGTTGATGTTTCACGCGCTGCTGCTCGTGAACATACGCCCATCGACCGAGGGCGCCGCTGAACCACCGGCAGGCCCCCCAGTTACAATGTCGGGAAGCCTTGCGAGTG
>JBCBXF010000164.1:0-7521 GCA_039816705.1 Pseudomonadota bacterium | reverse complement strand
GCTCATGATGCACCTTGGCTACGTCACTGCCGCCACCTGCTTTCGGCAGCATTATCATCGCCGGCGGATGGTCAGCAATCGCGTCGAGATCACTGCGGTGCGCGTGCGTGTCGATGGGGTTGATGCGCACGCAAATTCGCTCCGGAGGAGCGGCCGCGCTTGCGAGCCACTGTGACGTCAGCGTCCGTGCCGCTTCCTTGCGGGTGGCGGCGACCGAGTCTTCCAGATCGAGGATCAGGACATCCGCATCGGACGCGACGCCTTTCTCCAGTTTGCGTTCGCTGTCGCCGGGAACAAAAAGAAGAGAACGCATGGTCTCAGGCCACCGGTTTTCGCTTCATGAAGGCCTGACGTGTGCAAACGGCGACGAGCGTACCGTCCTGTTTGAACGTTTTGTGCTCGAAGGTGACAATCCCGGCGGACGGGCGCGACCGGCTTTCCCGCTTGTCCTTCACTTCGGTTGTGATGTGCACGGTGTCTCCCTGATAGAGCGGCGCGGGGAACTTAACGTCCGTCATGCCGAGATTGGCGATCGTGGTCCCAAGTGTCGTGTCGTTGACCGAGATGCCAATCATCAGCCCGAGCGTGAATAGCGAGTTCATCAGCGGCTGGCCGAACTCGGTTTCCGTTTCGCAGAAGTGGCGGTCGATGTGCAGCGGCTGAGGATTGTGCGTCATGGTGGAGAACATCATGTTGTCCATCTCGGTCACGGTGCGGCGGATCGGATGCTCGAACAGCTCGCCGATCTCGAACTCGTCAAAATATTTTCCCTTCATGCTGGCTAGTCCTCGCTGCTTGGCCGGGCGAAGCCTTGTTGTGGGGTCTGCTTGGCCGCAGTGGCAAGGCCCGACTCGTATCCCGGCTGACACGCATCAAACACGTTGCTGGATCAACCGATCGTGTCGCAATGGAGCGCCTCTTAAGAGTTCGTCAACTCGGCAAGGCCTACTGTGAGGGCGTCAGTTTGTTGTGTTCTGCGCGCCACGCCGAAGGTTCTGGCTTTTGTCGGTGTGCGGTGCGTTCGTATCGTTCGGGTTGAGTGCGTATGTCCGGTTCGAGTCTTCTTGAAGTCCCGCAGCAGGTTGCGTTGGCGCTCACACTCGCGAGCAATGCGACAGGGGCTGATTTCGACTACCTCATGAAAACGGCTGCGCGGGAAAGCAGCTTTCGCCCGGCAGCGGCGTCACGCTCTTCGTCTGCGCGCGGGTTGTTTCAGTTCATCAACAGCACATGGTTGCGCACCTTGAAAGAGCAGGGGGCGAAGTATGGGCTGCATGACGTTGCTGCAAAGATCGAACGCCGGGACTCCGGTCGCTACTATGTGCCTGATCGCGCTGAACGTCGCCGGATTCTCAAGCTGCGGGATAACCCGACGATCTCTGCGCTGATGGCGGGCGCATTCACGCGCTCGAACGCCGAGGTCATAATCGATCGACTGGGTCGCGAGCCGTCCGGTGGGGAGCTTTATCTCGCGCACTTTCTCGGGGCGAGTGATGCGGTGCGAATGATCAAGCTTTCGAAAACCAATCCGCATTGGCGTGCTGACAAAGCGTTTCCCCGGGCTGCCCGTGCAAATCGTTCGATCTTCTACGATGTTCGCGGCAGCGGACGGGCGCGCAGTGTGCGGCAGGTTTATCGCCGGCTCGTGCGGATGCATACGCGTGGGATCAAGACCTCTTCGAAAAACTGGGCGACACATATTGTCCGGGTGAAACCGGAGATGCTGCAGTTGCGCCGCTCCAAATCGATCCCGGGTGGGATGCCGCTGAAGCCCATTGCGACGGCGATGGAGGAAAAATCTGTGCCGCTGCCACGCCGCGCCGTGCGGATGGCGCTACCAATGCGCAAAACGGCCCCGACGCTCGTGGCTGATACCGCGTCATCGGCGCTCACCCTGGCAAGTGTCGCTGACCCCATCACCTCGCTGCTGCGGGGTGCACTTCACATGCCGAAGGATGAAACCAGTCAACGCCGGAGATTGATGCTGTCGCTGGTTGACGGGCGTATCGATTAATAGAGGAACTGCTCCGTCAACACGCGTTCATCAAGGGCGCGATCGGCGTCGAACATCATGAGAAGATCGATCGAACGATCCATCACGATGTCGACCTGCTGTACGAAGCGGATTTCCTCATGGTCAGCCACGGCACTAACGGGGCGCTTTGCAGCGTCCAGGACGTCAAATCGGATATGGCCATGATCGGGCAAAATCGCACCGCGCCAGCGTCGCGGACGAAACGGGCTGATCGGCGTCAACGCCAGGAGTTGCGCATTGATCGGCAGAATGGGCCCATGAGCGGAGAGATTATATGCTGTGCTGCCGGCAGGCGTCGACACGAGCGCGCCATCGCAGATCAGCTCGTTCATCCGTTCCTTGCCGTCGATGGTAATGCGCAGTTTGGCGGCCTGATGCGTTTGGCGGAAGAGCGATACCTCATTGATCGCGAGTGCGTTCGACGTTTCGCCCTTGGCGTCGCGCGCGGTCATCGAGAGCGGATGGATCGTTGACACATGCGCGTTCGCAAGGCGTGCCGGTAAGTCATCCTCCACGTAGTCGTTCATCAAAAAGCCGACAGAGCCTTGGTTCATTCCGTAAATTGGAATGCCGGAATTCATGTGTTGATGGAGGGTTTGCAGCATCAGACCGTCTCCACCGAGTGCGACGATGACATCTGCCGTGTCCGGTGGCGCGTTGCCGTACTTCCGCGCGAGGCGGGCGCGCGCATCCACAGCGTCCGGTGTCGAACTTGCGACGAAGGCGATCTGTTCAGGAGGGCTGTCGACCATAATGCCCCGTCTTGGCCTTCTGCATGAAACGATGCAAGCGCGTTCGTCGTCGAACCTTGAGGTGGCGTGCCCACACCCGCGGCGCAGGGCTTAACTCGATGTGATCAATGGGGGGACGAAAATGGCGGCAATCGCAACATAGGTCAGTGCATGTAGAAGTTGGTCAAAGCCGTGAATCTGCCAGAAGCGGGCACACGTCGGCGTAATGGTGTCGTCGCTGCAGATCCGCTCTTTCGAATAGTCGATGTGATAGTGAACCAGGAATTCACCGACGGCGATCTTGGTGATGAAGAGCGCTGCGCCAGGGGCGAAGATCAGAAGCACAGCTGTGGTGAACACGGCATGTAGACCGGCGTGCAACAGTCCGCCGGGGTGGAGATAACGCCCTTTGTTCCCGACCATATAGGCCGTTTGCATACCGTAGTCGGCGATCGCATGTTTGACGAGCAGGCCGGTCATGACCGTCAGCGTCATTGCAACAGGTGAAAGATCGGCGAACATGAGGCGAGGTATGTCTCGTCAATAAATGCAGTTAGCCGATATGATAGTCTGAAATCGGCGCACTCGACTGTGCCGCATGTCACACTTCAGCTCTGTTAATGCGTCTGCTATTCGACAAAGCACGACGGGTTTCAAAGCCACGCGAGGCCAGCTTAGTTGCGATGGGCAAACGCTCGGCGGACCCAGTTGCGTCGGCTGCCGCGAAATCCCGCTGAACGGCGCGCGCGTCGCTTCGCACGGACGCTGCGGCGATAGCGCTGGCGCGCGCGGCGCTCACTCTCGACCCGACGCAGGCGACGTGCGCGTGTGCGCGCGGCGGCCCGGCGCTTTCGAAGGCGTGCGGCTTGGCGCAATCGGCGGGCGCGAGCCTGCGCACTGTGAGGTTGGGTCACGCTATCTGTTGAAGCCGGTGCGGTGCGTGAGGGCATTTCCGCACGTCGCTGCTCAGCTGCAGCCACGCGCACCGGTGGCGCGCTGGGCAGTCCGGTGTTTTTCTGCGCACGCTGCGTGGTCCGATATGCGCTCACGGGGATGCGGGAAGGCGGGGGCATGTCTGCGGACATTGCCGTTGTGCTGAGCGGTGCTGGTGACGTGCTTGCGGGCAACGGATTGATGCGCCGCTTGTGGTTTGCGGCGGCGATTTGCCGTGTGCGAACGCCGGTCCCGCAGGCTTGCCCGTCGTAGGTTTCGAGTAGAATCAGATTAACGTAGTCGGGCTTCGTCGGGAGGTCTGCGGAGCCGATCGCGCGTGCGAACCGGGCCATCGCCTTATGGGACCCTTGCCCCCAATGCCCGGTACCGCGGCCAGCGTAACAGCCAACCCGGCGCAGCTCGCGCTGGATGAGCCGTGCAATCCTTCGGGTCTCCTTGCGCGAGCGTTTTGTTGCGGACGTTCGGTTTGCGGTCGCGTCAGCCGCCAAGTCCGTCACGGCGCGTCGTGATGGCGGGGAGATCTGCGCAATTGCTGTTTTGCCCGTATCGCTCACCACAACGCGACGGATCGGCAAAGGTATCGCAGCGCGTGTTTCACTCGCTTGGGCGAGCACTTGATAGGGTGAGCGTTTGCCGTCCCGTTCGTCGCGCGCAGAGGCCGTCGGCAATCTCCGTTGACCATTGCCAAATACGTCGGCCGCGGTTCTTCCAAGTGTGGGCTGTGCTGCTTGAAAGGCCGATGATGACGCGTCCGACAGGACACCATTTTTCGTTGCGTTTGTTGCGACGCGGGTGCGGTCGCCGGACAGAGATATACCGACAAAGCTGTCGAGTCGGCGTTGCGCGTCGCTATCCGGCAGGGCGGTGTAGGCAAGCCAAAGAGCACCTGCGATAATGGCCAGACTGGATAGACGCAACATGATCGTGGCTCCTCTACGCGCCGGTCACGGGTCAAGGACTGTCACGGACCTGCATTCACCAACGTTGCAGGGCGTTCACCATGGCTCGCATTCACAACCCGTTTACCAAGTTGGCGCCCATGGCTCAACCATGAGTGGTGTAAGCAACTGAATTACCAAGCGGTTGCTGTGTCATGTGCAACTCAAGGCGCAACGTCCTTCAGGGATACATGTGGTGGTCGCTTCCGTGCGCCGACACGACATCGCGCATAAGGCCGTTCCGGGTTCGGGTCTGTGGACAATCTGTCTAACCTGTGGCTTTCCCAACCGCCGAGGCGAGAGCCCGATTCCCGCCGTGATTGTGGCAAGTCGCCGTAATGGTTAACAAATTTTCTCGAATCAACTACCTTTCCGCGAATCAGGGCGGCGTGTTCACGCATGCCGCCGTCTGTTGATAAAGAAGCGTCTGCGCTCGAGTAGATTTAACCGGCTCGCCGGTATTCGATTGTCCATTCAGCGCAATTCAGCGGTCACGATTGTCGTTGCGACCAATCTCGCACATGCCGTTCGGCGCACCGTTTCGAGTTCCCAGTCAGTTCAAGCACAGCGCACCGGTCAGGGGGACCGTGCATTGGAGCGGATATGAGACATGTACTAGGAATTTTCGGCCTGATGGCCGCAGGGATTTTGTTGGCGGTTTCCGCCGCGATGAACTGGCAATTCGGCGCTGGCCTCGGCACCACGACCGCGAATGCGAGCATTTTTGGGTTCGCGAGCGCATCGGCCGACGTGATGAAAGCGCTGTTGCCCTTCTTCATCTTCGCAGCCTGGCGGCAAAAGAGCTGGAGCCAGGTGCTAGCCGGAGGAACGCTCTGGGGCATCTGCTTGGCGTTTTCGCTGACGTCCGCTCTCGGGTTCTCGGCGATGAATCGCAAGGACACAGCAAGTGAGCGCCAGTCGCAGGCTGTCGCCTATGCCGATATTCGCACTGAGATGGCGCGACAACGCGAGCGCTTGAGCTGGATACCGCAACACCGACCAGCGGCGACAGTCGCGGCAGAGATGCGGCAAATGGAACAAAACCGTCGGTGGCGGTCGTCGGCCGGCTGTACGGATGCGACGGCAAGCAAGAGCATCGCTTTCTGCCAGACTTATCACGGACTTTCCGCAGAGGCTGCTGCTGGTCGCGAGGCCGGTAAGATCGAGAGCCGGATCGGCGAACTCAAGACGCAGCTTGCTGCAACGCCGCGCGGTGTAACGTCGGAAACTTTGGCTGATCCGCAATCGCATTTTCTTGGAAAGCTGATTGGTCAGGACGAATCACTCGTGCAGATGGGGCTCATCGTGTTGATGGCTCTGCTCGTCGAGTTTGGCTCAGCGCTTGGCTTTTATGTCGTCTTCTCGCAGTGGAACATCTATGCAGACCGCATGTTGGTACCAGCTGCGCGGCCACGGACACGTACGCGTGAAATTGCCAACGACAATCGTGGTCTTCCCGCGGAGCTTCCTGCTCAGGAGACTCCGGCCCCTGTGATCATGCCGGCAGCGACTGCTGCTGCTGTGGCCGCAGCGGCACCGAAGATGTCGGCGGTACCGGACAATGACGTTGAGCGGTTTTACCGGGATCGGGTCGATGCGGCTGAGGGCTGCAGCCTGACGGCGACAGCGCTCTACGAAGAATATTGCGCCTGGTGTGATGAGTTGTCGAAGGAGCCGATGGCGCTGCCGATGTTCGGTCGCCAGTTTGGAGAGCTTGGCGTCGACAAGGCGAAGATCGCAGGCCGCATTCGTTACATTGGCATTCGCCTGAGTGGTGAAGCTGGTGGGGACGCCGGTGAAGACAAGGCAGCCCCTTTGAACGTGGTCGCCGCCTGATCGGTTGCTAACTATCGCGTGCCGTGGGTTGTCCGCAGCATGTCTCGGGGGAGAGGAAAAAGGGCATCCGGCGGATGCCCTTTTTTCGTTGTGCCTGTGCCGAAAGACGGTGTGTGTTTGTCGAATTGGCGTGTGAGACAGGGGCCACTTTGCGCATGGTGCGATGAGTGCGTGGCTTTTCTGCCCGGTGCGCCGCCCAGATATGGTCTGTAAATCGCGGATAAAAGTCCCGACGCTCCAAAGTTGCTTTCCGGTGGCAACCCGCAAATCCCGAAAGGGTGTGGCGATGCGGTGGTGCCGTCGTACATCGATGCGGGGCTTGCGTGGACGTAGCGCATTGGGCGTGAGCTTGCCGCACTGATTGTCGCGACATTTCCTGACGTCGAAAGGGTGGTGAGCCGGAGCTCACCGTGCGTTGGCACTCCGTGGGGTGTCCGGATTCTCAGCGAGCACTGCTTCACGCGATAGGTGAAGGTCTCAGTCGTTGAGGGTGCACTTCTGGAACTGACGCCGCCTCGCACATCAAAGCACGACTAAGTCCGATAGCGCGATTTCCCTGAGACGGCAGGTGTCGACGACGAACAGTTTGTCGAATGGGTCCGCTTGGCATGCAGACGTCCGGGCGAGCGAGCGGTGTGCTGGACACATGTGTTCTCCGCAGTTGGCAGAGGGGTGCAGATACAGCCGGGTCTTTTGTCCTTCTCAAAGCGCGGGTTGTGATGAGCCAACTGGCCCCTCACCGATCACCGCGCGGTCGATTTCATCCGCAGTGCTGAGGTGATGCTGACGGCGAGGGTAATCAGGCCACCGGCGAGCAGAAGCGCCCCGATCGGGAGGGAGATCTGACCATCGAAGGGCAGTGGGATCGGCGCCCATCGACCAAAATACCCGCGATCCCCGAAGATCGGATCGAAGAACATCATCTGCATGCCCTGCGCGAAGTTCCGCTCGCCTACTTTGCCGAGGATCACGCCAAGCACCAGACCCGCCATCGAGTATCCCGAGCGGCGCAGCAGAAAGCCGATGA
>JBCBXF010000163.1:0-7534 GCA_039816705.1 Pseudomonadota bacterium | reverse complement strand
GATGCGTGAAAAGTTGATCTCACCCGTGCCGGGTTCATGCCGCTCCGGTACGTCCGCGATCTGCACATGGCCGATGATCGGCATCATCGCCTCAAGGCCACGCACAATGTCTCCACGCAGCACTTGTCGGTGATAGACGTCAAATTGCAGGCGTACATTCGGTCGCTCGAGAGCCTCGATCGTCCGAGCCGCGAGATCAAAGTCCGCCAACATGAAACCGGGGATATCACGTCGATTGATCGGCTCGATCAGGACGTCGAGGCCATGTGGCGCAAACGCTTCAGCGGCAAACGCGAGATTGCGCCGATACCGCTCTAAATTTTCCTCTGTCGGATCGCACAACCCGGGCATCACGTGAAATTTTTGACATCCCGTTGCTGCGGCAATCTCAGGCACGCGCGCAATCGCCTCGCGAAAGTCATCCTCGCGGCCCGCAAGCGCGGCGAGCCCTCGTTCCCCCGCCGCCCAGTCACCATGAGGTGAATTCATCAGCGCCATCGTGAGCCCGTTGCGCCTCAGAGCTTCATCCAGCGCTCCCGGTTTCTCGTCATAGAAATAGATGCACTCGACCGCCTCGAACCCGGCATCCGCCGCTGCGGCAAAGCGATCGAGAAACGCGTGCTCAGTAAAAAGCATCGTGATGTTGGCCGCGAGCTTGACCACCGCTCAGGCCTCGCCATCCGGGAGCGTAATCCCCGAAAGCATCGCATAGACTCGTGCGACCGACGCATCATCATCTGCGGTCATTCCGGCCGCTGCCGCCATCGTGAACATCTGTAGCGCCGTGTTCGCCATCGGCAGCGGGAACGAGGCGTTCCGCCCGGCATCGCTCACGATTCCGAGGTCTTTGGTGAAAATTCCGACAGCGCTCTTCGGCGAATAATCTCCCTCGAGAATGTGCGGCACGCGGTTCTCGAACATCCAGGAACTACCGGCGGCGTTGGTGATCACGTCGTAGACCTGACGCCCGTCGAGCCCCATCCGCATGGCAAACGCCATGGCCTCACACGCCGCCGCAATATGCACGCCCGCCAGTAGCTGATTGATCATTTTCATCGTGGCTCCGGCGCCCGGCTGATCCCCAAGCCGGTAGGTTTTCTCTCCCATCACCTCGAGCGCAAATTGCGCAGTGTCGAACGCGGCATCGCTTCCCGACGCCATGAACGTCAATGCGCCTTCAGCCGCTTTCGCAGGTCCACCGCTCATCGGCGCGTCGAGATAGTGCACCTCGCGCACGGCTAGCATCTCGGCAAAGCGGGGCGGCTGATCCGGCGGCATCGTCGAGCATCCAACAAAGACGCTTCCAGGCATCATTGTGTCCGCGATGCCGTCGTTTGCATCGTTGCCGCCCAAGAGAACATCTTCCGTCTGGCGTGCGTTGACGACGGCTGCGAACACGCAGCGCGCGCCGTCTACTGCCGCACGAAGCGTCGTGGCCACACGTCCCCCCGCCGCCACGAAAGCTTCAGACGCGTCTGCGCCTGGATCAAAACCGACCACATCGAGCCCCGCAGCGAGCGCGGACCGTGCCATCCCGCCACCCATCGACCCAAGGCCCAGAACCGCAATTTTTTCGCTCGGCATCGTGTCTCCATCTTTCGACGCGGCCAAGTCCCGGCGCATGGCGTCTGCTTGCAGGGATCGAGTGTGCTAGTCGGCGTCTGTCGTCTGCAAATGCCCGGCGCGCTTCAGCCAAACCCGAGCGCACGTGCCTTCCCCCGGTGCCGAGGTCAACTCCAGCTTACCACCTTGCGCTTCGACGAGTGTTTTCACGAGCGGCAAACCAAGCCCCGTCCCGATTTCGCCATCGCCGCCGCGATTGCCAAGTTCCGTCCTCCAGGGCGTGAGCGCCTCGGCAATCTGCGCATCCGTCATCCCGACACCGGTATCCCGCACATCGATAATCGTCATGGCTTCGTGCGAGGCTTCATCGCCCGCGGCTTCGCGCGCGGAGACAAAGACATGCCCGCCCGCCCGTGTGAACTTGAGCGCGTTGACGATGAGGTTGCTCACGATCTGACGCACGGCGCGCGGGTCCGCCCAAACGTTGGCAAGCGTTTCCGGAAACCCGGTGACGACGCTCACCTGCGCCGAGGCAATCTGTGGCTCCAGTAGCGCAATCGTCCGCTCCAAATGTACGGCGAGGTCGAACGCCTCGCAGTACGTCTCGACATGCCCGGCGCGGACCCGCGATGCATCGAGCAGGTCATTGATCAACCCAAGTGCATGGCGTGCGCTATCGAGAATGTCCCCTGCATACTCGCGGTAGCGGGGATGCCCGATCGCGCCCAGCTGCTCGCGTTGCATCATCTCGGCAAACCCGATGATCGAGTTCAGTGGCGTGCGCAACTCATGATGCAGGTTGTCGAGTTTTTGCGGTGCTGTTTCAAAGACGCGTGTTCCGGTGAGCGGGTCACGTGGCGCGCGCGCATTATGCTGATCCGGTGCGTGGCCGTCGGCAATCCCCGAGACGTGTGTGTCGGGAGCGTGACGCGCATCTGGCGGTGAGGCCGTCGGCGCCGATCTGTTCGAAGGCACTTCGCGCGCGCCTCGTCCGACGAGCATCCGGGCAATTTCATCCATCGCGAACTGGTCGTCTTCGTTCGGCGATGGCAACGCGTCCGCGCCACGTGTGATCTCGACTCCACCCGCATGCCCGTTCAAAAATCCGGGAACCTGCAGCGCTGCACCATTTGACAGCTTCTGCGCCCCACGCGCGTCTGTCCCCTCTGGCGGCTCGACCGGTTGGAACTCCGTGACCGGCAATCGTGGCAGATGCGCTTGTCGACCATTCACGCCATGGCGCACGCCTGTCGCTGCGCCTGTATGCTCAACCGACACAGAGCAGCCGACATCGGACGAGATCTCGGCGTGTCCCGTCGCGCGCGGCTCACGCGGCAGCCAAGCGAGCAACAATCCATGTCCGCCATCACCCAGATCGACGGGCACACATCGGCATGCGATCGTCTGCGCGCCCCGTGGCGTCCAGAACGTCAGCGACTGTAAAATGCCATCGGCGGGCAGCGCGCGTCGCGTCAAAGCGCGCAAGCGCTCCATCGCCGGCATCGCCCGATCCAGACGCGAGGCGCGCAACGAGGCGAGGCCAAGCGCCCCCCACTGCGCCAGCCCCTCGGCGTTCGCCCAAGAAAACCCTTCGAGATCCGTGTCCCAGAGCAGCAGCGCGCCGTCACTCGCCGCAAGGCCGGTTGAGGTCACGCCATCAGGCACGCCTGCTGTGTATGCGCCAAGCGCATCGTCGTCGCCTCCAGATGTCTCACGTGACGTCATCGTCGTATGCTCTCTCGGCGCGTCGGGTGCCGCTCCGTCTGCATGTCCTACCGATGGGAGAACCGGCATACCCGCTCCGGCTCTTCCACATGCAACGTTAGCAGATGCATGTGCGTTCATCCCAATGCCGGTTGCCGGGTGCCTCGCAAGATGCGGCCGTTCTGTGATGCTGCCACAGCTTGCATTGCCCGAGGCAGTGTCATGTTGCGTGAGCGTAAATGTGCCCAACCTCTGGACCATTCACGCGCTGTAGGCCAAAGTTTCGTGCAGCGGTCCCGCCACGCGGGTCGCCCGCCAACTGGAGGAGCTGACTGTGTCTGACAAGCCTGACTTTGAGATCCCGCAGAGCATGAGGGATATTGCCGAACGCAACATCGAGCAGGCGCGTGAAGCCTACGAGCGCTTTATGGACATGACCAAGAAGGCACAGGCCATGGCGCCCAATGCCGCTGGCCCGCTTGGTGCCCCGACGGATCGCCTGCAGCGCAAGGCGCTCGATTTCGCCGAGGAGAACATGGAGGCGAGCTTTAGTTTCGCCTCCGAGCTCGCTCAGGCCACCGACATGACAGAGGCGCTTCGCCTGCAACAGGAATTCGCGCAAGCGCAGATGCAGTCTTATCTCGCCCAGACCCAGGAAATGACACAGGCCATGACCAGCCTCGCGACGCGCGCTGGCGACGAGGTCGAAAAGACCGTCAAAAAAGCCACCGGCAAGAAGAAGCCGCCTCGCAAAAAGTAGGTCGGTGCCAACGCCCGGACGCATGTCCCGTACCGGCCGCAGGGGCCGATGCGCCGGCCGCCTTGATCCTGACCGCCCCACTTGACGTCGCCCGGCTTTCGCATGACAACGCGGTCGCGTGCGAGCCTCGCCAGAGACACACGCATACCGCGGCCATCCAGGCCGCGTCCGACACTGGACAGCCGCCTTAGCTCAGTCGGTTAGAGCGCTAGATTGTGGATCTAGAGGTCCCCCGTTCGAACCGGGGAGGCGGTACCACTTCCAAACCCCTGAAAAACAAGGGTTTTCGCCAAAAATTCGATGTGCTTCAACGGTTCGCTGAGCGAGCAAATCCAACTCTCGGGCACACCTCGGGCACAAAAACACGCTACCTTTCGGATTGTTTGGATAAAATTCAAGCGCTGTTCCCAAAACATATACTGTTATCGCGACAATCCACCATCTCGGTACTCTGCCATAGGCATCAGATCACCTGTCGCGCCGTCGTGCCTACAATTGTGGGAAGTGCGGTGACGACTACGAAGGGATCGACGTGGGATGCAAATCAGGGGTTTACTGTACTGAAATCAATTGGTCCGAGAGCATCTCGCAACGCTTCGCCGGGTATTGTCGACCAACACATATCGACAGCAGTGACGAACGACGTTACCCACAGATCTCAAATGCCTTGAGGGAGGCGAGGTATATGGCCCGAGCAGCGAAAAATCGAAATGGGAACACCTCCACTACAACGCCCTCCAACGTTCGTCGGCTTGCTCCGCTTGCCGAAGTCGTAGATCCCGCCGAGGCCTTTCTTACCGAGATCGAGCCCGAGCGGACCCTTCGCGACATTGTTCTCAACGATCCGACCAGTACAATTGTCAACGGCCTAATTGATGAACTGAAGGCAAGCGAAACCCTACGACGGCACAACGTACCACTCCGCTCACGAATTCTCTTATGTGGACCACCAGGCAATGGCAAAACACTCTTGGCAGAAGTGCTCGCACAAGAGCTGATGATGCCGCTGTATACGTTGCGACTAGACACAATTGTCTCGTCGTACCTCGGCGAAACCGCATCCAATCTTCGCAAAGCGTTCGATTTTGCAATTCGTCGACCTTGCGTACTTTTTTTGGACGAGTTTGATGCACTGGGACGAACTCGCACCGACGATGCTGATCACAGTGAAATGCGCCGGGTCGTCAACAGCGTGTTGCAACTGATGAACCACAACCACTCACGTAGTTATTTTGTGGCGGCCACCAACATACACGGAACAATAGACGATGCGTTGTGGCGTCGTTTTGACGAAGTAATCGAAATGGCTACACCAGATCAGTCAGCCATCGAACAGTTGCTCAACATACAGTTCAAAAATTTTCGCACAAGCTTCAAAGTAGAAAAACGAGCTGTTGATTTCATCAACTTTTCCTTCGCTGAAGTCGAACGGGTTTGCTACGGAGCAATCAAACTACATTTGATCAAAAAGACTAAGTCGGTCACCGCTAAGCAATTTGAACACTCTGTTCAGGATGAACTGAGAAGGCGCAAACTCAGAACACCATCTTGACTACTTGCAGGATGCAACCATCGGGGTTGCGCATGGGTTCATGGCAAAGTTCGCACATCTCCCACTGCCAAGTCATCGTGAAACTTATGATCGACGCAAGACCGGGCGTCCTCAACCGTTGCCTGAGCGAAATTTTCCAGTTCACGCCGCTGAATGTCTCTGCCCCCTAAAACTGTGCCATCATTTGGTTAGCGTTGGGGAGAGTGGCATGGCCCGGAAGCGGCATTCGGACGAAGACATCCTGAAGCTTTTGCGTGAGATCGAGCTGCACCTGGCCGGCGGGGCGGACGTGGCGAGCGCGTGTCGTGCGGCAGGCGTGAGCGACGCCACGTATTACAATTGGCGCAAGAAGTTCGGCGGCATGGGCCGCTCGGATCTCGCTGAGAAGAAGGCGCTTGAAAAAGAGAACCAGCGTCTGACGAAGATCGTCGCCGAACTGGAGCTGGACAAGCTGATCCTCAAGGAGAGCCTTGATTTTTTAAAGCCGAAAGCCTGACGACGAACGATCTTCGTCGGGCGGTCGTGCATGTTCGCCAGAAGCTGGGCACATCAGAGCGTCAGACATGTCGCGAGATTGGCGTTGCGCGCTCGACGCAGCAGTACAAATCCAAAGCTCAGAGCGATGATGACCTGCGCCTGGCCCTGATCCGACTGGCCAAGCAGTACGGGCGCTATGGCTATCGCAAGATCGGTGAGCTGCTTGCCGCCGAAGGCTGGCGTGTGAACCACAAGAAGGTCGAACGGTTGTGGCGTGAAGAAGGTCTGCAGCTGCCGGCCCGCCACAGGAAGCGCAAGCGCCTCTACCATCACGACGCATCAGTGATCCGGCTGAAGCCCAAATACCCGAACCACATCTGGGCGATCGACTTCGTTCACGACAAGCTCAGCAATGGTCGCCCCTACAAGATGCTCACCGTGCTCGACGAATATACGCGTGAAGCGCTGTGTGTTGTCGTTGCAGCCAAGATGGCGGCAGCCGATGTTCTGGAGGCGCTGTATCCGCTGCTTCTCAAACGCGGCAGGCCGGCGTACATCCGTTCCGACAACGGTCCTGAGTTCTCGGCCGCACCGTTCCAGGACTGGCTCCGGCGTGTCGGCATCCAACCCATCCGTATCTATCCCGGCTCGCCATGGGAGAACGGCTACAACGAGCGCTTCAATGGCACGCTACGCCGGGAGGTGCTGAACGCGGAGTGGTTCACGACCACGCATCAGGCCCAGGTGGTGATCGACACGTGGCTCAAGCAGTACAATCATATCCGCCCACACCATGCGCTCGGCATGCGTGCACCGGTGCCCGAAACGCTATTAGAGAAACCGCAAATCACTGGCCCAGACACAGGGGGCTAGACAGCGGCCTGGGTGGTTATCGTCGCGCCTGCCGCAACATCAATCCGGATATCGTGCGTAACGTTATCGCCACCTGCGAGCCCACCGCCAGTGTTGATGAGCACCGCTTCCGGTTCCACGGTGCCGCGCGGAAATCGCGCCTTGTGGCCGTCGTGTTCGCGCAAACCCGAAACTATAGACCGGCCCCCTCGCATTTCACACGCGAGTGACACGCCACCCGTGACGCGCACCTGGGCCAGTGGTAGAGATCGCAACCGTTTGCGGCACGACATCGTTTGCTGCATTTGGCACGGCCATGCGGCTCCCGCACTCGGAAGCGGACTCAGACAGCAAGGGCACGGCGCACAACGTCTTCCACCATGTCTTCACGGGTCCCCGATAGCACGACCTGCCCGCGATCCATCACAAGGAACGCATCGGCAAGCTCTCGCGCGAAATCGAAATACTGTTCGACCAGCAAGATCGCCATATTGCCCTGATCGCGCAGGTAAGCAATCGCCCTGCCGATGTCCTTAATGATCGACGGTTGAATGCCCTCTGTGGGCTCGTCCAGCACCAGCAACGACGGGCGTGCAACGAGTGCTCGACCGATTGCAAGTTGCTGC
>JBCBXF010000162.1:0-7583 GCA_039816705.1 Pseudomonadota bacterium | reverse complement strand
TCAACCTTGCCGCCATTAGCGAAATGTCCAAGCGTCACGACGGGCTCGAACTTGTGCTGATCGAAAGCGGTGGAGACAATCTCGCGGCCACCTTTTCCCCCGACCTTGCCGACATCACAATTTACGTGATTGACGTCGCCCAGGGAGAGGAACTCCCCCGCAAAGGCGGCCCCGGCATCGTGAAATCCGACCTGCTTGTGATCAACAAGACCGACCTTGCACCACACGTCGACGTCGATCTTGATATCATGCGCTCCGACACAGCCCGTATGCGCGGTGAAAAACCCTTCGTTTTCGCCAATCTCAAGCGCGACGACGGCACCGCCGAAATCGCAAACTTCCTCGCGACGACCGGTGGCCTACGCCAAACCACAACCGCCTGACCGAGCGCCAGCGCAACAGAACCAAATAACTCACAATAAAAAATGGCAATAATCGCCAAGATGGAGATACGCTGTCACGAGGTGAACGTGGCGGACTTGATCAACACGACAGCAACACTCTGACGATGAGCCCGCTCAGTCGCGTTTGGAGGGTGCCGTGATGCAAAGCGATCGCGAAGACAATGCGGGCAACGACTTCGGCTCCGACACGACGAGCGACGACCAAGTCAAGGAAAACTGGGCCGTCGTCGTCGTACACGGCGTCGGGCTGCCGGAGCCCGGTGCGACCAGAGACGCGGTCTGCGATGCGATAGCACGGGTCAAACGCGATGTCCGTGATGCCCCAAGCACCGCAAAAAAAGCTGAGAACGAAAGCAACGCATCGCCAAATGCACGCCACCTGAGCATCGACGGACACAACGTACGAGTCGTTGAAGCATTCTGGGGCGCAGCTTCCGAAGTGCAATTGTCCGGATGGCATATCATCCAGGCGATATTTTCGATGTTGTTTGGCCTGCGTGCACTATCCGGGGCAGCATTGCGCGGACACAACTGGGTCGTGCGCACCGCCGCGGCGATCCCGTTTTTTCTGGCGCGCTGGATCATCGTACCGGTCCACCTGTTTGCAGCGTGGATTGCGATATCGTTTCTGATCTTTGTATTGCCGCTTGATCTGACCTCGATCACCCCCGACACACCGTCAGCAGCCACAACGCCGACATACCTGACGTCCCACGACGCCTGGTTCTTCTGGACCTGCCTTTCGGGCCTCGGGATCGGCCTACTCGCCATCGCCGCAGCCCTTGCACAATTTTTCTCTTATCGGGGATGGATTGCGCTCGACATGGCCATTGCATTTACGCTCCTCGCCACCGTCTCTCTCGGCCTCACAGAACGCGGTGGCCAGAGTCTCGGCACCAATCCAAAGGCAATCGCACAAACCGTTGCGACCCACTGCGTCGACAGAATTCCACGCGAATCCGCACAGTGCAGCGACGGCATGAACTGTTCCGACACTGTCGCGTCATTGATCTGGGGCGCTGCAACAACAGCCAGTGAGTCTGGCGCGAAACTTTGTGAAATCGCCGCCCGCAACACACCCGTCGACGAAGTGCAGGTCAAAGGCGTCGGTCGCACTCTCGCGCTCATCGACTTCGCAGGAGATGTTGCTCTTTTGATTTCGGTTCTCGTCAGCATTCCACTCATGCTGCTCGCCTACCACTTCAACTATCGGCATCCACTCGCGCATCCAGGTCGAACAAGTTTTGCGCTGGCAATCTGCAGTATTGTCCTCTTCATCATGGTACTCGCGATCACGCTGACACCGGTCGACCTCGAGGCGCGGCTCATCATTTTCAGCTCGTGGGGAAGCGATGGCCGCAGCGCCTATCAATTTTATTGGTATGAGATGGGTTTTGTCGCCTGGCTCATTGCAGCAATCATAGTCGGCGCATTCGCAATTCAGCAACGTCGCAAATGGTATGCGTCATGGGCAAGCCAACGCGGAACCGGCGCGGCAACTACGCCCGTTCATCCGGGACAGACGAGCGACACGGCATCGCCAGTGACAGACTGGAAGATCGGCGATGAACCGCACCGCGTGTTGATCTCAGATTACTTTATCAATTACACGCTGATCTCAGGTCTGGCGTTCGGAGCCACTTTGATGACTCTGAGCCTGATCCTGAGCTACGAACCACCCTTCAAAAGCATTGCCGGATTTTTCGCGGTCGCTATTCTCGGTCTGTCTGCAATTGCATTTATCTTCTACAACCGCGCAGAAAACATCCGTGTTGGCCTGGACCTCGCAATGGATGTGATCAATCACTTTGTTGCCCCCCATCGGCGTCATCCCAAACGTCGAGAAATCGCACGCATATTCCGCCAGTCAGTTGACCACGCATTGACCAACACTGACGGGAGCAACAATCCGCAGAAACCAAACCTTTTGATTATCGCCCACAGCCAAGGATCAATCATAACACTTGATGCCCTACTGCAAAAATACTGGGATGAAGAATTGCAGCACAAGGTTTCAAAGCTGACCTTGCTGACGTTCGGCTCACCCTACACTCATATTTACCAACGATACTTCCCACGCTCATACCCTCAGATCGACGACACACATCTCGAAACACTGGCGCATGACAGCCGCATCAACTGGACCAACATCTTTCGGATTGACGATTTCATCGGCCTACACATCAACTCGAAAAAACTGGATGAATCGGAGAATTTTCCAACCAACATCTCATGCCATGAGGGCGGCCACACCAACTATTGGGCGGATGACATCTTCAAGCTCAAGGCCGTGTCGAAATGGCTTCCGGGAAGAGATTTGAAAAACGTTTCCGTTGATTGAACTTACGTTTCAGAGTTTTCATCAACGTCTCGCGGAGTATTGAGAATTTCAAATGGCAAGAGAGCCAGTCATGCTGTCAAATGCCGCCTCACACTTGGAGCAACGAAATCTTTGATCGTTAAATTAATGCCGAAGACATAAGACAATCCCAACTGATCAACGGTCGCAGGCACTCGTGCCACCTCACTGCGTTGAACACTGCGCAGTGACAACGACGACGTCGCTATTCTCCGAGAGCTACGACTGTCTAGCCCCCATCGCCTGTACCAGTGAGGCCTCATTTCTCCATATTGCCTCAGGCACAGGCGGACACATGCCGAGATTCTCATGCGGTCGGACGTGCTTGTATTATTTGAGTCAGGTATTGATCACGGCATGAGCTTGTCGCGCTGACGTGAACCACTCAGCGTTCGGCAAGTCCTAGCGTAGCGTGCCGTTGAAGCCTTCGTTGTATCCTTTCTTCTAGGGACTGCCCGGATAGATCTGGATCGGCGCGATACCAACACGCACCAGCCAGTCCGTAAATCTTCCGACGTAAACTGAGGTCCTTTTCCCGCACGCAACTATGACAGCGTGCCACGCTCTGCTGTGGATCGCGATCAAGAAGGAGGACGCTTTTACAATCGTGAGCGGCGCATACCGCCAAATTGATGGCAATCGTTGTCTTCCCGACACCTCCTTTTTGCGACAGACACGAAACAACTCTCATGTCTGGATGCTGACAGCTCGACCTGTTGCATTCCACTCAGGTCGACCACTCGGCGTGTAGGTGTGTTGCAAAGTTGTTGTGTCGACGATCCGACAAGGCGGCTAGCTGGTGTGTCGGGATGTCGGCGCTACGGACTGTCGAGGTGTCTCGGTGTCGACGTCGCGGCGGGCGAAATTGCGCAGCACTGGCATGCAGAAACCCGCGTAAACCGCCAGCAAAGTGTTTGCCAGGCCAGATCGAGCGTTTCGGCGAGCGTCGCGAACTCATTGATTTTATTGGCGCACCGGGGAAGATTCGAACTCCCGACCCCCAGATTCGTAGTCTGGTGCTCTATCCAGCTGAGCTACCGGTGCCAACGGCGACGTGGCCGTAGATATCGCCGTAATATGCGCGCGATGCGTCACTGTTTGTGCGTTGCAAACACAGTGCCGCGCGGTGCGTAGACGACGCGCACACGTACTCTGATGCGTCGGGCGTGACAAGTAGGTTTGCAACGGCGATCCGGTTGGTCAGCTTCAGCGTGTTTCGGGTCGCGCATCGGCGGCCCCCTCACGCGGGTCCGGCGATGGAGCACCTGATGCGTCGCTGGCGCGATCCCCCGGCAGAAACAGCTCGAAATGCGCGCCTCGCGTCAGTCCGTTCACGCTCTCGCCGCCGCCATCCACGAGCGCCGTATCATCGTCGCAAAGCCGCAGCCAGCCGCCGTGCGCCCGCATCAATTCATCCGCGATTGCGAGCCCAAGCCCCGTGCCCCCCTGCCGCGCCGAGCCGACAAAGGCGCGGAACAGCGCGTCGCGTGCCTTGATCGGAAAACCGGGACCCGTATCACGCACGTGGATGATAACACCGCGCGCCGCGCCGGACGGGGATGGATCATCCGCAACATCCGGTGCCTCAAAACCATTCGCCGCAACGTGGGGTGCAATGGGATGCCCAACAGGCTCGGCAGATATTTCCACGCGCCCCTCAAGCTCACGACGTTGATCATCATTCAGCGAGGCAACAACCTGCGCGGCATTGCGCACGACATTACCGAGCACACGGTACAGCTGATCGCGATCAGCAAAGACCCGCAGATCATCCGGCACATCGACGACCAGAGCCACAGCCCCAGGCCCGAGGGGCGTTGTTTCCGTGGATGGCAGCCCAAGCTGGTCCGTGACCTCTTCAACGAACGGCAACAGCTGGAAATGCCGGGCCTGCGGGCGCGCCTCCTCCGCCTTGCCGTACTTGAGCGTACTGCGACACAGGTCGACAGCACGATCGAGCGCACCGATCAGCTTGGGTGCGAAGCGCTTCACAATCGGATCGTCCACTGCTGCGAAACGATCGGAAATCAGCTGCGCGCTCGCCAGCATGTTTCGCAAGTCATGATTGATCTTGCTGACAGCAAGACCAAGCGCGGCGAGACGGTTCTTCTGCTTGAGCAGCTGGGAGAGCTCGTCCTGCATCCGCGCCAGCTCATGCTCAGCGATTCCGATCTCGTCGCCGCGGTCCGTCGGCGTGAGTATCCGGGACGCGTCTTCGGGGTCGGCGCTGTAATGCTCCATCGCGCGCACAATCCGCTGCATGGGGCGCACGAGCAGCCAGTTGAGCGCCAGATAGACGAGCGAGGCTGCAATCATCGAGATGACGATCGAGAGCGCAAGTATGTTGAGCCCGAAATCGACAAGGGCCGCCCGCAGTGGCGCCTCATCGACGACGATCTCGACAAATGTCGCCTTGCCGTAGACCGTCTTGCCAATCACGCGGATGCTGCGCTTCGGCCCGTGGAAATAGACCATCACCGCATCGCGGATCAGCTCCCACGTCCCGGCGTCCCGCAGGTCATAGACGGCATCAATCCGGGCCGGCATTTCATCCTTCGCCACAAGCCGGCGAAAGTCCCGCTTGATCGCGACGGCACGCACCCGCGCCGCACTCAGAATTTCACTCTTGAGCATCGGCGAAAGCTCACCCGTGGGCGAGTCTTCGGCAGCAAGCGCCACGATCTGCGCCGCCTCAAGGCGATCCATCAGCCACTTTTCGCGGAAGTTCGCGACCGAGGGGAGAAAGATCAGCACCTCGGCAAACATGACGCCGATGACGGTCAGCACGAGAAGTCGCACTGAAAGTCCGGCACCACGAAGGCGCGGAACCGGACGAGCCGGATTGGCTGATCCGTCCTCCGACAGAGGTGTTTTCGTCACGCGTGCGTTCGTCATTGACGCCTAGCCGAAGCGCGACAGGAACGACACGACCTTGCGGACCATGGGGTTTGCGAGCTTGGGAACAAAATGGGACGACGCGGCACGTTTGTTGACTTCCGCCAATGTTGGATACGGCGAGATATAGCCCGTAAAAGCCTTGATGTTCATCCCGTTCGCGACCGCGAGCGCCCACATCTGGATGATATCGCCTGCATGCGCACCACAGATCGTCGCGCCAAGGATATCACCATTCTTGCGCACGACGACCTTGGCCAAACCTTCCGTTTCGCCTTCGGCCTGCGCACGGTCATTCTCGTGATACGGCCAACGCAGCACGCCCATCTTGCTGCCGTGGCGCTCGCGCGCCTGCGTCTCCGTCAGGCCGACATGAGCGATCTCGGGATCTGTGAATGTGCACCACGGATAGATATCCGGTTTGACAGAAACCGGCATGCGAAAGAGCGCGCTGCGGATCACCAACCCGGCATGGTAGCCCGCCACGTGCGTGAACTGATAGCCACCAGTCACATCGCCGATCGCATAGACTTTCTTATTGCTCGTCTTGAGCCCGGCGTTGACCTTGATCCCACGCTTGTCGAAATCGATTCCGGCTTTCTCGAGATCAAGCCCATCGACGTTTGGCGCACGCCCTGTGGCGACCAGCAGGTGCGATCCACGAACCGTCTCTTCGACACCATCGTTGAGCACATGCGCTTCGATCGATCCGTCGGAGGCCTGTGAGATGCGCTGCACAAGGGTGTTCTCCTGGATCACCAGCCCATCGTCGCGCAGCCGCTTCAGAACGATTTCCGTCAGCTCCGGGTCATCCTTTCCAAGCGCTTTTTGGCCTTCCAGCACCGTCACCTGACTGCCGAGACGCAGGTGCGCCTGCGCGAGTTCCATGCCGATCGGGCCGCCGCCGATAACGATCAGATGCTCGGGCCGAATGTCATTCTCAAAGATCGTTTCGTTGGTGAAATAGGGGACGGCATCAAGACCGGGGATCGGGAAGACCAGCGGCGAGGACCCGGTAGCAACGACAAACCGGCGCGCCTTGATCTTCTGGTCACCCGCCATCACCGTGCTGGCATCAACGAAACGCCCGGCGGTCGTGATCACGTTGACGCCGAGGCCGGTAAACCGCTCGACACTGTCGTTGGGTTCGATCGACGCGATCACATCACGGACATGCTGGCGCACTTGTGTCCGGTCAACCTGCGGTGACACGGGCGTGACCCCGAACGGGTTCGGCGAGCGCATGCGGTGGACATGCTTGGACGCAGCGATCAACGCCTTTGATGGCACACACCCGTAGTTGAGGCAGTCACCGCCCATCTTGTGCTTTTCGAGCAGCACGACAGAGGCGCCGAGTTGGACAGCCCCGGCTGCAACGGACAGCCCGCCGGAGCCTGCACCGATGACGCACAGGTCGGGTGTCAGAGTTTCACTCATATCAAAAGGTTCCGCGAATGAGGATCTCGCAAGTCAGATGCACCGCGAGAAAACTGGAAGGATGGAGGTGTCATCGGCACACGCCGCGCCGCGAAAGAGTTACGACGCAGCAGGCGCATCATCGCTGCTCTTGCGGAACCGTTTCAGCGCAATCGGAATGAGAGCCACGACCCCGAGCAGAGCGAACGCAATCAGAAGATTGGCGTTCACGATGTCTCCGACACCCAAAGCGAAGGTGCAGGCGTCCGCCCCATTCGTTGCAACGCAGGCTTTATGCTCCGCATTGGCTTGCGAGAGCGTTGTATCGAGGCCCGAGCCGAGGAACGAAAAGGCCATCGTGCCGGGAATGATGCCGAAAAAAGTTCCCGCGACGTAGGTCGGAAGCCGCACACCGAGCAAGCCGGGCGCGATGTTGACGAGCCAGAATGGAAATGCCGGCACGAGGCGGAGGAAAAGCAGATAACTCAGCGCATTTTCTGAAAAGCCTG
>JBCBXF010000161.1:0-7609 GCA_039816705.1 Pseudomonadota bacterium | reverse complement strand
TGAAGAAGGATCGACACCGTAACTTTGATATGGCGCCGCGCTTCCTCGGTTGAGACAGATTGCTTCGAACTTAGAGGACCACTCGACGCCATGAAACAGTGGACCCGTTACGGGCGCGAGGCAACGTACCGTTGACCTCACCCAAGCCTATCAACGACGTGATTTTTCCCCTCAGTACACCCGTGCCTTCGGCTGGATGTACTGCACTTCGTTGGTGAGCGTATGGGTGTGGACGGGGCGGTAGCCGATCTTGACGTTTTTCTCCGCCATGTCGGCCCATGCGAGGGTGTGCTTCATCCACTTCTCGTCATCGCGCTCAGTGTAGTCTTCACGCGCATGGGCGCCGCGGCTTTCTTCGCGATTGGCGGCACTGTTGACCGTAATAGCGGCCTGCTCGATGAGGTTTTCGTACTCAAGCGATTCGATCAGATCGGTGTTCCATATCAAGGACCGGTCGGTGACGGAGATGTCGTCGCTCGCCTTCCAGATGTGGGAGATTTTCTCCACGCCTTCGTCGAGCACTTCACCGGTGCGGAACACCGCACAGTTCGTCTGCATCGCTTTCTGCATATCGAGGCGCAACTTTGAGGTCGGCGTGTCGCCGGATGCGTTGCGCATCCGATCGAGACGGGAGACCGCAAGCTCCGAAGCACTGTCCGGGAGCGGCGCATGGGCGCGGCCGGCCTCAACCGTCGCCGCACATCGCTCGGCTGCAGCGCGGCCAAACACGACGAGATCGATCAGCGAGTTCGACCCGAGACGGTTTGCACCGTGGACAGACACGGACGCAGCTTCGCCGATCGCCATCAGTCCCTGGACGACCGCCGTCGGATCATCGGGATCACCCGACATAACATCACCGTGGTAGTTCGTCGGGATACCGCCCATGTTGTAATGGACCGTTGGGAGCACCGGGATCGGGGCGCGTGTGACATCGACACCAGCAAAGATTTTCGCTGACTCCGAAATACCGGGCAGGCGCTCTGCGAGGATCTTCGGGTCAAGATGATCGAGATGGAGGAAAATATGATCGCCTTCGGGGCCAACGCCGCGACCCTCGCGGATCTCAACCGTCATTGAGCGCGAGACGACATCGCGGGAGGCGAGATCCTTTGCGGATGGCGCATAGCGCTCCATGAAACGCTCACCTTCAGAGTTGGTGAGATAGCCCCCCTCACCGCGTGAACCTTCGGTGATGAGGACGCCGGCACCATAGATGCCGGTCGGATGGAACTGAATGAATTCCATATCCTGAAGTGGGAGGCCGGCACGCAGCGCCATGGCGTTGCCGTCGCCTGTGCAGGTGTGTGCGCTGGTGCAGGAGAAATATGCGCGACCGTATCCACCCGTCGCCAGGATCGTCTTCTTCGCCTTGAAACGATGCAGCGTTCCATCATCGAGGCAGAGCGCAACTATACCCCGGCAGGTGCCGTCGTCGTCCATCATAAGATCGATGGCGAAATACTCGATGAAGAACTCTGCCGAGTGGCGCAGCGATTGGCCGTAAAGCGTATGCAGCATGGCATGGCCGGTGCGGTCCGCAGCGGCGCAGGTGCGCTGCGCCGGAGGACCTTCGCCGAACTCAGTCGTCATGCCACCAAACGGGCGCTGATAGATCTTGCCATCTTCTGTCCGCGAGAACGGGACGCCAAAGTGCTCCAGTTCGTAGACGGCTTCCGGCGCGTTGCGACAAAGATACTCAATCGCATCCTGATCGCCGAGCCAGTCGGCGCCCTTCACCGTGTCATACATGTGCCAGCGCCAGTTATCGGGGCCCATGTTGCCAAGTGATGCTGCGACGCCGCCCTGCGCCGCGACCGTATGCGAGCGCGTCGGGAAGACCTTCGTCACGCAGGCCGTCCGCAGACCTTCCTGGGCACAGCCGAGTGTGGCCCGCAGCCCCGCGCCGCCCGCGCCAACGACCACGACGTCAAACTCGTGATCGGTGAACGGATAGGCCTGCCCGCCAAGCGCGGGTGCGGCGTGCCCGTTGGTCGCGCCATTGGCGTGCCCGTTGGCATGACCATTCGCACTTCCATTCGATGTTCCGTTGGTCGCCATGGCGGTGTCAGCCTCCGAGCGTGAGTTTCAGGACCGCATAAATCGCGGTAAGCGCGATGAGGATCGCGAAGAAGGTATTGAGAACCAGCAGCACGAGTTTCGGGCCTTCGGCGGGTACGTAATCCTCGATGATCGTCTGCATACCGAGCCGCATGTGAACTGCGCCCGAGACCGCAAGCAACACGAATGCGATCGCGGTGAAGGGGGACGCGAGCGTTTCGCGCACCTGCTCATATGGCGCGCCAAAGGTGGTCAGAACCGTCCAAACAAGGAACAGCATCAGCGGAATGTTGGCGATCGCAGTGAGGCGCTGGCGCCAGAAATGATCCGTACCTTCCTTGGCCGAGCCAAGGCCCCGGACGCGGTTGAGTGGTGTCTGCAGGCTCATCATGCACCTCCGACGAAGGCGAGCAAACCGAGCAACACAGTTGCGCCAAGAGAGGCGACGAGCGTGCCCCACGCAAGGCGGTCCACCGTGCCGAGCTCAAAGCCAGAGCCGGTGTCCCAGATGAAGTGGCGAATGCCGCCGAACATGTGATGCATTAACGCCCAGCAATATCCCAACATTACCAGCACGCCGAACCAGCTGGAGAAGAACCCCGCGGCCGCGTTGTAAGCATCGGCGCCGGATGCTGCCGCAACGAGCCACCATACGAGAAGGAGCGAGCCCAGATACAGCGCAGCACCCGTGATCCGATGGACGATCGACATCAGCATGTTGATCGGCAATGCGTGAACTTGAAGATGCGGCGAGAGCGGTCGCTCGGGACGCTTAGCAGAAGATGCCATCGGTCAGGCTGCTCCGGTTGACCGGGAATTCGAAACATGCGTCTACCGCGCGCATTCCATTGCCGCAATGCGACGAACGCCCACTTCGCTGCTCGTTTTCAGCAATTTCGCGATCAGAGAAGCGCCAAAGCTTCATCTGCGCGCCGGACGAGTGCCGTCGCTGCTTCGAACGCGGCTTCAGCCCGTGGACCGAGGCACCAATCGCCCGCTGCGCCGAGAAGCTTGTCGCGTGAAAACAGTGCGGAAGATCCGAGCGATCGTTCAACGAGGGCAAAACGCCAGCGGTATGCTGAGAGGTTGACTGGCGTATGCCCCGCTACGGCTGGAAACGCGGTGCGAAACTCTTCCCAGAGATCCTGTGCGACGAGGTCCGGCTCTTCTTCGACGAACTCTTTGCTCCAGTCGGGTGTCGACTGGAGGATCCAGATCTCGCTGTCCTTGCGGCGGCTGGGCTTCGATGAGTCACGCGCCACCCAGGCGAGAATAGTGCCGATTTGTGAGGCCGCATCGAACGGCAGTTCCAGACGGTTCTCGAGATTGACGATCACGGTCCAGCAGGGCGACATACGCACGCGTGTCATCTCGTCGAAATCCGGAGAATGCTCCGCAACCAGACCGTAGGTCTCCGGCGCGGGGGCGGTGACGAGCACGACATGAAACCCGCCGACTTTCGTGCCGTCACGCATTTGCAACGACCATCGCTCACCGGTGCCGGTCTGTTCCCGCATCAACCGCGCAACCGGACTGCTGAGATGCACGCGAATGTCTTCCGACATCGCTCGCGTGATTGAATTCATGCCGGGAACGCCGACGAACCAATTCTGCGGTGTCACGACCTGACCGTCCGCCCGCGCGCCCTCATAGAGCGTGGGAGACCATCGGGTAACGCTGCCACGCAGCGCGAGAGCATTAAGATGACGATTGAACTGCGTCGACCGCGCTGTGATGTACGGCGTGCCAAGATCGTAGTTCAGCCGATCGATACGACGTGTTGCAAGGCGTCCGCCGAGAATGGACTCGCGCTCGAAGACCTCGACACGATGGCCGAGCGCCCGCAGCTGCTGCGCGCACGTCATACCGGCAATGCCGGCTCCGATGACTGCGATCGAACCCTTCACGGACGTGGTCTCTTTGAGTGTTGCAACCGGACTGCGTGGCCTGGCCGGCAGGTTTCATACTCCGGTGTGTCGCACTATGGTTAACACCGGTTTGCGAAGTTCGGTCAATTCGATGCCGCGCGACATCGCCAACACGACGGCCTAACGCGGGATCGCAACCCAGTAGTCGAGGTCCAGCACGACGCCTTCTGCCGGCTTGTCGGTGCCATCCGTGCTGCGATCTGGAAAATCTGCCGCGTTGCGATTCTTCACGGCGACTGTGCGCAACCGCAGAGCACCGACTTCACGACAGTTGTCGAAGGTCGCCATGTCGCGGACCTCGGACCACGCATAGATCGTGTCACCGGCGAAACACGGCGCGACATGCTGGCCCGCGTTGATGCCAAGGATGTGGAACGCGTTTGCAAGACCATTGAACGAGAGGGCACGGGCGATCGAGATGATGTGACCGCCATAGATCAAGCGACGTCCGAAGCGACCCTCGCCTTCCGTGTGCTGATTGAAGTGCACCTTTGCGGTGTTCTGATACAGCCGGGTGGCCAACTGATGCTCGGCCTCTTCGATCGTCGTTCCGTCGACATGATCGATCTGCTCGCCGATTTCATAGTCGCCATATCGGTGGGGAGCGCCTGACAGCGCATGCGACCACGCCGACATGTCGAGCGCCGCAATGTGCTCGGGCGCTGCCGCTACCGCGATAGCATCCGGCAGATCTGGCACCTGTGGTTCCGGCGCCGGGCTGGCGGCATCGCGCTTGCGCACCATGACCCAGCGGACGAACGACAAGATGTCTTCACCGGCCGCGTTCAAGCCGCGTGTGCGGACATAGACGACACCCGTCTTGCCGTTCGAATTCTCCTTCACTCCAATCACATCGGATGTCACGCTGATCGTATCGCCGGGGTAAACCGGGCGATGAAAACGGCAATCGGCATATCCGAGATTGGCGATCGCGTTGAGCGAGATGTCCGGCACCGTCTTGCCGAAGACGATATGGAACACGAGCATGTCGTCGAGTGGCGCCTCGGGATAGCCGATCGCCTGGGCAAAGGTTTGTGCGCACGGGACGACGAATCGGTTGCCGTAGAGCGCGATCGTGAGCGCGGCGTCTGCCTGCGTGATGGTGCGCGGCGTCGCGTGAACAAGCGTGGTGCCGACCTCGAAGTCTTCAAAGAAGTTGCCGGCATTCTGTTTGGTGCCTGCTTGTTTGGCTGCGGGCTGCCTGGTCATGTGCTTCAAGTGTCCTTCGCAAAGGTATCTGGCCACGGTCGGGGCGTCCCGTCTTGGTAGACGCACGGCCAGGCACGCGTGCTGCTACGCAAGTTGCCGGCTCTCAGCAAGAGGCAGATCCGGAGACGAAAAGCAGGACGCAGATCTACGATTTCGGCAGCCCGCCGCGTTCCACAAGTTAGCGGCGCACGAGGTGACGGACGATGTTGTCCGTAAGAGCCCGACCGGGCTCGAAGCACGGGCGGCCTCGGCGCAAAACGGTGACCGTCTCCGCGAACGATTTGCCGGCCCCTTTTTGATCGATACGCGGAACCAGGGGTCTGGCTAGTAACAAAACCTGAATGCCGTGACGGGCGCTATCGAAGGCACAACGGACACGCTATGTTCGGGGTGCGGTATTCCGGGGAGCGACCCAACTCAGACATCGACATCTTATTCGGCATGATCACAATAATCGTCGGGCAGCGTCGGCATGTTGAGGTTGGCCTGCTCATTTTTCCGCACCGCTTTGTCGGTATTTCCGTTGTGCGCACGCCATCACGTTCCAAGAGTTGCGAAATAAATCGGCGCTGGATCCGTGGCATTGGAAAAAATCAATGTGTTATACGCCACCGGCCCTAGCGACTGCCTATCGAGCAAGTGACAGCATCGTGAATGCACAAAGTTTGATCAAACTCCCAGGTCTGATTCTATTTGTCATGGGTCTTTGCTTCGTATTTGGCTATATTAGCTTTTGGCTTTTGGCGGTGTTCGCAGTGGTGGGTGCCGTTGCTTCCGTTTTCTTGTTCCGCCCAAAGTTCTGGAATGAAGACGTACCGCATGCCGGTGCGATCGTGCATATTGATGCTCATATGGCTGTGCGTCCTACCATCCTGAAACATGTGCCGCCGGATGGCTATCGTTTGACCTGCCTCTATTTCGGCTCTGGGTTGATTGACCGAACAACAAGGCTGGATCACGGCTTTCGCTATGAGGTGTTGGATCGCATCCCTGCGCTGGAGGGCGGCTGCAAACCGTTCGACGAGTTATGTGATCGACGTGCTCATGAAATCGTTCGCGAGGCGCGCAGGCGCAACGCAAAGATTAATCTGCTTTGGTCAGGTGGGATTGACTCAACGACGGCCTGCGTGGCGCTCATGCGTGCCTCCCGCGACCAGCCGAAGCAAATGCGCATTTTTCTTTCGAAAGAATCCCGTAAGGAGTATCCGGCGTTTCATAAAGAGCATCTCAACGGTCAATTTGAACTCCAATGGATTGACAATGTTGGCAAAGCCTATCGCCAAGACGGTCTGATCGTGACGGGCGAATTGGGCGATCAGATATTTGGTAGCGCCAAGGCTCTTGAAATCCAGACACAGTCATTGCTGCGCCCGACGTCAGAGCCGTTCCCGGGACCACTTCGAAAGCCGTGGTCAGACGCGCTTTATGAACAGGTCCGAAAGCGGCTGGCCTCGGACGTGCGCGCACAAGCTGTATTGGATTATTTAACACCGCAGATTGAGACGGCACCGGTTGCAATTGATGACTTGTTTACATGTCTCTGGTGGATGAACTTTTCGCTCAAGTGGCAACCGGTGTCATTGCGCATGATGGGCTCGGCGGTTGGTCTTTCACTCACCGACTTTCAGTCTCGCACACGTCACTTTTTCCAAACTGACGACTTTCAGCAATGGGCGCTCCATCATGCTGGCCAGGGCGTGCGCGAAGATTGGACAACTTACAAGTGGGCAGCCCGCGACTATATCTACGCGTTCACCGGAGACGATCAGTATCGACGCTTAAAAGAGAAGCTTCCCTCCCTGCGCGGTATGATGAAGCCAGCGGTTGCGTTCGGCGCTCTTGCCATCAGCGCCGACGGAGACCTTTTCTGGGAGAAACGCGACCAGTCGCTCAAGGGCCCGCTGGCCACGGAAGTCGGCATTGAGATCGAGGCATCCCGCGAGGCGCCTCTGTGGGATGATTTGGATGATGGCGAGTGACAGGGAAGAGGTATGACCGCACGCGGCTATCGCAGCTATTGCTTTGACAGATGGCGGATTGGCGATGCGCAAATTTCCTCGAATGGTTTTTTGGCCAAAGCTCAACTTGAAAAGAACGAGTCCGCTTTGCGGCGGCACAGCCGCTCAAAGCGCGCGCGCCAGAACAAATGCCACGCAAGCGCAAGTGTGCAGCGCACCGTCTTTGGCCGTCTCGGCAACATCACCGTCGCCCAAGGTAGCGAGCGGGGCGATTATGCAGGTCAGAAGTGCGATGTCCCGCAACAGGGTTGCGCGCGACGAAAGCGCCTCTCATCCGTGGCCCACGGTGCCACGCGTCGTAATCGCGGTGTCACAGACCGCGCTCTGCCTGGCCACAACTATCGCCCGATTGGTCTCGCGGCGGTTGCCCCATGTCTCGAACGCAACGCTTTG
>JBCBXF010000160.1:0-7674 GCA_039816705.1 Pseudomonadota bacterium | reverse complement strand
GCTGTTCGATCATCTCGTAGAGCCGGATCGAACAGCGCATCAACATGCGCCGCCAGTCGGAGGCGTTCAGCGAAGCGGACCTCCGCGCCAAGCTCGGTGTGCCGAAAGGCAAGCTCAAGCGCTTCGCAGACTTCAACGCGCAGTGTCTGAAACCGGCGGTGGGAGAGATCAACCAACTGACGGACTTTGAGGTTTCCATCGGGCTCAAGAAGCGCGGACGCCGTGTTGAGATGATACAGCTGACTTGGCTCAAAAAGTGCCCGGAGGCACGTGATCACGCGAAAGCGGAGCGTGAACGGTCCCGCGTCGGCCGGGTCGCGCGGCGTAAGGCCAAGGTCGAAGTGATCCTCTGAGCGCCGCCGCCCATTTTCTCACCGTCAGCTTCCGTGCCGACAGCAGACAGGCTATGCTCCTCATATGAGCTTCTGCTAGGGGCCATGAGGAGACAACGGTTTGGAATGCCGCGACGTCTACAGTACGAAAAAAGCGGCTACACACGGATGTTAGCGAATGTTTGCTCCACAGTAGGCATCTTCTCTCCTATGTCTTTGCCTTCAGGTCTTAGACCGTAAGCCCTGTTGCTGGACCGCTCGGAGCGTTCTCCGCCTCGCCCTCTTTCGCGTGCCTGTAGAGGACCGTCGCGCCGCCCTGAATGCCGCGAAGCATCGCTAGAGCCAAGTGCGCGTCTTTAGCGGCCAGTTCGGCCAGCAATGGCGCGGGAACATAGACCACCTCGCAGCGCACCTCCGCTTTCACATGCGCCGGCGCGACCGCGTCGAACAGGGCGACGCCGCCATGCCAGTTGCCGGGCCTGTCGTCGGTCCACTCGAACGGGGTCGCGGCGCCGACGATGTGGCGGGACATCCACCAGCGCCCTACGATGAGGAAAGTGAAGCCGGCCCGCGGGGCGGAGGGGTCTAGGATGACGTCGCCGGCTTCGTAGGTCGCGAACTCCGCACCGTCGATCAGCCGCGCAAGCGCTGTTTCGCCCAGCTTCGAGAAGTGATCGATGGCGCTCAGCACTTCGGGTTCTGTTTTCATCTGTCCTGCCTTTCTATTCGAAACAGGGGCGGCGCAATCGCCACCCCGCTGGGCGACTAGGCTGCGGCGGCCTGCAAGGTTTCACTCTCGCGTTCGATGTACTCTGCCCAGGTCGCCGGCGCTCGGCCAACCGCCCGCTCGAATGCCGTGGGATCGAAGGTCTCGTCGGTGTTCGGAATGGCGCCCTCAGCATTCAATCGGAACTGGTCGCGAATGCAGGCCATGTAAGCCGGATCCGCTCCCGCGCCGACGGCGCCCTCGTAGAACACCTGCGGGTCGAGCGGCGCGATCTCAATGGGGCGGCCTACGTGATCGCCGATCTTGCTCGCGACATCAGCAATTGTTCCTGCATCGTATCCGAGCCGCCAGACCTGCCCGGCGAAAACGTCCGGGTCCGTCAGCGCCGCCGCGGCGAGCGCGGCGACGTCACGGGCGTCGACCCAGCTCCAACGCGCGTTTCCGATCAAATTGGTCAGGGCGCCTTTCTGGAGCCAGCCGAAGGTCAACACGTTCTGCATGAAGCCTTCGGGGCGGATATGGGTGAAGCGAAACCCCTGATCCTCGACATATGCTTCGATCATCCGGTGCCAGCCCCAGTGGGCGACCTCCGCCGTCTCCGCACCGGAGGCGCCAATATGGACGATGTGGTCGACGCCAGCACGCTTAGCTGCGTCGATGACGCGCTTTGACTGTTTCAGCATGTCGACGGAGTAGCCGGCCATCAGCAGCAGTCCGTCCACGCCCTGAACGGCCTTTTCGATCGTTGCGATATCGTCGAGGTCGAGATGGATGGCGTCGGCGCCGAGAGCCCGCATGGCTTCGGCCTGATCATCTCGACGGATGGCGGCGAGGGTCTCGACGTCGGCTCTCCCGGTCAGGGCGCGGACGACGTCTCCGCCGACTTGGCCCGTGGCGCCGATGACGAGAAGACGGCGTGGTTTTTGACTGGTCATGGTACTTTCCTTTCAAGTTCTGAACTTGTCTTGACGCTCGGCGTCATTCGCCGCTGATCGCATCTTTCTGGACATCGCCAGCGCCGCCGCGCCAACCGCTCTTGAGCAACCAGCTTTCGAAGCTGTGCAGACCCGGATGAATGTCGCGCAGAGCCGCATAATCCCGGGGCGTTGAATAACCCTTCCGGTAGAACAGGAAGTTGTTCAGCACATCGTGCGCGTTCGGCATGTCCGAGGCGAGGAAGTCCTCGTCGCTCGGCGCCGAATATTCCGCCGGAATACCGGTGACCTTTTCGAAGCTCGCGACGACTTCTGGAAGCGTCGGCGCATCCGAGCCGACCCGCAGGGTGCGGCCGCCCCACTTGCTGGGATCAGAGAACATGATCCGGGCGAACGCGCCGATATCGTCGAGCGCGACCATCGGCCAGGGCGCATCGCCCGCCAACGGCCAGCGAAAGATCACACCCTTCCGCCCGTCGCTCAATTTGCCTTTCTCAGGTAGGAAGATGCTCTGAAAGTTCTCGATATAGGGTTCGGTCACCAGAACCGCGGCGTGGTTGGAGAACCAGCCGTCATGGTCCTGACGGAAGAACTCGTCCGAGCGGCGCCAGTCGATCTCATGCTCCACCGAGGCTTTCGCGTCATAGTGGGGGACCGGCACGGCGCCCTGCGAGAGTTTGTTCGCAGCATCGAGCGAGGAATGCACGAACAGCTCGACCTCCGCGCGTTCCGCCGCTTCCAAGACCTGCAGGCCATGGGCGCGTTCACGCGCAACAGATTTCGCACCAACGGTCCAGAAATTGGTGTTGGAGAAGGCGCCGTAGGCATCCTTCATCACCTCGTTCAGGCCAGTTCCGTCCTCAAGGTCGCCGGGAACGAACGTCACCCGATCACCACCTGCGATCTTCATCGCCTGCGCGCGCGCGCTATGCGGATCGCGGGTCAGGAGGCGGACGCTCCATGCTTCATTTTTGTCGCTCAGGAGCGCGTTGACGACCGCGCGGCCCATCGCCCCGGTGCCGCCGATCAGTGCGATTGTCTTTGTCATGGCGATCTTCCTTTCTCTGTCGCCAGCGTGCGTTGTTGCGCGACCGGCTTCGAGAACGGAGATAGGCGACCTGCATCATCTATTGAAACGCATTCTCTGCATAAGCAATATCTATGACATGAATTTAAATCAGTTCGATCTCAATCTGCTCCTGGTCTTCGAAGCCCTTCTGACGGAACGGCACGTGACCCGTGCGGGACGGCGCGTGAACCTCAGCCAATCGGCAACGAGCAGCGCATTACGAAGGTTGAGAGACGCGCTGCAGGATGATCTATTCGTGCGAACGGTCGAAGGTATGATCCCGACGCCCCGCGCGCTTGAGTTGGCAGAGCCTCTAAGGCGTGCGCTCCGGGATGTGCGCTCGGCCTTGGACGGGGGCAGCTTCGATCCATCGACGGCGGAGCGCAGGTTCACCATCAGCGCTAGCGACTATGATGTCGCGTTGCACGTCCCGCGCCTCGCGCAGCGACTTTCAAAGGAGGCGCCGGGCATCGACCTGCGCATCCTCCCGCACATCAATGTGGATGCCGTAGCCCAGGTCGATTCGGCCGAGGTCGATGCGGCACTCGGCTGGTTTCCAAGAGCGCCCCAGCGCCTTCACACCAAACTGCTGCTTGAGGAAAGCTTCGTCTGTGTAATGCGCAGGGGTCACCCGCTTGCTGGGGATCTGCTAACGCTGGAGGATTTCGCATCAGCTTCCCACCTTTTGGTCACGCTGGTGGGTGACACCACCGGGATCGTAGACGATCTGCTGGCCGAACGAGGTCTGGAGCGCCGCGTCGCGATGACAATTCCGCACTTTGCGGCAGCGCCAAGCGTGCTGGCGAACTCTGATTTGATCGCGTCGCTTCCAAAACGCCTGTCCGATCGCTTCGCAGCTCAATATGGCCTGATCGCGCGCGAGCTTCCGTTCGCTAGCCATCGCACCAGGCACGAGATGCTGTGGCATCCGCGTGTAGATGGGCATCCGGCGCACCAATGGCTGCGACAAACACTTACGCAAGCCATTTCGAACCCTTGATGCAGAGCGATGTGTGCAAGGAATTTTTTGGATGACCTTACGATATACGCGTTTGAGTGCTCTGAAAACAAACGGCATGGAGAACTAGGGTCGTGCTAAGACCTTGCAAATCAAATCTTGATCGGGCCTGCAAGATCGGTGGAATTTTGAGCTCATGTCTGCCATTCATCCGCTCGGCAAAATCTTCGCCTTTGGGTCAAAATCTGAAAGTTCAGCGCTGAGCACTGGACGGCCGTTCACCGCACGATAGCGGAAGTCGGAGCTGATTTCGACCGGTGTTCACCTGATAGCCGACATCCAGACGAGCTGCTATGGTCGTCAGCAACGGGCCAGGATCGGACGTGTGAAGCTACGCTAACGTTACCTAATCTGGTTGCAGCTTCTGGGCTTGCGCCAATCACTCATGATAATTTTCGAACGTGAAAATCGTCACCGGCGATGGTTTGCCGCCAATGGCGCGATAAAAATCAAGTGCGTGGACGTCCTCATCTTCAGCGGGGACCCATGTCGTGGCGATCGCTTGCGCAGCGGCTAGGGAACGCACCTCTTGCATCAACCTGCGACCAATACCGTGCTGCTGATAGGCCGGCAGAACTGCGACATCGTAAACGAACATCTCTGCGGTTTCTGAGCGTGTTAGCGGAAGCTTAAATGCTGTGAGCCCAGCGATGGGTTTGCCGTCGACCAATGCCGCAACAACAAACAGATCTGACCTGCTCAATAGATCGGCCACGTATTTGCGGCTCGTCGATTGGCGGGGTTCTTCGAAAACGGAGGCCATCACAGCGAACACGGATTGAGAAAGTTCGATGTCAGTCGCTTCAAGCGTTTTGATTATAGGTTTCATCGCTCAAGTGTATCACCCGATCGGCCGATTTCGCGAGATCACAATTCTCGGAAGACTATTCGTACCTGTCCGGTGCCTGCAACAGAGAGGCAATGGCGGCTTCGGGTCATCCTCTGAAATGCTCGAAGCGTTGCCTGCATGGCGGCATCCGCATGGATAGCAGACATCCGCCTTGGCGTGTCGCCTAGTCTTTCGTTCGCTCCGGGCGCGCGTATCCCCGTATCTGCGATATCGCTGTTCGCACAACCAATACTTGCATAGCTTGGTCATTTTAGCTATAATAGCTACTATGACAGATCGAAAAGTAACATCTACTGAGTTCCAGAACAGTGTTGGTCGCTACCAGGATGCGGCGCAGGCGGCGCCGGTGACGATCACCAAGAATGGGCGGCCGCACACGGTCATGATCTCCGCGGACGAGTACGCGCGATTGAAGGCGCGTGACCGGCGGGTGGTCAGGATCGAGCATCTCGGCAATGCAGAGATCGAGGCGCTTGCTCAAGCCGAAGTCCCAGAGGAGTACGCGCATCTCGATGACCTGGTGAAGCCGAAGCCGTGAGTCTCCCGGACCCTGCTCCTGGTCTCGTCATCCGGTACGCTTATCTCTGGGAACGCGAAGCGCGCCGCGGGCGGGAAGAGGGATCGAAAGACCGTCCCTGTTCTCTGTTGTTTTTCCTGGGCGACGGCGACCAGGCATATGTGGCGCCGATTACGCACACGCAGCCCGACGATCCGGAACATGCGATCGAGATCCCGCAACCCGTGAATGATATGCTCGGCCTCGATGAAGCACGGTCTTGGATCGTGCTCACTGAGTTGAACGTATTCACATGGCCGGGGCCGGACTTGCGGCCGATACCCGGCTCTGATCCCGTAAAATTCCACGACGGATTTCTGCCACCGACGTTTTTCCGGTCGGTTCGGGACAAGGCGCTCGCGCTTCTTCGCGCGAGAAAAGCCCGGGGTGTGTCTCGTTCTGAATAGCGGGTGGTCCCATACAGACTATCGCGGCCTTGGTCGCCGTTTTCTGCCGGACTTCCGCTTCCGTGACGGGGTGGGGCGACTGGCTGATCTCTCCTTTGCTGCTTTCGCAATCAAGGCTTCGCGATCTGCGAGGGGCTTTTTGCCAATCTCTGCAGTCGGTCGTGTGGGAACGTCCGGCGCGGGAGCATCCGATGAGCGCTCGATCGGCTTCATGTCGAGTGGCTCGGTCAGTTTACGCCGATCCTCAGTTGCCTGCCGCCAGTCGCGGCTTTCCTCGACGTCATATCGCGCCGAGATCATCGTCCCGAACAATGGGGGTTGGAGTTTGCCCATATCCCATCGATCACGACGTTCGCGATAGTCACGGGTGTCGCTGTCCCGATAGGTCTTGCAGCGTTTCTCATCCAGCCAGTTCTGCCAGCCATGGATGCGTTGCATTTTCTGGAACGCTTGTCGGCGTTCAGCCATGACGTCTGCACGCCGCACATCACGCTCGATGCGAAGCTGTGTCTTGATCTTTTCGAGCTTGGCGATGTCGGAGCGATTGGCGATGCGGGCGGCGATCCCGAGCGCTGCGCCACGCACTGCGCCAAACATGATGTCCATAACCGATGCGGATTTCTTCGCATCACGCCGCGGCGCTTGCCCCTTCAGGGTTCGAAGCGTTCGATCGATCTTTCGGAGCGTCGATCCATTCGCAGCCTCATGGTGCCGATCAACGTTTGACAGTTTGCGCTCCGTGACGCGCTTGTACTTTTCGTAGTCCCGCTTTTGTTGCACGGATCGCGCCGCACGGACGGAACGAATGTCGGCGCTGCCATGCTCGTTCCAGAATGCGATCTCTGACGGCGGCAGACCGGTGTTCTTGACTTAGCCCGCCTTCGCGCGTGCATTGCCGTTCCGTCGCTTGGCGCGCTTGGTATCCGTGTTCCTCTGCCGCACTTGCTGATTGTGCGGGCGTCCCGGACAGACGATCTTGCCGTGTCGTTTCTCCCAGTCCTGCGCCCATCCAGACAGCTTCAGCCGGTCGTTCGATACGGACGCGAACCTCCCCGTTTTGGGATGCACCCGGTTGATAATCAGATGCACATGCGGGTGCTTGGTGTCGGTATGCTGGATGATCACGCACTGATGATCCTGAAGGCCGAGCGTGTGCCGCACTTCATCAGCGGCTTTCAGCATGTTGGTTTTGGTGGCGTGCGGATCGCCTGGCGGAAAGGACAGCGAGAGCGAATAGACCGGCTTAGTGCCCTTGCGCCCGCGAAACGGATTGGTCGCCTTGAAGTAGGCATCGTAAGTCATGCCCGCTGCCTTGGCGGCAGCCGTTACGGCAGCGACGCGGATCTCGTGGGCATGGGTCGCCGTGAATGCCATCTGTCGCAGCGCCGCCATCGCATCGTTCGATGCAACATTGCGTGTTGCTGTAAACCCGACCCGATCCGCAGACTGCGCCGGTCCCTTATCGGTCAGAAAATATTCAGCCGCGGAAGGGCGCGCGTTTGCGCTGCTTTGCGTATTATCCTCTCTTTTGTCGTGCATGTAGTAGAGGCCGGCGCCGACGAACCCTGTTCCTAGTTTGGCAACGCGTGGGATCATGCGGAGAGAACTTTTGTCACGACGGCATCGAAGGTCGTGATCATCCGTCGGGCTTTCGGTGTCATGCCTTCTTTGCGCTCAAGCGCATCACTGAGGGACCGCAGCGCGGATTGATAGGCAGCCAGCTCGTCCGCCATGCGTGAGCCGACGATCAGATGATCGAGTTTGCGATGGAGCTGTTTGG
>JBCBXF010000015.1:0-23735 GCA_039816705.1 Pseudomonadota bacterium | reverse complement strand
GGTGAGGCAAGGGCGCCATCAGCACCCGTCCAATCGAGGTCCGCTATGCTCCATCGCGGCAGTCGCCCAGGCGGAAGCCGAAACCATGCACTGTCTCGATCACGGTCGTGCACCCAGCGGCCAGGAACTTTGCCCGGACGTTGCGGACGTGGCTGTCGATCGTGCGATCTGAAACGTGGATGTTCGCGGGATAAGCTGCCGTCATCAGTTGATCGCGTGTGAAGGTTTGCCGGGGCCGTGCAATCAAGGTGCGGACAAGGTCAAATTCCAGCGACGTCAATGCGAGGCTGGCGTCCCCGAAGTTGGCTGAGCGGTGCGTCGCATCAAGCGTGAGCGCGCCGCAACGAAAGACCTCGTTGGCCTCTGCCACCACACCAGATCCTCCGGGCTCGGGCTCACGCCGACGTTTGAGGATAACCGCGACCCGGGCCACGACTTCGCGTGGACTGAACGGCTTGGTGACATAATCATCCCCGCCGATCTCGAGCCCGACAATCCGGTCGATTTCGTCATCACGTGCAGAGAGAAACAGGATTGGCACATCCGATGTCTTGCGCAGTGTCCGACAGACATCGAGGCCGTCCATTTCCGGAATTCCGACATCCAGGACAATGAGATCCGGCGCATGATCACGCACGGCTTCAAGCGCGGCCCTCCCGGTATCGGCCATCACGCAGCGATGACCGGCCTTTTCCATCGCGAAACTGGTCACGTCGCGAATATGCGGATCATCATCGACAACGAGAATCGTAGGCACAGAAACCTCGCGTGTTTTTCTTCCAGAGCTCGACGGTTCCCTCGCATCGGCCCGTACGATGTTAAGACCCGGATCGGGGCGTTTCAGAGACAGTGCGGGCATTAACTTTCTCCTTTGTCTGCGCCGGACGGTGAGCAAAGCAGCGCATGACACTGCTGTGTCAGCGTTCCCGGTTGTGCCGCTGTGGAAGCAGAAACCAGCCACCAACCGTCGTACGAAAGCCGATACGGCATCTCGCAAGTCTCAGGCCGTAGATGTGCTCGGGTGGCGCGTGCTCTCATGTCGATTGTCATGAACGCGTCGCGTGCAAGCATCGGTCAAGAACGCGGGGGATTTGTGCAGCCGTATGTGCAGAGATCGTGCAGGGACGGGCAACTAGCTGACAGCAAACAAAAAAGCCGCCCGGTAACGATGCCGGGCGGCCCAACGACAGAACGTCGGTTTTTGTAGATCAGCAGCGGCCAATCCGCTCCCGGTTCAATCGGTCACCGGTCAGAGCATCGATTGTGACGCGAACCTTGCGCCCACGACGGCAGCCTTCAACATACATCACAAGGTCCTTCATCCCGCGATCCGCGAGACGATCCGTCACTTGCTCGAGACGCGGCGACACACAAGGGCCGCGATCCTTCTCATCGATCACTTCCCCATACTGGGTCCACTGCGTCAGCATCCGCTTACGTTTTCGACAGGACTCAGTCTGATAGTTTGTGCCGGGGATCGTGTTGAACTTGACCTTCCGGTATCCGTTTTCACGCATGACGACCAGCAACTGCGCACGGCTCAGCGGCGGACGGCACCGACCAATCCCGTACTCTTGCAGGATCTTGCCAAAGCGACCGATCGTCAATTCGACGCGGCGCTGGTCTCGGCAGGCTTCGGCCACAAAACGTGGCGGGCGACTGTCGATTACCTCGATCCGATCGAGTCCACGATCTATCAGCGACTTTTCAAGCGTTGCAGCCGTCAGTGGCGGGGCGCAACGACCGATGCGCTTGCTGTTTCGCACACGACCGGTGCGATTGATGGTCAGCTCAAACTTGCGATTGTTTCTGCAGGCCTCGGCAACATAACGCGGCAACTGACGATCCGTGAAGCGGATCCGGTTGTAGCCATCATCCCGCAACTTCGCCCGGACATCATCCGGCGTCAGCGCCTTGCGACAGCTGCCAAGCTCTCGGCGTCCGGTCACTTCACCAAACTTGTTGATCCGCAGACGGATCCTCTCCCCGTCTCGACACGCGATCGCGATGTACGGGATATCACCCTGTTCCGTGATATTGATCCGGCGATAGCCTTCGTCCTGCAGCTGCTTTTCAGCCTCAGCAAGCGTAATCACCTGTTTGCAGGTTCCAATGCGTCCGGTGCCGCGGTCGCTGCCTCTATTCGTCAGACGCAGCTCATACCGCACGCCGTCCTTGCAGGCCTCAGCCGTAACACGCGTGAACGAGCGCTTGGTAATTTCGATCTCCGTGTAACCGCGATCACGAAGGATGCGGCGAATACGCTGATCGGATGGTCCAAGCTGGATATTGAACTGTGCGGGCACCGCCTCTGCAGTCCCGCTCGTCCGCAAAGATGCGCCAGCCTGCGTCAATGCAGGCGCTGCGTGTGCCGATGCTGCAGCAACAGCCATACCGATGCCAAGTGCACCGATGACGAATGATCGTATCACGTACCAAGTCCTCCCTTGTGTGTTGCCCGGACCTTTGTGGGATCGATCCGTAGGCGTCGTTGGCCGTTATAAGCCGGATGTGACAAAATTAGAACGTGGTAAACACAACCGCGGTTACGTCAGTGGAATTGACGGCACCACGGTCGAAACCAGCGAGCGAGTGCGCGATAGGTGATGCGAATACCCGCTTCGAAGTGGCTGCCACAGATGACACGCGCGTCCCTCACTCGAAAATGCATCGCACCACTTGGTGCTTGCATCTGCCTAGCGTCGATCGTTGGCGGAAGCGCTCAAGCGGGGGACCACCTTGTCCGCCAGCCCGCGCTGAAGCCGGCAGCGCACGATGTGGAGCCCCGGAAACACCCATCGTCAAGCTCAGCTGCGGAGCGCAAACCCGAAACGCCGTCGGCGGTGCTCGACGAAAAGACCGCACCCGCCGTAACCGACAGCCGCGCGACAAGCCGACCAGAGCCGACACCCAAACCCGAACTGTTCGTCATTGTGCTCGTTGGAGACACTGGCCTCAACGCGCACGCGATGCCCGTCAATCCGACGAAAGCGCGTCGCCACGGGCGTGGCTACCCATGGGAATTCACAACGCGCGGCATCAAGGATCTCATCGACGGACACATTAACTTCGCCAATATCGAAACCGTCGTCACTGAGGACAATCGCCTGCGCCCCGGCGGCAAGCGCTTCACATTCAAAATGCATCCGAACGGCGCCCGACATCTGGTCGACATCGGCTTCAATGTGTTTTCACTGGCCAACAATCATACCGCCGATTATGGCGTTGGCGGCATCCGTGACAGCATCCGCCACACGGAAGCACTTCGCACCTCAGGGCTGCGCGCCCACGCCGGTCTAGGGCTTGATCGCGCGCGCGCCATCCAACCGGATATTTTCACTGTCGGGAGGGCTCGCTTCGCGTTCTCGGCCATGGGCATTGGCGCACGCCAGCCCGGTACGGCACGCGCGGGAGAGAAAAAGCCCGGTCAGGTCAATATCTACGGTGAGCGCGACTACAATTCCGTTGTCGACGCGCTGGCGAGCGCGCCGGCCGACTTTCGCATTCTCTCCATGCATTTCGGCGCGGAACGCAGCGTCAGACCTTTGCCCGGCCAGGTCCGCAAGTGGCGTGACGCCACGCAGTATGACCGCGACATTGATCTCATCGTCGGCCACCATGCGCACGTCGTCCAGGGCGTGCAGATGAACCGCGGCAAACTCATCTTCTACGGCCTCGGGAATTTTCTCCATATGGGCATGCAGGACATGGGGAAATTCAATGCCTGCCGCGACTATGGCCTCCTCGCGCGTGTCTTTGTCGTCCGACAGCCTAACGGCTCTTTTGAAACCAAGGCTGTGCAGGCCGTTCCACTCATCGACATGCACCTGAACGCCCGTCCAATCACCGGCAAGCGCGGTCATCAGCGGATCGAGATCCTCAACGAGCTTGCGCGCGAGCTCGACGCGCCCGAGTCCGGTTCACGCGGCGTCCGCTTCACCCCACAAAGCGATGGCAGCGGACTGTTTTGTACACCCGATGCCGCGAATGGCCCGGGGCGACTGGCGGCTCTTTGCAAGGGCTACACGCCGCCGCCCGAGATCAGCGCGGCCCGCAAACGCCGGATCCGGCAAATGTGCGCCTCCGCACCACGCGTCGCGAAAGCACGCAAAACTCCGCGCAAGCGGGCGCAGCGTAAACGCAAGGTCTGGGATGGCCGCTCGGCGTTCAGTCGTAACTAGATGCGCGCCCGCAAGAGATAAGTCGTGCTCGGTCTGCGTGGAACGCCACAGATCAAGACAATGCACATCCGGCGCTTAACCTTCCGTTGACCGAGGTTCCGTACACAGAATGACAGCATGAACGCGCCGCTTTCGGCGCACTGAGCATGGTCTCTGGATGTCGATCCTCACCCCGCACGCGGCACGCACGCGCTTCCTTTTGATGCACGACACAACCGTGTCCGTCGAAAAAAAGGGACACCTGCGCCAAACGTGCATGGCGCTGACGAACGGCGGAGCAGATGTCCACACAGCGCTCATCGAGACCGATGACGACGCGCTGGCATTCGCCGCGGATGCGCACACCAACTACGACGCCATACTGGTGGCTGGAGAGCGTCGCTTGCTGGATGTGATCGATCACGCAGCACTGCCGGACGTGCCAGTCGGCCTCATGCAACCCGGTGCATTGACGCCGCTGTCCCGTGCAACCGGCATGCGCGGCAAGGCGGCCCAGATCGCCGCTGCGCTCTCGGAAGGCCCGGCGTTTGCGATGGACGCACTTAGCATCACAGCGCATGCACAGGACGCCGCGTTTGCACGCGTCGCCGTAAGCGCGGGACAGAGTGCCGAGCTTATCGATGCGCTCATGCCGTCCGTCGTCAAACCTCTGGCAAGCGCGATGGGGACATATGCGCTTGCAAAGAATGCAGCACGCCGTGTCTCGCGGTTCGATGTTGCGCTCGACGGGTTCAACTACCGCTGTGTTGCGGTGTTCGTTCTGGCAAAGCGCGGATGTGGCGCCCTCCTTCCCGCCGCCGAAGCACTACCGCAAGCCCCACTCGCGTGCGTGCTGATCGAAGCAGACGACCGCACCGCGATGTTCGACATGCTGGTCTCTGCCCGGCTGGGGCGACTGTTCCGCGATCGCTCGGTCAGCGTACGACCCGCGCATCAGGTCACGATCAATGGCGACGATGTCGTGATGCAATGTGACGGTCATTCGATCGCGCCAACGCGGGCCAATCGGCCTGTTACAATAACAGGGCACGCCGCTGCACGCCCCTTCATCGTCGCGCAAGAAATTGGCGCGCGTCTCGTTGACGTCACGAGCAACACACTCGCCGCATAAGCCTTCGCGCCCAGAACGGCGCCGCGAGAGCCAGTCAATGATTTATTCTCTCCCATCTCCACACCACAGTGGGTTGTATGGTCACTCTGCCTTGATCGTCGCCCGGCAGAATCGAGCGCATTTCGCCTGAAGAGCGTCGCAATTTGTATCGCGCACCCTGATGCACCGGGCTAGCGTGCGCATCACGCAGGACGAATTCGCCAGCACCGAAACAAGGGAGTGCGCGCTCATGAACTGGGACATCTTCATCACATGCGCGGTCACTGGTGGCGGCGACACAACCGGAAAATCAGACAAGGTACCGGTGACACCGAAAGAGATCGCGGATGCCGCGATTGAGGCAGCAAAGGCCGGCGCTGCCGTCGCGCATTGCCATGTACGCGATCCGCAAACCGGCAAGGCCGCGCGAGACGTTGCGCTCTACAAGGAGGTTGTCGATCGGATCCGTTCCGCCAACACGGACGTCGTGATCAATCTGACGGCAGGCATGGGCGGCGATCTTGTACTCGGCGGCGTGGAGGCACCGTTGCCGCCGGACGAGGCCGGCACCGACATGATTGGCGCGTCCGCACGAACGGAACACGTGCGCACCCTCCTTCCTGAGATCTGCACGCTGGATTGCGGGACGATGAACTTCGGCGAGGGGGACTATGTCATGACCAACACGCCGGCCATGCTCCGCGCCATGGCAAAGCAGATGACCGAAGCTGGCGTGCGCCCGGAGATCGAAGCTTTCGACACCGGCCATCTCTCGCTCGCCAAGCAACTCGTCAGCGAAGGCCTGATCGAGGACCCGGTTCTCGTCCAGCTTTGCATGGGTATCCCATGGGGTGCACCCGACGACATGAACACTCTCATGGCGATGGTGAACAACATGCCGGAGGGTTGGATTTACTCCGCATTCTCCATCGGTCGCATGGAGCTTCCTTACGTAGCCGCCGCAGCGCTGACCGGCGCCAATGTCCGCGTCGGCCTCGAAGACAACATTTATCTCTCACGAGGTGTGCTCGCGACCAACGGTCAATTGGTTGAGCGCGCCGTGACCATCCTCGAAGCCATGGGCGCGCGAGTCATCGGCCCGGACGAGACCCGCGAGAAACTTAAGCTGCAGAAGCGAACCATCTGACACCTCTGCTCCGATCGACGGCGGCACATCTCAGGCGTGGTCCACGCGCACCATCAGCCAGCGCTGTGGTTACAATTCGCGAACTGCGTCACGGACGCCAGACAACAGTCGCCGATAGGTAGGAAGCGTTTGCGGATGAGCAACGACGAGCCCAATACCAACGTCATACTGAGCGAGCCGGTTCAAGTCTGCGAGATGACAATCCTGCGCCACCAGCACGCCAAATTCGGCCTCGACAGCACCCAAGAGATCACGCTCAAGCAGTGTTGCAAACCTGGCATAAGCGATGGTGGTGACATGATATTTCTCAAGGTCTCGGTGAAGAAAGTGCGAGACGCATGCGTCGCGCACGACTTTACACACGAGAACCTCAGCCGCGGTTTGAAGTGTTGGCGTCACCGCGGCATGCGCTTCGTCGATCACGGCCTGAGCCTGTTCGCGAGATGCAGCGGGGAAGTCGTCGAAAGGAGTAACAACCGTCACCCGGCGCCCCGAAAAGAAGGCAACACCATTGAGCATGTCTTCGCGGGCGATCACCGGCGGATCGGGCAGCGGATCGTCAGCAGGATTTACAATCGGATGGCCGCATCATCCACACCGAGGCAAAAAACAGCATGACGACACTCTCCAACGTCGCCGTAGTCGGCGCAGGCGTGATCGGCGCGGCGTGGGCCGCGCGTTTCATCGAAAACGGGATCAATGTCCGTGTCTACGACCCGGCGCCCGATGCGCAGCGCAAGCTCGACGAAGTCCTTGCACTTGCAGCCCGCGCTTACGCCAAGCTCACGCTCGCACCCCGCGCCAACACGGGCACCGTCACGCTGACGACGACCCTCGAAGACGCCTTGGCGGGCGCAGAGTTCGTGCAGGAAGCCGCCCCCGAACGGCTGGAACTCAAGCAGGATCTCTTCGCCGACATCGAGCGACACGTCAGCACCGAGACGATCATTGCGTCGTCCACCTCCGGCTTCAAACCGACAGACCTTCAGCAGAAGATGGCGAACCCCGAGCGTCTGATCGTCGGCCACCCGTTTAATCCAGTCTATCTTCTGCCACTTGTGGAGATTGTCGCGGGGGAGAGAAAATCAACCAATACAATCGAGGCCGCCAAAGAGTTTTACGCGTCCGTCGGCATGCACCCTCTTCACGTACGACAGGAAATTGATGCCTTCATCGCCGATCGATTGATGGAGGCGCTCTGGCGGGAGGCACTCTGGCTTGTGAACGATGACATCGCCACTGCAGAGGAAATCGATGACGCGATCCGTTATGGCTGCGGCCTCCGCTGGGCACAGATGGGAACATTCCAGGTTTTCAACGTGGCCGGGGGCGAGGCCGGGATGCGGCACTTTATGGAGCAGTTTGGCCCGGCGCTAAAATGGCCGTGGACCAAACTTATGGACACGCCGGAAATGGACGCCGCGTTGATCGAGAAAATCGCGACGCAGTGTGAAGCGCAGTCCGAAGGGCTTTCGATCCGCGATCTGGAGCGGATACGAGACGATAATTTGATCGCAGTGCAGCAGGCTCTCAAAAGCCAGAACTGGGGCGCCGGCGCGACATTGGCAGCGTATGAAAAGCAACTCTTTGCCAAAGCGCACGCACAGTCCGCAGAGATTAAACACGACTTCTCGAAACCCATCCGGATGCATCAAACGAATGTCCAGCCTGAGTGGACCGACTATAACAACCACATGAATGAAGCCCGCTACCTGCAGGTGTTCTGCGACTCAAGCGACGCTTTTCTGAACATGATCGGCGTAACGCCGGCATATGTCGCGAGTGGCAACAGCTATTACACCGTCGAAACCCACATCCAGCACCTCAACGAAGTCGCCGCACTCGAACCACTGTACGTCACAAGCCAGATGCTCGGCTATGACGAGAAGCGATTGCACCTCTTTCAGAAAATTCATCACGGTCGCACAGACGAGATACTCGCAAGCGGCGAGCAAATGTTCCTTCACGTCGACGCGAAGGCATCAAGGGCGTGCCCGGCGCATCCGCCTGTTCTCGCAAAACTCGAAGAGATCTGGGCCGGCCATCAACATTTGGACCGCCCTGACGGCGCCGGCCGCTCAGTCGGTCAGAAGAGATAATGGCAGAGAAAAAATCAATTGACGCTCAACGACATCGTCACGCGAGAGCTTTGCATCAGACGAGCCCTCACCGATGATCTCACGCAAGCCCGCGGGACACCGATCCGTGCTGCAAACGGCAGGGCCGCGGAACCTAGTCCAACACTGGCAGCACACTCCCCCGCACCCGCATCTACAGCAAACGGATAACGCCGATGCATTTCGCGCTCACTGAAGAACAACAACTCATTGTCGAGACCACACGCGCATTCGTCACCAATGAACTGATGCCGCATGAGGACAAGATTGAGCGGACCGGCAAACTCGATCCACAGCTCCGCGATGACCTCAAGGCCAAAGCCATCGAGGCAGGGCTTTACGCCGCCAACATGCCGGAAGAGGTCGGCGGCGCAGGTCTCGATACACTGACGTGGATTCTTTACGAGAAGGAACTTGGCCGCGTGAATTACGCGCTCCACTGGACCTGCGTCGGGCGACCATCGAACATTCTCATGGCAGGCAACGCTGAACAGAGAGAGAAATATACGTTACCTGCCATTCGCGGAGAAAAAGCCGATTGCCTTGCCATGACTGAACCAGACTTCGGCTCGGACCTACGGGGCATGAAGACGACAGCCAAACCCGACGGTGACGATTTCATCATAAACGGCACGAAGCACTTCATCTCTCATGCCGAGGAGGCCGACTTTGTTGTACTCTTTGCCGCGACCGGCGAAGAAGAAACGCCGCGCGGACCAAAGAAACTGATCACCGCATTCCTCATAGATATCGGGCACCCGGGCTTCACCGTCCGGGATGGTTACGCCAACGTCTCTCATCGCGGCTATAACAATTCCATCCTCGAATTCGATGACTGCCGCGTACCCGCCTCCACCATCCTCGGCGAAGTTCACAAGGGCTTCGACGTCGCCAACGATTGGCTTGGCGCCACACGCTTACAGGTTGCGGCAACCTCGATCGCGCGGGCCGAGCGCGCGCTCGAAGCGTCTGTGCAATGGGCGGTCGACCGGAAACAATTCGGACAGCAGATCGGCAAGTTTCAAGGCGTGTCATTCAAGCTCGCCGACATGGCGACGGAGCTAAAAGCAGCGGAATTGCTCACGCTCGAAGCCGCCTGGAAGTACGATCAAGGCACAGTCACGGACGCCGATATGGCGATGGCCAAACTGAAGGCGACGGAAATGCTCGCGATGGTCGCCGACGAGGCGATCCAGATCCATGGTGGCATGGGTTTGATGGAAGAGCTGCCGCTCGAGCGCATCTGGCGTGACGCCCGCGTCGAGCGCATCTGGGAAGGTACGAGCGAGATACAACGCCATATCATCTCCCGTGGTCTTCTGCGACCGCTGGGAGGGTAAAGCTGCACCGCCGCTGATCGTCATGTCCTCCCCACCTGACCTCTCACGCTTGCTGCGCCCCCGCTCCATCGCCGTGCTCGGCGGAATATGGGGCGAGCGGGTTGTCGAGCAATCGTTGAAGATGGGGTTCAAAGGCGACATCTGGCCAGTCAGCCCGACTCGGAGCGACATGGCAGGCATTGCGGCCGTCCCGAGCCTCAACGATCTACCCGCTGCACCGGATGCCACGTTCATCGCTGTCAATCGGCACGCAGCGGTCGAGACCGTTGAGACCTTGCGCCAGATGGGCGGCGGCGGCGGCGTGTGTTTCGCGTCCGGTTTCGCCGAAACGGGGGCGGAGGGCGCCGCACTTCAACAATCACTGATCGACGCTGCGGGACCGATGCCGATACTCGGTCCCAACTGCTACGGACTGATCAACTATCTCGACGGTGCATTGCTCTGGCCGGATCAACACGGCGGCACGCGGAGAGAAAAGGGTGTCGCAATCCTCTCACAGTCCGGCAACATCGGCATCAATCTAACCATGAACCGGCGCGCCGTCCCACTGGCCTACCTCGGCGCACTGGGAAACCAGGCGCAGACCACTCTTGCAGAACTCACGCAAGCGCTCGCGCAGGATGACCGTGTGACGGCCATCGGTCTCTACCTTGAAGGCTTGAAAGATGCCGCTGCGTTCGCAGACGCTGTGGCAGTCGCGCACGAATACAATGTGCCAGTCGCTGTCCTTAAGGCGGGCCGGTCAGCCAAAGGCGCAGAACTCGCCGTCACGCACACGGGCTCACTCGCCGGCTCAGACGCGGTCATGGACGCCTACTTCAAACAGATCGGCGCAATTTCTGTCCCGTCGATCACGACCCTTCTTGAGGCCCTGAAAATTCTCCACCTTCATGGCCGTCTTCCCGGCAAAAGCGTGACCACGATGAGCTGCTCCGGGGGAGAAGCGCTACTCACAGCAGACATCGCGGAACGCACTGATCTCATTTTTCGTCCCTTCAAACCTGAAGAAACGGCGCGGATCAAACCGACAATCAATCCTCTGGTCACGCTCGACAACCCGTTCGACTATCACACCTTTGACTGGGGCGACTGGGCACGCGCCGGCGCAACCTATGAGCAGGTTCTCGCCTGCCAGTTCGACATGGCAGCACTCCTCCTTGATTTTCCACGCGATGACCGCTGTGCCACGGACGACTGGGACGGTGCGATTGACGCATGGAGAACAGCCACCCACGCCACAGGCGCCCGTTCCGCCGTGCTCGCAACACTGCCGGAGCTTTTGCCAGAAGCCGTTGCCGAGCGCCTGCTCGCAGATGGCATCGTACCGCTCTACGGCCTTGACGACGCGCTGACAGCAATTGATGCCTGCGCCAGCACCGAGACCAGACACGCAATGCCCGGATTTGCCGGTCGGTCCGATCTGACGGCTCAGGTGAGCACGCTCAGCGAACATGTTGCAAAGTCCTGCCTGAGCGATACGAGCATCCCACTACCGCCCGGCCAACTCTGCGCCTCCGCGGCAGATGCATGTCGCATCCTCCAAGAGTTGGGGCCACCAATCGTGCTGAAAGCGGTGGGCGCGGACATCCTGCACAAGACGGAGATCGGTGGTGTCCGGCTCAACCTGACGACCAACGCCGAGGTGCAAGCGGCCTACGACGCCATCAGGGAACTTGGCACGGGTGTGCGTGTGGAGAAGATGGCGCCACCCGCCGTGGCGGAACTTATCGTTGGCATGCGTCGCGATCCGATTGTCGGGCTCTACCTGCTTCTCGGATCAGGCGGGGTTGCAGCCGAGTTGATCCGCGATACCGCCATCCTCCTGCCACCCGCGTCGCGGGAGATGATCCGCCAAACCCTTCTCGGTTTGAAGCTCGCGCCACTCATGACCGGCTACCGCGGCCGGCCGGTCGGCGACATCGATGCAACGGTCGCGGCGATCGACGCCATCCAGACCCACGTACTTGGGCTCGGCTCTGAGATCGAGGAGCTTGAAATTAATCCGCTGCTGGTTCACGCAAACGGCGAGGGCGCGACAGCCGTCGATGTGCTGATGCGCGTGCGAACACCGACGACTGAGGCAGGCAGGCACATATCATGACCGACACTCCATTCCAGATCGAGCGCCGCGGTGCCGTCTTCGAGTTCACTCTTTCGCGCGGCAAAGCGAACGCCATCGACGCCGCAACAAGCAAGCTGATGGGCGATGCCTTCGCCGACTTTCGCGATGATCCAGAAATGCGGGTCGCGATCATCACGGGCGCTGGAGAAAAATTCTTCTGCCCTGGCTGGGATCTCAAATCCGCCGCCGAGGGCGAGGCGCCTGACAGCGACTACGGCGTCGGCGGGTTTGCCGGGCTGCAGGAACTTCCCAATCTCAACAAGCCGGTGATCGCGGCGGTGAACGGTATATGCTGTGGTGGCGGCCTCGAGTGGGCGCTCTCTGCTGACATGATCATCGCGTCCGAAAACGCATCCTTCGCCCTGCCCGAAATTCGCTCCGGTACGATTGCCGACGCAGCGACGGCCAAGCTGCCAAAGCGCATCCCCTACAACATCGCGATGGAACTGCTGCTGACCGGCCGGTGGTTCACCCCGGAAGAGGGAAAACAATGGGGCCTCGTCAATGACGTCGTTGCTCATGACAGCCTGATGGAGCACGCCCGCAAACTCGCCGACCTCCTCGCCTCCGGGCCGCCACTCGTCTACGCTGCCATCAAGGAAGTGGCTCGGGCAGCAGAGACCATGAGTTTTCAGGAAACGATGGATAGCATGAACCATCGCACCTTCCCAACCATCGCAACGCTTTATGCAAGCGATGATCAGCTGGAAGGCGCGCGCGCCTTCGCCGAGAAACGCGACCCGGTCTGGAAGGGAAAATAGTGGTGTTTGAAACGCTCGACTGGGCCCGTCTCTTCGAACTTGCCAACGCAGCCGTGCTGCCAGCTTGGCTTTACCTACTTGTCGGTCCGCGCTCGATCCACTGGCTTAATGTCGTGGCCCAATACATCTGGCCGGCCGGACTTGCGCTCGCCTACGCACTCATCGTCATTCCCCAACTCGGGAGCCTCGATTTCTCCAACTTTGGTTCGCTCGACGGCGTGCAATCCATGCTGTCGAACGATGCGGGCATGACAGCCGGGTGGCTTCATTATCTCGCGTTTGATCTCTTCGTCGGTGGCTGGATTGCTCGCCAGGCTGACAAGGCTGGATGGCATCGCATCGCGCAGGTCCCCGTGTTGCTTGCAACATTCATGCTCGGTCCGCTGGGGCTTTTGATTTATCTGGGCGTTCAAGCGGGTCGGCGCAGATTAGAGAGTCTGCAATGACACCCGAACATCTCATCGCGTTTAACGTCGCGCTCCTGTTTGCCATCGCCAGCCCAGGCCCAGCGCTCCTTGTGGCGACGCAGACGGCACTTGCACACGGACGCACCGCAGGAATTGCGGTGGGAATTGGCCTCGCGCTTATGGCGTCGATTTGGACGCTCCTCGCACTCCTCGGGCTGGATGCCGTGTTCGCGCTTGTGCCATGGGCGTACGGTGTCGTGAAAATTGCAGGCGCAATTTTCCTCCTCTGGATTGCGTACAGCACATGGCGTGGCGCACGAAAACCTCTGCAGGAACGCCAGCCAGTCCCCGCCGCACGCGCTTTTCGCACGGGCTTTTTCATAAACCTCCTCAATCCGAAATCTGTGCTTTTTTCAGCCGCTGTTCTGGTCGTGATCTTTCCGCAAGGCCTCTCGCTCATGGAGAACGCCACAATCATGGCCAACCATTTCGCCCTCGAGGTGGTCTGTTACAGCGCCCTGTCCTGCATGCTCACCACCCCGGCTGTCGCACGGCGTTACCTCGCAGCAAAAGTCTGGCTTGATCGCGCGGCCGCACTGATCCTTGGGGCGCTCGGCTTGCGTCTCCTGCTTTCCCGGTGAGCAACGCGTCGACAAACCTCGCCAGTACTCATCAGGCTACGTCTCGAAAGGCACTCGCGACAGCCTGCACCGCGCACATCATTCAGGATGGCATGTCCGCGACCGTCTACGTCGTCCTCCCGGTCATTGCGCAGGCTTTCGGTCTCAGCTACGCGCAGGTCGGCCTCTTCAAAGGGATGAAAAGCATTGCGCAGGGCGTTTTCGAAATTCTCTCAGGATTTATCAGCGATCGGCTGGGCGAAGTCCGCGTTCTCGCTCTCGGGCTACTCGTAAGCGCAATCGGCTTTCTGACTTTGACCGTCTCGCCCGGCCCGGGCGTCGTTGGCATCGCACTGTGCTTCGTTGGTGTCGGCACCGCATTGCATCACGCACCGTCATCTTGTCTCGTCGTCAGCGCTTACGGCGATCGTGGGCGACGTGGCGCGCTCGGCTACTACAATGCATCCGGTGATGTTGGTAAGCTCGCATTCTCCGCATTATTCAGTGCAGCGATCACCCTGGGCATCTACTGGCAGTCCCTCACACTAGCCTTCGCCGCCATTACCGCCGCCGCTGCCGTATTCATTGCGCTTCAGGCACGCAGGCCGCTTCAGGCCAAGACTGCGCAAGAAGAGGAAAAATCAACCGAAGAGCCGTCGCGTTGGGGAGTTCTGCACGTCGCACCGTTCACAGCGCTTCTAGCCGTCGTGTTCATCCAGACACTCGTACAGGCTGGCGCGCTGGTTTTCGTCGCATTCCTGATGCTTGAAAAAGGCTTACCGCTCGCCCTCGCGACAGCAGCGACAGTTGTTCTCCTCCTTGGAGGCGTGTTTGGCAAAGCGTTTTGCGGTCAGCTGCTCGAGCGCTACGGAGTCAAGGTCGCATTCAGCTTGGTTCAAACGCTGACGGCAGCTGGGCTGATCACCATTATTTTTGCTCCCTCGTGGCTTGCCTTTGCCGTGCTCCTGCCACTTGGCGCTGTGGTTCAGGGCTCGACATCCGTGACCTACGGTTTCACCGCGGATCTGGTTCATCCGGCGCGAATGTCACGGGGTTATGCGCTGCTCTATGGCTCTTCCGCCCTCTCCTCAGCCGCAGGCCCTTTCATGTTCGGTCTGCTTGCAGACGGACCAGGCCTCGCAACTGCGATGTTGGCGATGTCCGCCATCGCGTTACTCGCAGTGCTGCCGGTTGGTTACCTCGCCCGCTTCGAAAGCGATCAGCTTAGCACAGCCTGATCGTCGATTACGGTGACGTCTTGCGCACTGCAAAGTATCGCCCAGCTTCGATCCCATCCGCCAGCGCCAGAGGCTCGCAACCCGCGATCGTCACGTCGAGGTCGCTCAGCACGATGCCGCCTTGAGCAAGTGCTGGCCCGATTTCGTCGTTCAGCATCATCGTCATACGCGCACAGTGCTCCGGGTCCGGACCACCAATATCTGCATGCACGAGCGCAACGTTGCCGGCATGATCACCGACCGCCCGCCCGAGCGTTTCAAGCAGTTCACCGAAGTAGAGATGATCATCGTCCGGGATGCAGGTCGGATGCGCAGCGATCTTACGCTCGAACACATAAATCTCCCGATTGCCCATGGTCTCCCGCAGGTGATCGTAGGTTCGGCCGTTGCCAAGCCCCAACTCGAACACCACGCCCGGAACACTGGTGAGCCGATCACGCGCGAGATCAAGCATCGCACGCTGCGCCTGCAGTCGGCGGATCATCGAATCAAGACGTGACATGGCGAACAGCTTTCAGATGAAGATGAGAGAATTGCAGTCGATCAGCGATACGGGTCCGCCGCATCACGAAGCCCATCGCCAAGGAAGTTGAATGCCAGCACAACGATCACGACGGGTACCATTGGCACCATCAACCACGGAAAGATCGCAACCGCCTCAATGTTCTGCGCCTCGGTCAACAACACACCCCAGCTCGTGATCGGCGGCCGCAACCCGAGTCCAAGAAAACTGAGCGCCGTCTCGCCCAGGATCATTGCCGGGATGGAAAGTGTCGCCGACGCGATCAGGTGACTCATGAAGTTCGGCAACAGATGCCGTGCGATAATGTGACGAGGCGGCGCCCCCATGAGCCGCGCGGCCACCGCAAAATCTTCCTCTCGCAGCGAGAGAAGTTTCGAGCGCACAGCACGCGCGAGCCCCGGCCAGTCAAGCAGACCAAGGATGATCGTGATCCCGAAGTAGACGAGGATCGGCGACCAATTGGCCGGGAGCGCTGCCGCAAGAGCCATCCAGAGCGGCAACTCCGGCAAGGACCGCAAGATCTCGATCACACGCTGGACCGTACTATCGACCCACCCCCCGAAATAACCGGCAGCGCCGCCAATCGAGATACCGAGCAGGAAGCTGATGGCAATCCCGACGAGCCCGACTGTGAGGGAGATCCGTGTGCCGTAGAGCACGCGCGAAAGCATGTCGCGCCCGAGACTGTCCGAACCCAACAGGAACAGCGTCGAGTCCTTTGGCGGACAGACGAGGTGGAACGAACCCGGCACAAGCCCCCACATCTTGTAGGAGTCACCAAGACAGAAAAATCGGATCGGCGCAGGCTTGCGTTCATCAGGAGTGAAAATCCGCGTCATCGTCTCAAGATCGCGCTTGATTTTGTAAGGATAGACAAATGGTCCGACAAACGAACCATCGTGGAAAAGATGGACGGCTTGCGGCGGCGCATACTTGTACCGAACGTTCTTGGTCTCCAACCCGTAGGGCGCAATCGGTTCAACAAACGCTGCAACAAAATAAAACAGCAGCAGGATCGCACCGGCCCAAACCGCCACACGATGCTTCTTGAACCGCCACCACATCATGCGCCACTGCGACGCCATGAAATAGCGCTCCTGCTCTGGCGTTAGCGCGTTCTCGTCATCGAACGTGAATGGCTTCTGCGAGACGTAATGCGGCAGACGATCATCATCGGAAACGCTCATCCGCCGACCGTCCCTTCAAGGCGGATACGCGGATCAAGCCAGGCAAGCAGAACGTCTGAGAGGAACATCCCGACAACAGTCAGCATCGCGAGAAACATCAAAAACGAGCCCGCAAGATACATGTCCTGACTCTGCAGCGCCTCCAGCAACATTGGGCCCGTCGTCGGCAGCGACATCACGAATGAGACGATGACAGACCCGGAAATAATCTGAGGCAGCAGGCTGCCGATATCCGCGATAAACGGATTGAGCGACATCCGCAGCGGATACTTAATCAACAGTCGACGCTCATCGAGACCCTTGGCGCGGCCTGTCTCGACATACTGCTTCTGAAGCTCATCAAGCAGATTTGCGCGCAGCCGTCGGATCATCGCAGCTGTGCCACTCGTCCCTATCACGAATACCGGCACCCAAAGATGGGCCAGCACCGAGCCGACCTTTGCGAGCGACCACGGCTCATTCAGATACTGCGGGTCCATCAACCCGCCGATTGATGTGCCGAACCAGACATTTGCAAAATAAAGCAGGATGAGCGCGAGGAGAAAATTCGGCGTCGCCAGCCCGAGCAGGCCAAGGAATGTGATCCCGTTGTCGCTCCAGCTGTACTGATGCGTGGCTGAATAAGCACCGATGGGAAACGAGACAACGTAGATAAAAATCACCGTCGCCACGTTGAGGACCATTGAAAGAAAAAGACGATCGCCGACCACCTCGGTGACCGGCAGGTTGTACTCGAAGGAGTAGCCGAGATCGCCACGCACCAGCCCCCAGATCCATTGCAGATACTGAACGAAGAACGGTTGATTGAGCCCGTACTGCTCACGCAGAAACTCTGCGCGCTTTGCATCGACAGCAGTCCCCTGCGCAATCATCTCCTCGATCTGCGTCGTGACATAGTCGCCGGGTGGCAACTGAATGATGACGAAGACGAGAAAGCTGATCGCCAGCAGCGTCAGGGCCATGGTCACGAGACGACGGAGGATAAACAGGATCATCGCGCGCTAACCTGACCTGTCGCAGGAGCCAAAGCCGCGAGCTTCAACCGCCGAACGAAAACCAACGCCTTGACGCCAGCCAAACTCACCGCGTTTTCACCCAGAAGGTCTCAGGATTGTGCATGCCGAAGTGTCCGCCCGGGTCCCAATTGTAGAGGCCGACCTTTGGGACATTCTGCAGTGTTTTCCGCGCGACCACGGGTTGGGGAACGGCCGCCACCACACCGATCGAGAACACGTTGTCAGCATGGATCTCGAGGATCTCAGACCAGATGATCTCGCGCGCGGCATCGTCCGCTGCAAAATTCCACGCCTCGTAGAGCTCGACCAGTCGTTTCACCTCCGGCATGTCCGGCGCCTCACCGGATTTTCCGGATGTCTGTGCAAACGCACCCCACGCCGGCCACTGCAAATCCGTATCGTCGGTCGGCACCATCTCGTTCGGCGGTGTCGCTGATGTCGCAAGCCCGTTGTCGATACCGAAGAACACGGACATCTGCGTTTCGCCGGCCAACACGCGCTTGCGCAATGTCTCCCGTCGCGAAGGCTTCGTGAACAGTTTCACACCAATTTTCTTCCACGTGTCAGTGATCAACTGCAGCACGTCAGCCTGCTCACTGTCTTCCCCGGCAGTCTCCACGATCAACTCAAACACCCGTCCGTCGGGCAGCAGCCGAAACCCTTCGCCTGTGCGCTTGGCGAGACCAGCTTTGTCCAGCAGCGCATTTGCCCGGTCGAGATCGAACGTTGCCCATTTGTCGCGCAAACCCGGTTTGAAAAGCGGACTGTCCGGCAGGATGGTGTTGTTTCCCTCCAGACCAAAGCCAAAGAAAATCGCCTCGTTGATCTCCGCCCGGTCAATCCCAAGAGAGAGTCCGCGTCGCACATCCGGATTGCGCAACACCTTGCGCCAGACCGGGTCCTTCACGTTGAGATTCGGGTAAAGCGCCAGCTGCGAACCTTTGCCTGTCTTCCAAAGCAGAACCTTATAATTGTTCCGCTTCTCACCGGCTTTCAGGAAAGTGAAATTCTTGAACTCGAGCGAACGCGCTTGCAGGTCCGCTTCACCCGTACCGACCTTGGCCGGTATGAGAGCTGACGACGCAATCTGCACCACCACTTCATCGATGTACGGCAGCTGCCGCCCCTCATCATCAACGCGGTGATAGTAGGGATTACGCTTGAACGTGAAGCGTTCCGATGGCGGAGCCGTCGTATTGACCCACGGCTGCAGCGTTGGGAGTTCGATATTGTCCGCACGATACAGCCGGTCTTTCGAGAAGTGCAAAGCCCGCCAGTCGCGCCGCTTCGATGCCGCCACGAGCGCTTCAAGCTTCGCCTTGTCCTGATAACTTGCATGAAACTGCTTCAGGTAGTGCGCAGGACGATAGATGTAGAGCGGCCGCGCACCGGCAAGCGCGGGGAGAAAGTATGGATTCGGCTTCTCCCACGTATAGCGGATCGTCTGTGCGTCGATGATCTCGACTTTTGGCGGCTTGCCTTCGACCAACAACGTGGATGGCGGCCCGAGCGGCGCCATCGTCTCGTTCAGCGCAATATCTTCCCAAAAGTAACGGAAATCTTCCGTCGTAAACGGTGCACCATCTGACCAGCGATGACCCTTCCGGAGCTTGAATGTAAATGACCGCCCCTCCGAGACATCAACCGCCTCAAGGAGATCAGGCTCAAGTTGCAGCTTGCGGTCATAACCGACGAGGCGCGCGTAACCGTAGACCGACATCAAACGAATGTCCTTCGCACGCCCAAGCAGCATGTTCCACGTGCCGCCATATTTGCCGCGCGTCAGACCGAGTGACTTCAGATCAATCACCCTCGGTTTCTCCGGCAGACGTTCCACCATCTGCGGCAACGTTTTCGCCCGCACCGCTGCCTCAAGTGATGGAATTTCGTTGTTCGCGGCAGCGCCAGCCGCACCTGAAAGGCCGGAAATCGCACCGCACACAGTCACAGTGGCAACCGCACGACACCAAGGAGTCGAAACCGTCCATTGCAGCACAATATTTCTCCCCAACATCCCCGCATCGACAGAGCAGTCAGCATGCAGCTCCCGCGTTGCCCATGTCGATTGCAGACAACGCGGTGAATGTCACCAAGCTATGACGCGTATTTGCGCACGAAGTGCCCATCTCCGCTCGCCACCAGCCTCGGCAATGCGCCCTCGCGTGGTGCAAACGCACCCGACCAGTTCTCTGGTTGCGTCGCCAGCCCCTCGCGAATTGTCTCGAATTCCAGAGGGCGCGCAAGATCGACCGTCGGCACAGAGGCGAGAAGTGACCGCGTGTAGGGATGCTGTGGTGACGTGAAAATCGCATCCCGTGGCCCAAGCTCGACCAGTTGCCCCTGGCACATCACCGCAATGCGATCGGCGATGTAGTTCACCACGGCAAGATCATGTGAAATGAACAGGTAGGTCAGCCCAAGCTTGTCCCGCAGATCGTTCAGCAGATTGAGAACCTGCGCCTGTGTCGAGACGTCGAGCGCGGATACGGGCTCATCACAGATCAGCAGATTTGGCTTTAGCACGAGTGCGCGTGCAATCCCGATCCGCTGGCGCTGTCCACCCGAGAACGAGTGCGGGTATCGGTTCAGCGCCCGCACATCGAGGCCGACGAGCCCCATGATTTCGCGGACCAGTTCATCACGATAGGTCTGATCGCCGATGCCGTGAATGCCAAGCGGCTCGCTGAGCACATCATACACCGTCATCCGCGGATTGAGCGATCCAAAAGGGTCCTGGAAAATGTACTGCATCTGACGCCGAAAGGGCACAAGCTGCGCATCCGATTTGCCATGCAACGGGACGGCTCCTTCAGCCGTGTTCAGCACGATTTCGCCGTCGTCAGCCGGCATTGCGCCCATGATCAGTTTCGAGACAGTGGTCTTGCCACATCCGCTCTCACCGACGAGCCCGAGGCACTCCCCGCGCTTGATCTCGAAGCTGACACGATCAACAGCCGTCAGAACCTGATCGTCCTTTTTTGAAAAGCTCAACGCGTTCTTGCGAATGGTGAAGCGCTTGGTGAGGTCTCGCACCTCGAGCAGATCGCTTGGAAGGGCCGCAACAGGCGCACCATCTGCACTGTTCGCCGTCTCTTCTTTCAACAGATGGCCGACAACCGGTTCGATATCCCTCAACGGCTTCAACCGTTCCCTGCTGCCAACGCTCGCAGAAATCTTCGGAACGGCACCAAGCAATGCCTTGAGATAAGGATGCTGCGGATCGGTCAGCACATCCTCGACCATTCCGCTTTCCATCACCTCGCCGCGATAGACGACGACGACCTCCTCCGCGACATTCGCCACGACGCCCATGTCGTGCGTAATCATCAGCACCGCCATGTCGAGATCCTGACGAAGATCGCGCATCAACGCGAGGATCTGAGCCTGAACCGTCACATCCAGTGCAGTCGTCGGCTCATCAGCGATCAGCAGGGCCGGACCGCACACCAGCGCCATGGCGATCATCGCCCGCTGTCGCAGTCCACCGGACAGCTCGAACGGATAACTTCGGTAAGCGCGCGTTGGGTCGGGGAACCGCACGAGACCCAGCATCTCGATGCACCGCGCCTCCGCCGCGGCGTCGGTCAGTTCAAAATGGAGCCGCAACGCCTCCGTGATCTGATTGCCAACCGTGTGAACCGGCGAGAGCGACGTCATTGGCTCCTGAAAGATAATCGAAATCCGCCCGCCGCGAATGTCACGGTAGGCCTCGCTGCTCGGATCGAGTTGCGCAAGATCGAGCGGCGCGGGAGGCGCACTGGCGCCCGGCATTATCTTTGGTTCGTTGAAGAGAATCTGCCCCTGCTCGATCGTTGCGTTGCGCGGCAGAATACCCATCATGGCACGTGCCGAAACACTCTTGCCGGAACCGCTTTCGCCAACGATTGCAACACACGATCCGCGTCGGATGCGGAACGACATGTCCTTGACGGCCTGGATTTTGCCCGCCGGGCTGTCGAAGCTGATCGCAAGATTGCGCACCTCAACCAGATTGCGGGAGGTTTCCGTCATCGCAAAAACATCTCCTCGGGCGCGAGCCAGCTTGCGGCGGCGTGATCTCCGACAAACCTTAGAAACTCCGCGATGAAATGCCAACTTTGCGCATCGTGGACGAGGTGGTGCGTCAACAGCCCGGTCGGATGCGTGCTGACGAAGCCGGCAGCGCGACGGGCAGCAAGATGAGTCGTAGCTACCCCAAGCGCCGCCTCTGTGCCGACAAAGCCGCGACCTGAGCGCCAAGCAATGACATCGACGTGCGTATCTCGCACGCGCAAACCACAATACGGCGCATCCGTTCCTGCCCCGCTTGCGAACGTTGAAAGCCCGCGATACCCGAGGCTCGAGAGCCGAGCGACGAGCTCATGAGAGATACGGTTCCACGGCGGCACGAGCACAGGCAGAGCACCCGCAAACGCATCGGTCAATTGAAACCACCCCTCTTTCAGATCTGCTTCGATCTCGTGAAGGAGACGATGGGCGCCAAGTTCCACCTTTTTTTCTCCCTGCGGTGCATGGCTGACGTGCTGAACGCCGTGCTGCAGCACCCGCATGCCAGCAAGCACACCAGGCAAACCCGGTTCGATCCATCCCGGCACGACAGCAACGCCAAGTGGCACATCGGTTTCGCGAGACAGCGTGACCAGCTGTTCCAACGCAGGCGTGACCGCACCCGCATCATCATCACGCCACCAGAAGGTCGCGACCTGGCCCGCGCGTGCCCAGAGATCGAGTTCAGCCGCCAGTCGGCTCCACGCCCCCATGACGCCCGTGCGGTTCATGCGCCGCCACCAAGTCGGCGGAGCAACGCCACCGACTGCGCGACACCATCGAGATCAAGTGTTCGCGTAAGATCTCGATGCCCGCAAAGCGCAGCGTTGACGGCGCGCGACAATCGCGCCGCCGAGCAATCGCCCTCGTCGACAACATGAACCAGACCAAATTCGGCAAATTTCTCCGCGCGCAACGCCTGCTCACTCTCGCCACCTGCCGAGAATGGCACGACAACAGCCGGGCAACGCGTCACCGCGAGGTCCAGCATCGTGTTGTATCCAGCCTGCGAGATCGAGACTGTCGCTGCGGCGAGCAGCGCTCGGTAATCGCCCCGGGTCGCCTCAATTACAACGTTCTCCGGTGCCGCACGGCGCATTGCCTCCGCAACAGCGGGATCGAAATTCGGCCCAACGAGAAAACGCCAGGTTCGATCCGCGAGCAAACCGATTGCCCGCGCCGCCAGTGCAGCCTCGAATAGGGCAACGCCGACCGCACCACCGCCGGCCGCAACGATCACATTTCCTGCAAGCTCCGGCGATGTCGGGCGCGACAACGGGGATGGTGCGATGTACCCCGTGTATTCGATCAGGTCTTCGAGCACCCGCGATTCTGCAAGACTATCTTCAAGCCGCAACACACGCGGATCACCGTGAACCGCAATGCAGTCGAACCATCGTCGCGCAATCTCGATCATCCCGCAGCGCCGCTTTGCATCGTCCGGCGCGACAACCACATCGCGGACAGAGCAAGCGATCGCCTTCACGCCGCCCGCACGCGCCGCTTCGAACATCGGTTCCAACTCGCGCGCAAATTTCCTCCGCCCAAATGGAAAGTGCTCAGTGACGATCAGCTGAGGAGCAACGGTTGCATGCAAGTCGAGCAACATCTGGGTGCGTCGGGCCCACCACGCGTTATCAATCGGCTCTTCCGTGCCACTGACCAATCGCGAAAAGAACGCATCGGCCGATCGGACGGGCGGAAGGTAATGAACGTTCGCACCTCCAAACGACACCTCACTTACCGGCACACCGCCGAACGCCACGTGCACCTCTTCTCCCGCGTCGACGAGCCCACGCACAACCGCCGCCTGCCGGTCGGCTTCCTTCTCCAACAGGCTGTGCACCACACGCACCGGATCGAATGTCTCGGCCAAGTCCGCATTTCTGTTTCTGAGCGCCAGCCACTGTTGACGGATATCGTCAAAACCGCCGTCATT
>JBCBXF010000159.1:0-7725 GCA_039816705.1 Pseudomonadota bacterium | reverse complement strand
CGGTAGTCCTTGATGCTTTGCCAGCACCCGACGCGATTTTCATTGGCGGTGGTCTCACAACACCCGGGCTTGTTGCGCAGTGCTGGCAGACGCTGAAACCAGGGGGGCGTCTTGTCGCGAACACGGTGACCCTTGAGAGCGAGGCGATTTTGCTGGCTGCTCATAAGGAGTACGGCGGTGCGATGGCGCGCATCTCAATCGAACGGTCGGATCCGATTGGTCGGATGACCGGATGGCGGCCGGCAATGACGGTCACACAATGGGTGGTGCGCAAGTCTCAGCCTGACGATGCTGCTGCCAAAGATGGCAAGGCGACGCCGTGACGGTTTACTTCATCGGCGCCGGGCCGGGCGCAGCCGATCTTCTGACGATCCGTGGGCGCGATCTCATCCGCCGGTGTGAGTTGTGTCTTTATGCGGGATCGTTGGTGCCGGAGGTGATCGCCGCGCATGCACCTCGAGCTGCACGGGTGGTCAACACAGCCGGGCTGACACTCGAGGAGATCATGGCTGAGCTGACGGTTGCACACGCCATGGGACAGGACGTTGCTCGCATCCACTCGGGCGATCCATCGCTCTACAGTGCGATTGGCGAGCAGATGGCGCAGCTTGCTAAGGCGAACATACCCTACGACGTTGTGCCCGGTGTGCCTGCATTCGCCGCGGCAGCAGCAGCGATTGGCAAGGAACTGACGTTGCCAGAGGTGGCCCAGAGCGTTGTGCTGACGCGGACATCCGAGCGCTCCAGTCCGATGCCGGACGGCGAGGACCTTGCGACCCTTGCAGCGTCCGGCGCGACACTTGTTTTGCATCTCTCGGCCCGCCGCATGATCGAGATTGCGGCGGAACTGGTGCCGCATTACGGGGCGGGCTGTCCGGCGGTCTGCGTCGCTCATGCGAGCCAACCCCATGAGATTATTCTCCGAGCTACGCTCAATGACATTGGACACAAAATGGCGGACGCGGAGATCGTGCGCACTGCCATCGTGCTGATCGGTCCGGTCCTTGACGCGGAAGCGCACGTGAAAAGCCGGCTTTATGACGCGATGCATGATCGCTATCTGAAGCCGGCGCCGGCTACTCGAAAGGCCGGAGAAACCTAGACGCTGCCGGCGCGCGCGATAAGCCGACTGTCGCGATCAGCGATTAATATCTCAACGTTGATGTCACAGTCGCCAAGCGTTTGGCGCACGGTGGTCAAGGCCGCTTCGGCCACGGCAGTCGCCAAATCGGTGTTGGTCTGCTGTGCCAGTTGTAGTGCATCAAGTGCGGTGTTGGCCTTGGAAATGCTGCGCGTCAGTGCGGGTGATCCGCCCGCGCTTTCTGCGAGCCGGGAGAGAAAAATTGGATCAACCTGACTGCGGCTAGAGTGAAGGTCGAGCGCGCCCTGTGCGAGCTTGGTGAATTTGCCGAATCCACCTGCGATGCTGATCGCGGGGACCGGATTGCGCCGCAAGTATTTCAGCATGCCGCCAGCAAAGTCTCCCATGTCTAGGAATGCAGTCGTTGGTAGGTCGTAGAGATTCTGGACCATGCGCTCCGAGGTGGAGCCGACACATGCGGCGACGTGCAGTGTCTCGAGGGCCCGGGCGACGTCGATGCCGCGATGGATAGAGTGGATCCACGCGGCGCATGAATACGGCACAACGATCCCCGTGGTGCCGAGTATGGAAATGCCGCCTTCGATACCGAGACGCGGATTCCAAGTTTTTTGCGCGAGTGCGGCGCCGCCGGGCACATGAATGGTGATGATTGCATCGACTGGTGCACTGTGTTCCGCTGCGATCTCCTGGATCATGGCTGTCATGAGTGCGCGTGGAACAGGATTGATCGCGGGCTCGCCAGGCGAGATCGGCAGACCGGGTTTTGTGACAATGCCCACCCCATCTCCGGCGCGAAAGATCACGCCGCTGCCGGGGATGCCGCGTGAGACCTCCGCGACAATCTTTGCGCCATGGGTCACATCGGGATCGTCGCCGGCATCCTTGACGACCGCTGCGCGGGCCGTATCGCGTTGGGTGATGTCAGCGTCGACGATCTCGAAGCTTGGCGTTTGCCCTTTTGGGAGAGTAATGCCTACCGTTGTAGGAATGCGGCCGGTCAATACCCCAAGCCATGCCGCCTTCGTCGCAGCGGTGGCGCAGGCGCCCGTTGTCCATCCGCGTCGCAGCTCACGGGTGTCGCCGTTATCAGTGCCGCGGGCTTCAGCCATAGCCGCCGTCTGTGATGTTTTTATCCGCGTCGTAGGTGCGGGGTGTATAGACCCACGTTTTTCCCATCGGCCCGGCAAATGATCGGGTTCGTGACGAGCCGATGATGAGCACGGTGCGCATGTCGACTGTCTCGGGGGCAAGTGCGCTGAGAGTGGTCACTTCGATACTCTCGCCGGGTCTCCCCAGATTTCGGCCCAGCACAACGCATGTCTCCGGCGCGCGGTGCTCGAGGAGCAGAGCGTGTGCGTCTCGGATCTGCTGGCGGCGGGTTTTTGATGCTGGATTGTAGAGCGCGATGACAAAATCTCCCTCGGCAGCCTTGCGCAGCCGGTCTGCCACGACGGACCACGGCTTGCGAATGTCTGAGAGGGATATGGTGCAGAAGTCATGTCCGATCGGTGCGCCAATGCGTGCGGCCGCGGTCTGCATCGCGGACGTGCCGGGCACGATGCGGAAATCAAATCCGGTCCAGCGTCCGGGATGGGCTTCGAGCGGCTCCATGACCGCGGACGCCATGGCAAAAATCCCGGGATCGCCAGACGTGACGAGCGCGACCCGCCGTCCTTGAGCGGCAAGATCGAGCGCGTCTTCAGCGCGTTCGATCTCCACCCGATTGCCGGACGTGTGCGTGCGCTGGTCGGCGCGTATGTTTGGTACAAGCGCGACGTAAGTCTCGTATCCGACGATATCCTCGGCCGCACGCAGCGTCGCCGCGGCATCGCGCGTCATGGCATGCGGTTCGCCAGGGCCGAGCCCGACGACGGCTAATTCTCCGTGTGGGCGCCCGGCGGTCATGGCGGTGTGCGGCGCGCCAGCATCGCGCAGCTGCCACTCACGCGTTGAAGCGCAAATCGGCCACTCGGCATGTGGCGCTCCGTAGCGCAGCGATACATCTGGTGCGTTGCGCCATGACGATGCGGGTTCGTCTTTCTCAGATGCGAGAATGGTTGCGATGCTGCCGGGTGCGAGCGCGTTTTGCTCCGCGAGTGGCGCGAGATCATCGCAGTGCGCATCTGGTGATTGGGGCACGGCAATGATCTGTCGGGAAATGTAATGGAGATCGCTGGTTTCGTCTCGGGGGCCGACGCCGACCGTGATTGTGCGCGTGACGTCGCCACGTTGCCCGTTGTTCTGCGGCAGGTTTGAGGTGTCCAGGAAATCCGCTTTGCCTTTGATCTTCAAGGTTGCCCCGCTCAGGACATCAGCCGTGATCCGTGTCGCGTCTGATGGGTTGGAGAGCGTGTAGCCATCGGACGGTGTCTCGAACTGGAGGCCGAAGGCCCGTGCCCCACTTGCGGTGATTACCGGTGTGGCGGCGAGGCTTTCCGCGATCTCCTGCGCCAGTTCGTGGGCACCGCTCAAGCCACCTAGCAGTGGCACCACGTGAGCGGCGTCGTCCGTGATGGCGAGAACGGGTGGCTCGCCGCGTTTCTCTGCGAGGACAGGTGCGAGTGCGCGGATCAAAATTCCTGCAGCGCAAAAGGCCACAACGGGGCGATTGCTGGTGAACAGGTCCTGGAGAGCTGCGGCGGTGGCTGGAAAACTGACGTCTGCCTGCGAGACACGTCCGGCGCGGCCGAAAATTTCCGTGCCGGGGTGCGCGTCGCTCAGTCTTTCCTTCAGCCTGTTTGCGACTGCGATCGCCCGCGGATTGAGCAGGACAATTGCGGGCGCCCGTCGCGTTAATGTGGCGGACGACATCGTGGTGCTCAGACCGGCGTCTTGCATGGTAATACGCAGATGGAGAAATAACCTGCGGTTGCGACTGCCTCATCGCGCATCGGCGTGACGCGTTCGCCATCCATTGTCGCGCGTTCTACGAGCCAGGCGTCGTCCAGTCGGCCCACGCGGTCGAGGACCCGGCGAACCTTGGGCAACGTACGTCCGAGCTTCATCAGAACTGCTGAATCTGCGGCGGCAAGGCGACGTTCGATCTCGGTTTCCTCAAGCGTTGCAGGAATTACGGTGACGGTGTCAGTGCGGTGACACAATGGTTTGCCGAGCACGATCGGCCCGGTCATCACGGAGGAAATTCCTGGCACCACGGTCGTGTCATACCGCTCAGCCAGGCGGGCGTGCCAGTACATATATGAGCCATAAAAGAATGGGTCGCCCTGGCAGATGAGGGCGACGTCGCGCCCCGCTTCAAGGTGGGTGGCAAGTTCCTCGGCTGTGTCATCATAGAACTTTGACATCAGGTCGGGATAGTCAGCGCTATCCGCGACCGGACCGGCGGTGGCTGGATACATCATGGGCACGAGGATGTGATCGTCACGCAAATGTGGTTGCACGATCGACAGTGCGTTGCCGCCACCTTCCCGACCTGTCGGATAGGCGACGACATCTGCTGCGCGCAGCAAGCGATAGGATTTCAGGGAGATCAATTCCGGATCACCCGGGCCGACGCCCAATCCATAGAGTTTTCCGGTCATTGTGCACTCTCGTGTGTATGCTCGCGCGGCTCGGCGCGGGCGCGGTTATTCGCGCGGCGTTGCAACGGCGTTGATAGCGGCAACCGTCATGGCGCTGCCGCCGCGTCGCCCCCGCAATGTGATGAATGGGACACCGCGGCTGTTGGCGGCCAGTTCTTCCTTTGATTCCGCCGCGCCGATAAAACCGACGGGAAACGCGAGGATTGCTGCCGGTTTTGGCCAGCCCTCGTCAAGCCGCTCGAGGAAGTGGAAAAGCGCGGTTGGTGCGTTGCCAATCGCGACGATCGCGCCTGCGACCCGATCCCGCCAGAGGTCGATGGCGGCGGCGCTACGTGTTGTGCCGAGTGCGCGTGCCATGTCGGGTACGCGCGGATCGCTCAACGTGCAGATGATATCATTGTTTGCGGGCAGGCGCGGGCGGGTCACGCCGCTCGCAATCATGTTTGCGTCGCACAGAACGGGCGCGCCAGCCTCAAGCGCGGCGCGCCCATGGCGCACAACATCCGGGTGATACAGCAGATCAGCCGGCAGGTCGGTCATTCCACACGTGTGGATGAGGCGAACGGCGACGGGTTCAATGTCCGCCGGGATCGCTGCGAGATCGGACTCAGCCCGGATCGTCGCGAAAGAGCGGCGATAAATCTCCGCACCATCCTTGATGTAGTCGAGCGCTGTCATGTTCCGTGTGTTTATGACTTTTGAGGTGTGCCGGCGTGCAGCGGCGCGGTTTAACGGATCGTCTCGCCAGAGGTGTACGACAGCGCTGAGATGGTACTCGTTAGCTCTGACGGTCGCACCGAAGCCCGTATTGGCCCGATGTCCTGAAGCGAGGCTGGTCTTGCGTCGACATACAGGGCGTAGGTTGTGCTGTCACTTTCACGCGCATTCGTTCCGTCGTTGGCCAACGCGAGCACATCTGCCGGGGAGGTCATCGCACAACTTCGTGCGCAGCCTGAGAGGTGCACGATCGGCATCTCTTTGTCTGCTCGATGCATGTTTGTTGAATGCTTTGCCAAGTGAGAACGCAGCATTGCCGCGTCGTGTTTGGTGTCCATCGTGGTGCGCAGGCAGCCCGTTGAGCCGGCGCAGGCGACGACGTGCACCTCGGGGCACTCGATATCAAAACCCGCAGAGGCGAGTTCGGTTTCGACGTTCTTAGCGCTCGAATGGTGCGTCACTGGAAGGACAAGTGATTGCCAAGGCGTGAGGCGGACGTCGCCGATGCCCCGGGCTTCCATGATTTCAGCGAGGCTCTCAAGTTGGTCAGGTGAGAACCGCGCGAGTGGCACACCGAGGACGACGGCGCGTTGATCTGGTGTTCTGCCAAGCGGCAGCCACGGTCGTTCCCCCAAGTGTGGACTGGGATCAACAGCGATTGCCAATGGGCCCGCGATCGCATCGGCGCACGCTTTCCGGGGAACCTGCTTGATCAGCTCTTTGATACGCGTCGCACCATGCTTCAACATCATAGACAAGGCCCGCGTGATCGACGGGGAGACGTCCTTCGCTGCAATCAGGACATTTGTTGCCTGCCCGGCGAGCCAGAGACGTATCAACGTCCGACCGCCGTGCTTCTCTGGGTGAAATGCAAGATCGTGCGCGACCGTTGTCATCGGTGATCGGCCACCGTCGCCAAGCACGATGGAGAATTTGACGGAGACGGCATCGTGTTGGGGGAAGGTGGAGATCGCTGCGTCAATCGCAGGGATAAGCTCTCGGACGTTGAGCAATGCGGTCGTGTCGAGCCCAGACAAGGGGCTCGCTGTGATATTGCGCAGCCGGTCGGCACTTGCGTCCAAACAGAGGAGATCAGCCTCAGCCAGTTGCGACGCGATGACGGCCGCGCGATGTTCCGAAAGTCCCCGTATTTGAAGGTTGGCGCGGTTGGTGAGGTCGATGCAGCCATTGCCCTCCTTCGCGGCTAGTGCGGCAATCGTTTGGAGTTGAGACGCGGTGAGGCTGCCGCCGGGGAGGCGGATACGCGCAAGTGCGCCGTCTCGCGTCAGCGCAAGTTTATGAACTCCTGGGCAATCGGCCATGGCTGGACGTCAAACTTCGTGATGATGCGAACAGGGCTGCGACTTCCATGCACCCCCACACACGGCCCGTCAAAACTGATGTCTGTCGCAGCACGCAGGGTTGCGGGTGTGGTCAGGTGTGATAGCGAGGCGCGACCCAATGTCTGGAGGTTGTCATGCGTAAGCTGATCCTGTTGATCGTTCTGCTCGCTGTCGGGTTTTATGTCGGCTGGCCGGCGTGGAACGGCTACGCGATCAAGACCGCGCTGGAGCGTGAAGACTCCACGACGCTGGCACAAAAGATTGACTTTCCTCAGGTGCGTGCGTCGATCCGTGAGCCTGTGATGGTGAGGCTCGACGATCGCATTGACCAGATGGTTCGGGATTTCGGGCCGGCGTTCGGCATCACGAAGGATCAGGTCAAGCTGGACCGCATTACCGAAATTGTGAACGGCGCGCTCGACGACGTCGTTTCACCGGATCGGGTGGGTGCGATTTACAAACAGGGTGGAGATTTTGTTGGCGCGGTGCAGCAGGCTGTCCTGCAGCGCGTTGACCGCATGGGCGGGATCATGGAGCTGTTCGATGTTCCGCCGCAGGACGAGGGTACGGGTGGGAGCGCGAATGACGGCAATCTTGATCTTTCGAACGGGATCGGCGGCCTGCTGCGAAACAAGCAGGCGCGGAGCATTCTCAATCAGGTGACAAAGCAACTTGGTCAAAGCGGTGGCTTGAGTGCGCGCGATCTGTTTGCGCCAAAGCGCGAGACCGGCGCATCGCCTGCCGGCGATCAAGATGCGGGCTTTGGTTTTTCGAACATCAAGCACTTCTGGTTTCGCGGGCCGCTCGCGATGGAGGCCGGCATCGCACGGGACGCCTCAGCGGAAGTGCCGGATGTAACGGCGCGGATCACCTTTCAGGATTTCGACTGGAAAGTGACACATCTGGTGCCACGCATTCCGTGACGCTGCTGTGTATCTGGTGGCGGGCTGACCTTGGGCTTGCCGCCCTGTTCTCAGATCAGCTGGGCAACTGCTGCAGGAAGGCTGTCAGATCTTCCGTG
>JBCBXF010000158.1:0-7773 GCA_039816705.1 Pseudomonadota bacterium | reverse complement strand
GCATTCAATTGGCATCACGGAAGTGGGCTGCGAGATTTTCACCGTTTCGCCTGCGGGCCTCCACCAGCCGCCATATCTCGCGGCCGCATGAGAGAATAATTTTGCTCTGTTCCGGTTCGCCGAGGAGTTGTTATCGTGAGTTCGCCCGACACAAGTAGCGCTGGATTTTTTGATTTCACGTTTCGTGGTGGCAGGTCCGACGAAGCTGATGAAACACATGCATCTGCGATGCCCTGTTCGACGATGGAGAGAATGCAGGCGTCCCGATCTGCTTCTCCCAGCGATGTCATCGTTGGAAAGACATCCGCCAAGAGGCCTGCGACCACGCCCAAGCGAGACCATCGCGCGGGGCACCGACAAAGGCTGCGGGAGCGGTTCATGGCAGGCGGTCGCGATGCGATTGCAGACTATGAACTGCTTGAGCTGGTGTTGTTTCGCGGGGTCCCGCAGCGGGATGTGAAACCGGCCGCAAAAGAGCTTCTTGAGCGCTTTGGCTCCTTCTCGGAAGTTGTCAATGCGCCTGCCGAGCTTTTGAAAGAGACCCCGTATATCGGAGATGCTGCGGTGGTTGAGCTGCGTCTTGTGCGGGAGGCTGCGCGGCAATTCCTTCGGGACGATGTGATCGAGAAGCCGCTGATGTCGTCCTGGAGTGCCGTGCTCGATTACTGCAAGGCGACGATGGGCTTTGAAACGCGCGAGCAGTTTCGCATCCTGTTTCTCAACAAGCGCAACCGGGTCATCGCCGATGAGGTTCAGCAGGTCGGAACAGTCGATCACACGCCGGTGTACGTGCGCGAGATTCTCAAACGCGCGCTTGAGCTTTCAGCGACGGCGCTCATTTTACTCCACAACCATCCATCGGGCGATGCAGAGCCTTCGCGCGCCGATATCGAAATGACGAAACTGATCGTCACGACAGCCAAGAACCTGGGCATTCTCGTACACGATCACGTCGTGATCAGCCGGGAAGGGCATGTCAGCTTCAAGGCGCGAGGGCTGATCTGAGATTGGTGCAACGGCGTCTCGGCGGACCAGCGCTCATTGTGTGGCCCGCCGCTTGCGCGTGTTTTTTCAGTGAAAGGTTCAGCTCCGCTGCCACCAGCCCCGGCGTGCGGGCTTTGGAGGCGTGGGTGTGATGTCCGGCGCATCAACGGCAATCGGAGCGTCGTCTTTCAGACTGGCGTGATCAGCTTGCGTTTCGTTCACTGATGCGTGGTCGCTGGCGTCGTCGCCATTTGCGGCAGACGACGTTGGTTCATCGGCCCGCTCGGCCTGACCGTCGGTGGACGTAAGGGGCTCGGTGGCTGTGACTGGGTCAGTCGGCTCTTTGTTTTCGTCCATCTCAACATCATTGTCGCCCGCTTTCACTGCGGTGTCCGCCTCGGTGTCCACCTGGGTGTCCGGGGTCGCGGTCTCGGCGTCTGCGCGCGTGCCCTGGCGACCGCGGCCACGTCCGCCGCGGGTGCGGCGGCGACGGGGGCGGCGTTCGCCATTGGTGTCTTCGTCGGCTCCTTCGGCGCGGGCTTCGGCACCGTCGCTTTCGGTTTCGTCGCTGCTGCCATTGTCGTCGTCAGCGAGATCCGCGTTCTCCGTATCGTCGCCGTCATCGCGCGCTTCGATGTCGGCATCATCGCGCCGACGGTTGCGTCGTCCGCCACGGCGGCCACGACGGCGACGCTTCTTCGGCTGCTCGTCGTCCCCGTCCTCGTCCCGGTCTTCGGTCGCGGCCTCGACTTCTGTCGCTTCGGCGTCGTCTGATGAATTTTCCTCTTCATCGCGCCGCCGACGACGCCTCCGTCGTGGTTTGCGCGTGTCGTCTCCGCCTGCTGCTGCGGTGCTCGTGCCGCCACCGCGTTTGCGTGGTTGCTGGTTGGATTTGCCGGGCTCCTGATTGCCCCAATCCATCTCCATCACAACATCACTGGAACCGCCTGATCCATCGGTACGTTCGATGCGGTAGTTGGCGCCCTGCATGTCGGCTGCGGCCACGACGTGAAGGATCACGCCGTAGCGCTGTTCCATCTCGGTGATCTCGTCGCGCTTCTCGTTCAGGATGTAGAGCGCGACTTCGTTTGCGGTGCAGGCTGTCAGATTGGCCTTGTCCCCGCGCATCAGTGCATCCTCGAGCGAACGGATTACGGAAAGCGCGACGGAGTTTACTGAGCGGATCATGCCGGTGCCCTGACAATGCGGGCAGGGGCTGGTCGAGCCTTCCAGGACGCCCGGACGCAGCCGCTGGCGTGACATCTCCATCAGTCCAAAATGGCTAATGCGACCGACCTGGATGCGTGCGCGATCGTGGCGCAGGCAGTCCTTCATCTTCTTTTCGACATTGCGGTTGTTCCGCCGCTCGTCCATGTCGATGAAGTCGATGACAATTAGTCCTGCGAGATCGCGCAGCTTAAGCTGTCGGGCGATTTCTTCCGCCGCTTCCATGTTGGTGGACAGCGCTGTTTCCTCGATCGAACTCTGGCGGGTGGACTTGCCCGAGTTTACGTCAATCGCCACCAGAGCTTCTGTCTGGTTGACGACGATATAGCCGCCCGATGGCAGCGTGACCGTCGGCGAGAACATATCGTTCAGCGCGCGTTCGATGCGATACTTCGCGAACAGCGGCTCGGCATCGTCATGCCGCTTCACGTTCTTGGCGTGGCTCGGCATGATCATGCGCATGAAGTCTTTGGCTTCGCGATAGGCCTCATCTCCCGAGACCAGCACTTCTTCGATCTCGCGCGAATAAAGATCACGGATCGAGCGCTTGATCAGATTGCCTTCTTCATAGACGAGCGTGGGCGCCGACGAGCGCAGCGTAAGATCCCGTACGTTTTCCCAGAGCCGCATGAGGTACTCGAAGTCGCGCTTGATCTCGGCCTTCGTGCGGGCGGCACCAGCGGTCCGGATGATCAAACCCGTTCCTTCCGGCACATCGAGGTCGTTGGCGATGGTGCGCAGGCGTTTGCGGTCGGCTGCGTTTGTAATTTTGCGGGAAATCCCGCCGCCGCGCGCCGTGTTGGGCATCAGCACCGTGTGGCGGCCGGCAAGCGAGAGATAGGTCGTCAGCGCCGCGCCCTTGTTGCCGCGCTCTTCCTTGACGACCTGAATGAGGATGATCTGCCGGCGCTTGATGACTTCCTGAATGCGGTATTGCTTGCGGGCGCGACGGCGCGGCGCCGGGACTTCTTCAAGTTCGTCAACATCGTCTTCGTCGTCGTCCTCGTCGGCGTCATCATCGCCGTTGTCGTCGTGCGCGGCCGCATCGATGCCGTCCGCCTCAGGTGCCGGAGACACCTCATCAGAGATTGCCGGATCCTGTGCATCAAGGGCGGCTGTTTTGGCAGACGCGTCGTCGTCCACGTCGTCGTCTGACAGCTCATCCGCTGCGTCACTGTCATCACTCTTGGTGCGGACTTTCCGGGTGCGTCGTTTGCGTCGCTTCGGCTGATCGTCACCAGCGCTGTCGTCGTCTGCTTCCTCAGCCTCGTCGCGCGCCACTTCGGCTGCGGCGGAAGCCCGCGCGTCTTCCGCTTCCTCGGCCAGCAGCGCTTCACGATCGGCGATCGGGATCTGGTAGTAGTCGGGATGGATTTCGCTGAACGCGAGGAATCCGTGGCGATTGCCGCCATAGTCGACGAACGCCGCCTGGAGCGACGGTTCGACCCGTGTGACCTTTGCGAGATAGATATTTCCGCGAAGCGGCCTGCGGCTCGCAGATTCGAAGTCAAACTCTTCTATGCGGTCATCGCGTAGAACGGCGACGCGGGTCTCTTCGGAATGCGCCGCATCGATAAGCATCTTGTTGTGAGACATTGGGTGTGGTCCGCGGTGCCGGGCGGCCCCCAGAAGAGGGCACGCAGGACACCATTGTTAAGAGGGCCACCGCGTTCGTAAGCCGGAAGGGGCGCGCCCCTTGACCGGGCGAACCCGCGCTGCGACGCGCGTGCTGCTGAGGCAGCCGGGTCGGCGTGGTTCGCATGGAATGTACGGCGGTGAGCCATGTGACACGTCATTGGTTCATCGAAGCCGGCTGGCGCTTGGCGCGCTGCATCTTCGAAAATGTTTCGGACGTTTGCTGCCGGGCATCACGCAACCGGAGCGAACGTTGGGGCGATCGAACAGCGTTTCAGTTCGACCCTTCGGTGGGGCACTCTAAGCCGCGGATGGAATTCCGATCCGTGGCGCAAGGCCATAAAACAGCGGATGTGCTCTTTCGCTGAACGCGAAAAGCACTGCGGCCGGTGCCGCGAACGGTCGTTGCCGTGCCGACGGGTTTGCGCGTCTAGCACTTAGCAGCGGAAAAAACGCGTCACAGCGCAGTCGTTTGTTCGATGCGGTGCGACACCCCTCCCATACGGTGTATCGGCGTCTAAGACAAGTTGCCTCACCTGCGCGCCGTCAATCTCCCATGGCGGGCTTAGTGCGGTGTAGGTGCGCGCCTCACGTTTGATGCGCAAGAGACGCAACGGCTGAGCGTCAGAAGGTCTTGCAGCGCGTCGCCGCATCTTCACAGAACCACCAGACGTGCCAACAAAGTGTTAACAATGCCAGACCGATGGCCACGACGATTTGGCGGCTGAGACTGAACGGCGGGATACACGAAATGCGTTGCGAATGGCCTATCAGCGCGAAGCGAGCACTCTTTGGGCTTTGTGCGGTTGCCGGCTTTTGCGTCGTGCAGATAACGTGGGCCTCTGCACAATCAGATAGCACCGACGCGGCGCCTTTGGTCGCGGAGGATGTGCAACTCATCTCGGACGGCAAAGGAGCGCTGGTTAACATCACGCTCAACGGCAAAGCCGCCTACACGATCACCACGCTGCCGGATCCTTACCGCGTAGTTGTTGATCTCGATGGCGTTGAATTTGCCGATGCTGGTGACCGTTCGGCATCCGAGGCCGGCCTCATCAGATCGTTCCGATTCGGTGGTCTTTCGGCTGATCGTTCCCGACTTGTGATTGACACCGAAGGCCCTGCGAAGGTTGCGCAATCCGACCTCGTCCGCTTCGACGGGCAATTTGTGCTCGCCATCGCGCTGGTTCCGACGTCAGAGTATGCGTTCGGGAAGGCGTATCGAAAGCGCAAGCGCCGCGAGACGATTGCCCGCCAAGACGCCGAGACGCTGGCGGAAATCGCAAAGCCGGCGGGTCGGCCCGCGAACGTGAAACGCATCATCGTGCTCGATCCAGGTCATGGCGGCGTGGATTCCGGCGCGGTTGTGCGTGCGAAGCCACCAAAGGCCGTCCAAGAAGCGATCACGCTCCCAAAGGCTGCGGCAATTCCTGCTGCCGAGCCTGAAAGCTACGGAAAAACCGGTATCGTGGTCGCCCCGCAAGCGCCTGTCACACAGGTCAAACCGCTCCCGCGTACCGGGGCGCAATCGACGAAACGCGCGGCGCCTTCGGGGCCAACGATGCGTGAGAAAACTATCGTGCTCGCTTTTGCAAAGGCCCTACGCAAAGAGTTGCAGCGTACGGGCAAATACAAGGTGCTCATGACCCGCAGTGGCGACACGTTCGTTCCCCTCGCCGAACGCGTCAACATCGCGCGCAAGAACAACGCGGATCTGTTCATCTCGCTACATGCGGATTCCGTTGGTGATCCGCGTTTTGCCAAAGTGTCGGGCACCACGGTCTACACGCTCTCTGCCAAAGGCTCAGACTCGGCTGCACGGGAATTTGCCGCCCGGGAAAACGCGTCGGATGTCCTCGCTGGAGTGGATCTGGCGCCGGCGACGGACGAAGTGGCTGATATTCTGATCGAGCTGGCGCAGCGTGAGACGAATTCGCGATCCGAGCGTTTTGCGCGACAGGTGCTGCGACAGGTCGGGCGCAAAACCCGCCTCAACCGCGGCGCGCATCGTTCTGCGGCGTTCGTTGTCCTGAAGGCGCCGGATATTCCGTCCGTACTGATCGAACTCGGGTTCCTGAGTAACCCGCGCGATCGGCGCCGCCTGCTCTCTCCAGCGTGGCGCGCGAAGGTCGCGGCCGCATTGTCCTCAGCGGTCGGGCAGTATTTCAGCGCGAAAGATGAACGTGCCCCGTATTAAGCGGCCCGCGCCTGCCAGTGTGGCGTGGAAGCCACGAGCGGGTGATGTGTGGATCGTCTGCACGACCATTGCATGAGACCGCCCTAATTCGTGTTAGTTTCCATGGCTTAAGGACCCGTGTTTGAGTCTCTGGACAACTCTCAAAGTTGTCCTCATCTCTGAACTGCGCGATCGCTCAACGGGCGCGCGGCGCGCATTACGGTTTCAACGGATCGATCGACCATGCATCCTGTTTCTCCGCCACCGCCGTCGGCGCTCCCTCCCTCGGTTTTCGCGCCAATCGTCAAGCGGCGGCGCAAGAGCGTTCTGCTTCGTTTTCTCGGCTGGTCCTTCGCCTTCGGTTTCATGCTCTTCCTGATCGGCTCGACTGTGGCCGGGATCGTGCTGCTGCATACCGCCAAGGAGTTGCCGGATTTCGAAGTGCTGGCGAAGTATGAGCCGCCGGTGATGACGCGGGTGCATGCGAACGACGGTCGGCTGATCGCGGAGTATGCAATCGAGCGGCGCATTTATGTTCCGGTCAACACCATTCCCAAGCGCGTGATCCAGGCTTACCTCTCGGCGGAAGATAAAAATTTCTTTGAGCACAAGGGGCTGGATTTCGTCGGTATCGCGCGAGCGGTTCTCATCAAGGCGCAGGGCGGGCGGCTGACCGGGGCATCGACGATCACGCAGCAGGTGGCGAAGAACTTCCTGCTGTCTTCGGAGCGCACGTTTGATCGTAAGTTGAAAGAGGCCATCCTCGCGATGCGGATCGAGAGGGCCTACTCGAAGGAAAAGATTCTCGAACTCTATCTCAACGAGATTTATCTCGGACTGCGCTCGTACGGCATCGCCGCTGCTGCGCTCAACTACTACGGCAAAGAACTCGAAGATCTGACAGTGGGTGAGGCGGCCTATCTCGCCGCTCTGCCGAAAGCGCCAGAGAATTATCATCCGTTCCGAAAAACAAAGCGCGCAATCGATCGACGGAACTTCGTTCTCGGTCGCATGCTGGCGAACGGCTTCATTACGCAAGAGGTCCGCGATCGGGAAGCTGCGCTGCCACTGAACGTCAATCCACGACCGTTCAACTCGCAGCTCTTTGCCGGAGAATACTTCGCCGAGGAAGTACGCCGCACACTCGTCTCGATGTTTGGAGAAGATAAAACGGTCGGTGGCGGACTTTCCGTTCGCACGACCATGAACCCGCAACTCCAGCGAATGGCGAAAAAAGCGCTGGTCGACGGGCTCGTGCGGTTCGACCGGCGCAAGGGCTGGCGGGGTCCTGTGCAGCAAATCGATATGTCGGGTGACTGGCACCGCGCGCTTCATAATATCGTTCTGGTCGGTGAGTTGGAGCCGTGGCGGTTGGCGGTTGTCACGAAGGTGGACAATAAGCAGGGTCTACTCGTTGCGCTGCGTTCAACGGCCGGTCGCGTGGATCCGTCCACGAAGATCGCTGAGCCGGAGTTGGTGCGGGTGCCTGTGAAAACCACGCGCTGGGCACGCAAGCGGTCACTGTCGCGCTGGTTGAGCCCCGGGGACGTGATCTACGTCGCGCCCAACACGAAGAAAAACGGCGAGGTGATCGCGGGCGAGTGGAAGCTGATGCAGAAGCCCGCTGTCGATGGCGGCATCGTCGCGATGGACCCGCACACCGGGCGTGTGCTTGCGCTTGTTGGTGGGTTCACTTTCGGGCTGTGGGATGGCGGTGACCAGTTCAACCGCGCGACGACCGCAAACCGGCA
>JBCBXF010000157.1:0-7841 GCA_039816705.1 Pseudomonadota bacterium | reverse complement strand
GGTCGATCTGGAAGACATCTCCGAGCAGCTTCCCCAGCGGCAGACGCTCGGCGGTATCCGCCGTATGATGGGCATGCTGCCGGGTGTCGGCAAAATGAAGAAGCAGATCGATGCATCCGGCCTTGATGACAGCGTTTTCAAACGTCAGCAGGCGATCATCTCATCTATGACCCGTAAGGAGCGACGTTCTCCGAAGCTTCTCAACGCGTCGCGCAAGAAGCGCATCGCGGCTGGTTCCGGCACCACGGTCCCGGAGATCAACAAGCTGATCAAGATGCATCGCGGCATGGCCGACATGATGAAGAAGATGAGCAAACAGAAAGGCATGATGGGCAAGCTGTTTGGTGGCGGGGGTGGAGCAATGCCGTCTCCGGAGGAACTGGCGGCATTGGGTGGGACACCAGGCCAGGCGATGCCGCAGTTGCCGCCGGGTCTTGGCGCGCCGGGCGGGATTGCAGGCGGCCTGCCGAGTGGCCTGCCGGGCCTCGGCGGCAATGCCCTGCCACCGGGCCTCGCGGGCAAGATCGGCAAAAAGAAATGATCCCGGAACTCGAGACCGAAAGGCTGCTGTTGCGACAATGGCGCGAGGCGGATGTCGAACCGTTCGCGACGCTGTATGCAGATGACAAGACCGCTTTCTTCATCGGCGGGGTCGCGCCGATGGAGCAGGTTTGGCGGCGGCTTGCCTCCTATGTCGGACACTGGGTTCTGCGCGGTTACGGCATGTGGGCGCTGGAGGAAAAAGCGTCTGGCAGATTTGTCGGTTACTCCGGGCTCTGGTTTCCGCTCGGGTTTGCCGAGCGGGATCTGGCATGGGGACTGGTGCCGGATGCGCATGGCAGCGGCTTTGGCGTCGAGGCTGCGCGCCGGGTCAAACAGTATGCTTTTGAAGACCTGGGCTGGTCGGAACTCTTCAGCAATATTGACGACGAAAACACTCCGTCCATCCGGCTCGCAGAACGGCTCGGCGCTGTGCGGGAGAGAAACGTGGTTGTCCTGGACCGTCCGGGAGCGATCTACAGGCATAGCCCGGACACGGCGCCCTGAAACACGCAGAAAAAGATTACACCCGATCGTTCGCCTATCGCGCGCGTTCGGACGTTGAGAACCCAAACGGAATTAGTTTCCCAGAACCCTGAAGGACCTGAAGTTATGTCACTGAAAATTCGTCTTGCCCGCGGTGGCGCGAAAAAACGTCCGTATTATCGTGTTGTGATCGCTGATAGCCGCTCGCCGCGTGATGGTAAGTTTATCGAGATCGTCGGCACGCATAATCCTCTGCTGCCGAAAGACAGCGAGGATCGCGTGAAGCTCAACGAAGAGCGGATCAAGCACTGGCTGAGTGTTGGGGCGCAGCCGACGGATCGGGTGCACCGTTTTCTCGATGCCGCCGGACTTCTGAAACGGGAGGCGCGGAACAACCCGCAGAAAGGCCAGCCAGGGAAGAAGCGCCTCGAGCGCGAGGAAGCGGCGCGTCAGGCTGCGGAAGAGGCGGCTGAAGCTGCAAAAGCAGCTGCCGAGGCGCCGGCTGAAGAAGCGGCCGCCGAGTAGGGGTGTCTCGCGACGTGGATGATAAAGACGTCGCCGAGGGATTTGCCGGTCACGTGCTCATTGGGCATGTGGCTGGCGCACATGGCGTGCGCGGTGAGCTGCTGATCAAGTCTTACACCGATGTCGCGGAGGATATTGCGACGTACGGTATACTGCAGACAGAGCGGCATGGGCCGGTGGAGATCAAGCGGTGCCGCGCGACCGCGAAAGGTGTCGTTGCAAGCCTGCGTGGTGTCAGCGGGCGTGCTGCGGCTGAGGGCTATAAAGGTGCCAAGCTCTACGCGTCTCGTGATCGCTTTCCGGAAACGGATGACGACGAGTGGTATGTGACGGACCTGATTGGTCTCAGAGTTCGCGATTTTTCTGGAGCTGAGACCGGCGCCGTTGTCGCGGTGCAGGATTTTGGCGCTGGAACGCTTGTCGAAGTCCGGTTGGATGGCGAGGCGAAAACGCTTTTTGTGCCGTTCACGCGGGATGATGTGCCGGATGTGCAGTTGGCTGCTGGGTACATTGTTGCAAATCTGGAGCGTATTCGCGCTCCTGAGAACGATGCGGACGCCGCAGACGCCGGCACCGAGGATCGTGCCTGATGTGGCGCGCTGTCGTCGTCACCCTCACACCTGAGATTTTTCCGGGGCCGCTTGGGGTGTCGGTGACTGGTCGGGCGCAAGAGCGGTCCCTCTGGTCGCTCGACACTGTGGACCTGCGGGCACATGGCATCGGCAAGCATCGTGCTGTCGATGATACGCCTGCCGGGGGTGGGGCCGGGATGGTCATGCGGGCTGATGTCGTTGCGGCGGCTGTCGATGCAGGGCTCAGCCGGCTTGGCGCGCTGGCTCCGGAGACGCCGCGGCTCTGCCTCTCACCGCGCGGTGTTCCGTTCACGCAGGCCATGGCGCGCGAACTGGCCGAGGGGCCGGGTGCGCTGCTGGTGTGCGGGCGCTTCGAAGGCATCGACGAACGGGCGATCGAGGCGCGCGGCCTCAAGCAGGTCTCGATTGGAGACTATGTGCTCTCCGGCGGTGAGATCGCGGCGATGGCCGTGCTCGATGCCACGCTGCGGCACGTGCCGGGCGTTCTCGGGGCTGCCGCCTCTCTTGATGAAGAGACGTTCTCCGGCGGACTGCTTGAGTATCCGCAGTACACGCGGCCGCGCACATTCGAGGGTCGGGACATTCCGGATGTGCTGATCGCGGGAGATCATGCGCGGGTTTCTGAATGGCGCCTGGCACAACAGCGCGCACTGACACGTGCGCGAAGGCCCGATCTTTTGACGTTTTCCGAAATAGACAATGAAAGCGAGACTGAATGAGTAAAGGTCAAGACGCGAAACTTCCGACTGAAATGGCGTTGACACATGTTGATCTTCTGCGCGCCCTCTCTTTCGCTGCGGACAAGCATGTGGGGCAAAAGCGCAAGGGCGCTGCGCAGGAGCCGTATCTGAACCATCTCGTCGACGTGGCGCATATTCTCTCCGAGACGGCGGCGGGGGGTGACATCGCGCTGTTGATGGCTGCATTGCTGCACGACACGATCGAGGATCAGGCGGTGACAGCAGAAGAGATCGAGGCGGCGTTTGGCGCCGATGTTCGTGATCTGGTGGTTGCGGCAACGGACCAGAAGGGCCTTCTCAAGGTTGAGCGCAAGCGGCTTCAGGTTGAAAACGCGCCGCACAAAACGCCACGGGCGAGCCTGCTCAAGACCGCTGACAAGACAAGCAATCTCCGCTCCATCGCATGCAGCCCGCCAGATGGATGGTCTGCCGACCGTATGGCTGACTATGTGTCATGGGCCCAGGATGTCGTGAGCGGCCTGCTGGACGGCGGCAAGGTGTTCGATGTGCCCCACGAGGCTGAGGCGCGCGCGCAGCTCAGAGCGTTGTTTGACGAAGGTGTTACGACAGCGTTGAAAGCTGTCGCCGCATGCCGGGCCGGTGAGGGCGTCGCCGCCTCACCCTGACTATTTGCTACGTTGGCCTGTGAGCCCCGGCGCGGCGAAATTTCATCGACAAGTGCACGGCTTTCCGTTATTGCGCGATGATCTTTCGAACAATTTCGAACGAATGAGCCTCGCCGGGCATCCTTGTCCGATGCCGCTGTGCGCCGCTCCTCTTCGTTTGATGGCTAAAAACACAGAGTGTGCACGCATGAATATCGTCCAGCAGCTCGAGCATGAGCACATGCAGGCGCTCGAATCCGAGCGTCCCGTCCCTGAATTTCAGCCCGGTGATACGGTGCGCGTCAACGTGAAGGTTGTCGAGGGCACGCGTGCGCGGATCCAGGCCTATGAAGGGGTCTGCATCGCCCGTTCTGGCGCCGGGCTCAGCGAGAATTTCACCGTGCGCAAGATTTCGTATGGCGAAGGCGTGGAGCGCGTTTTTCCGGTTTTTTCTCCGCTGATCGAGAGCATTGAGGTTGTGCGCCGCGGCAAGGTGCGCCGCGCGAAACTTTATTATCTCCGCGGACGTCGCGGCAAATCTGCGCGTATCGCAGAACGCACTGACGCGAAGGGCAAAAAACTTTCTGCGCGCGACAAGTGGAAAGGTTTCAAGAAGCCGAAGGGCGAGGCTGATGATCTGACGCAGATCAAAGGCGTTGGCGAAGAACTTCAGAAGCGTCTCAACAAGTTGGGTCTGACACAGTTCGCCCAGGTTGCGAACCTTCAGGACGACGAGATCGCACAGGTCGATGAAGTGTTGAACTTCCGTGGCCGGATCGAGCGAGAGGACTGGGTTGCGCAGGCGCGTGATCTGATGGCGGCTTCCACGGTGGACGAGGTGCCTGAAGAAGAGGCAACGGACGATGCGCCTGCTGCAGAGGGTGGCGATGCCGCGAAAGCGTAAGTTTTTCCTGCATCGTTTGACGTTTTCAAAGGCGCGCCCCACGGTGGCGCGCCTTTTTGTTTGACGGAATTTCAGAGAAATCGCGTGTCCGAAGTGATCACGATCCGTGCCTGTGAGGTCGAGGACCTGCCCGTGGTGTCGCGCCTGCTCTGCGAGACTTGGCATGCAACCTATGACCCTATCTATGGTGCCGAGAAGGTCGATGCCATCAATGCTCAGTGGCACACTCCGTCCATGCTTGCCGGACGACTTGGAGCGCCGCGCAGTCTGTTTTTGGTCGCGCAGAGCGGCGAGGCACTTGCGGGAATGGCGTTTATCCGTGTGTCAGAGGATGTTCGCTCTGCGACGTTGCACCAACTTTATGTGCACCCTGCGCACCAGAGACTGGGCGTCGGCAAGAAACTGATCGATCGGGTTCTTGTTCACGCCGGGCCGCATTGTCGGCTCGTCCTTGAAGTCGAGCCCGAGAACTTGCGAGCCATCGCGTTCTATGAAGCGCATGGCTTTCGCATCACCGGTGATGGTGTGGACTGTGGGAACATGGGGGCCGGCATCGCCTATCTAGAGATGACGCGCGCTGAGGCGTGACCCGCGCGCCCGTTGAGCAGACCAATCTGGTCGGCCTTGCGTTGGGCGGGCTGGTGTCGCTCGTTGTGGCGATGGGGATCGGGAGATTTATCTTCACACCGATCCTGCCGGATATGGAAGTGGCGCTCGGGTGGACGAAAGCGGACGCCGGGCTCGTCGCGTCCGCGAACTATCTCGGATATCTTGTAGGTGCCCTTGCCGCTGCGTGGATGGCGCTTCCGGGTGGGGCGCGGCGCTGGTTTCTTGCGGCGCTGCTGGTGAGCGCGATCACGACGACAGCGTCAGGGATTTTTTCATCGCTCACGCCGTTGTTGATCGTTCGTTTTGTTGGAGGGCTTGCGAGTGCGTTTGTCCTGGTTTTGGCGTCCACGCTTGTGCTCGCCCGCTTGACGCAGCGGGGCCGGGCCGAGCTTTTCTCTCTTCATTTCGCCGGTGTCGGCGCGGGCATCGCTTTGAGCGGCGCGCTTGTCGGTGCGCTTTCGGCGGCAGGGGCGGGATGGTCGATGTTCTGGATTGCGGGCGGTATCGTTTCGCTCGCAGGCTGTGCGTTCGCCCTTTGGGCTGTTCCTCCGCATGACGCCAGCGATGTGGGTGACGGCGCTGCTGTGTCGGCGCGCGCGACCGGGTTCAGTCGGCGCGTCTGGCAGCTTGTTTTCTCCTACGGGCTGTTCGGGTTCGGCTATGTGATCCTTGCGACATTTATCTCGGCCATGGTGCGGGAAGCCCCGAACATCCGCTGGCTGGAGACGCCGATCTGGATCATTGTCGGGCTCGCCGCGATGCCATCGGTGGCCTTTTGGTCGCGCGTCTCGGTGCATCTCGGCACTGGTTTTGCCTACGCGGCGGCGGCTGCCATGCAGGCGGTCGGCACTGCGCTGGCGCTGACGGGCAGTGCGGTTGCGCTGATCCTTGCGGCGATCACACTTGGTGGGTCGATGGTTTCGCTGACGGCAATCGGTTTTCTGCATGCCAAGACACTGACCGCACAGGACGGCCGCGTTGTGCTCGGTCTGATGACGGCTGCGTTCGGGCTTGGTCAGGTCGTCGGGCCGCTGCTTGCTGGCGTGCTGGCCGAGGCGACGGGTTCGTTCTCGACAGCACTTGTCGCGGCATCGCTGTCGCTGGCTTTGTGTGCCGTGTTGACGCCGGGCGGATGGCCGCGCCGCGTCGCACATTGACAAACGCGCTGACGCGCCGTTTCTCCTTCACCACGATGCCGACGCCAGGAAGGGACGCACACGATGGCCAAGACGCTTTACGACAAGATCTGGGATGACCACGTGGTGCATGAGCAGGATGATGGCACCTGCCTTCTCTATATCGATCGCCACTTGATCCACGAGGTGACCAGTCCGCAGGCTTTTGAAGGGTTGCGGATGACGGGGCGCACGGTTCGTGCGCCGGAAAAAACGCTTGCTGTCGTCGATCACAATGTGCCGACGACTGATCGCACGGGCGGGATCAGCGATCCGATGTCGAAGACGCAAGTCGACGCCATCGCTGCCAACTGTGCGGAGTTCGGCGTTGAGTACTTCAACGAGGTCGATCCGCGTCAGGGCATCGTGCACATCGTTGGCCCGGAGCAGGGCTTTACGCTGCCGGGGACGACGATTGTGTGCGGCGACAGTCATACGTCGACGCATGGTGCATTTGGTGCGCTAGCGCACGGGATCGGGACATCCGAGGTCGAGCATGTTCTGGCGACGCAGACGCTGATCCAGAAAAAAGCAAAGAACATGCGTGTTTCGGTCGACGGTGATTTGCTGGATGGCGTGACTGCGAAAGACATCATTCTCGCGATTATCGGCGAAATCGGTACGGCGGGCGGTACGGGCCACGTCATCGAGTTTGCGGGATCGGCGATCCGGGACTTGTCGATGGAAGGCCGGATGACCGTCTGCAACATGACGATCGAGGGCGGTGCACGAGCCGGCATGATCGCGCCGGATGAAAAAACCTTTGCGTATCTTGAAGGGCGCCCGCGGGCGCCGAAGGGTGGCGCATGGGAAATGGCGATGAAGTATTGGGAGACACTGCAGTCTGACGAGGACGCGCACTTCGATACGGAGGTCCAACTCGATGCTGCGAGCCTTCCGCCGATTGTGACGTGGGGAACATCGCCTGAGGATGTCGTCTCGATCACTGGCGCGGTGCCGGATCCGTCCGCCGCTGAAGATGATGGCAAGGCGGATGCGATCCGCCGTTCGCTCGACTACATGGGGCTGACGCCCGGCACAAAGGTGACCGATATCCCGCTCGATGTGGTCTGGATCGGCTCGTGTACGAACGGGCGGATCGAGGATCTGCGCGCTGTCGCCAAGATCGTCGAAGGAAAGAAAGTCGCTGAAGGGCTGGACTATGCGATGATCGTGCCCGGTTCAGGCCTCGTGAAAGAACAGGCGGAGCAGGAAGGGCTGGCGGACATCTTTACCGCAGCCGGCTTTCAGTGGCGCGAACCCGGTTGCTCGATGTGCCTCGCGATGAACCCGGACCAGCTCAAGCCGGGTCAGCGCTGCGCATCGACGTCGAACCGCAATTTTGAAGGCCGTCAGGGCTTTAAGGGGCGTACGCATCTCGTCAGCCCGGCTATGGCTGCCGCCGCGGCGATTGCCGGGCGGTTTGTGGATGTGCGGGCGATGTAATGCCCAAGGCGCTGAACCGGCACCAGTTTGGCGTCAACGCTGAGAAGTATGCGACGAGTGCCGTGCATGCGAAGGGAGCGAGCCTCGCGGCGCTGGTGACTGCAATGGCGCCGGAGCCGGACTGGCGGCTGCTCGATGTGGCAACCGCGGCCGGGCATACAGCGCTCGCCTTCGCGCCGCATGTCGCGGAGGTCGTCGCCGGGGACCTCACTCCGCAG
>JBCBXF010000156.1:0-7883 GCA_039816705.1 Pseudomonadota bacterium | reverse complement strand
AGAGCGCAAACCCGGGCGTTGTCGTACCGCCCGCTAGGGCCAGTCCGCAAATCACGTGAAAGAACACAGGCCATTCAAACTGGTTCGAGAGGTTCGCCGCGATCGCCGCCTCACGCCGGGCAACCGGGCTGTCCGGTGCGCCCACGCTCCAGACGCGCGGCGCACGTGCAAGAGTAAGCGCGACATAGAGCAGGGCAGTCCAGCCGACATGTCCGGTCATCGCAAGCAACACGAGCGCGTCGGTGGTCATCTCGGCAGGTCCTCATGGTGCCTCGCCTTAGGGCAGGCAGCGTCGGCCTTGTGATTGTCCTGGAACAGCGGTGTCGCAAGACATCTCCCCGAACCTGTGGAGCGCTGCTCGGTCCATCGCTGGAGATTGCGGGCGCGATCAACCTCTGCTGGCTGGGATTGAAACTGATCGTTGCCCGCACCAACGGCAAGACCTCCAGCAAAGGACCGTCAGCGCCTTCCACCTCATCCGGTCGCGCCGTTGCCGGCGCACCTGCGAGAGAAGTCGTTTGGCATCGAAAGTTAAGTGCCCATCACCCCGCCCGAAACAGCCGGATCGCCTCGTCGCACTCGAACAGATAGAGCAGCATGCGCAGGGCCTCACCGCGTGTGGAGGTTAATTCGGGGTCGCGTCGCAGGATCATCTCCGCATCGTCGCGCGCGGCGGCGATCATCTCGTCAAAGTTCGGGATCGTCGCAACGCGAAACTCCGGAAGCCCGCTCTGGCGCGTGCCGAGCACTTCTCCGCCGCCGCGCAGCTTCAAGTCCATTTCCGCGATGACGAAACCATCCTCCGTCTCGCACATGGTCTGGATGCGCTGCTTTGCCGTCTCACCAAGTGGCGGATGATACATCAGCACGCAGCTCGATTGCCGCTCGCCGCGTCCGACGCGCCCACGCAGCTGGTGCAGCTGTGCGAGGCCGAACCGCTCGGCATGCTCGATCACCATCACCGTTGCGTTCGGCACATTGACGCCAACCTCGATCACGGTCGTGGAGACAAGAATAGAGGTTTTGTTGGATGCAAAATCCTCCATTGCCGCATCTTTCGCCGCGCCGGACATCTGCCCATGCACCAGTGCGACTTTATCTCCGAAGTACTGCTTCAGGTGCGCATGCCGTTCCTCGGCCGCCGCGAGGTCTACCTTGTCGGAACTCTCGACAAGCGGGCAGACCCAATACACCTGGGCACCGTCGTTGATCGTGCGCTCCAGCCCGTGAATAATCTCCTCAATGCGATCGGAGGAGACAGCCCGCGTTGTGACGGGTTTTCGACCAGCTGGTTTCTCGGTGAGCTTCGAGACATCGAGATCGCCATACTGCGTCATCAGCAGGGTGCGCGGGATCGGTGTCGCCGTCATCACGAGGATGTCCGCGCCCACACCGTCAACGCCTTTGCTCTGCAGCGCGAGCCGTTGGTGCACGCCAAAGCGGTGTTGTTCGTCGATCACGGCGAACGCGAGCGTTTTGAAGATCACATCGGGCTGAAACAGGGCGTGCGTGCCAATCAGGATGTCGATCTGCCCCTCGGCAAGCAAGGCAAGCGTCTGCTTGCGGATGCGGCCTTTCTCGCGACCCGTGAGCAACGCGATCCGCAGTCCGGCAGCCTTCGCGAGTGGCTCGATCGTCTCGACATGCTGGCGCGCGAGAACTTCCGTCGGGGCCATCAGCGCGGCCTGATAACCGGCCTCGACCGCATTCGCCATGGCCATCAGCGCCACGACCGTTTTGCCGCTGCCAACGTCGCCCTGAAGCAGTCTCAGCATCCGGTGCGGGGCAGCCATGTCTGAGCCGATCTCATCAAGCGCTGTCATTTGTGCATTCGTCATGCGGAACGGCAGGGCATCGATAATCTTCGAGCGGATGCGCCCGTTGCCGTTGACTATGCGGCCTGAAACTTTCTTCGCGCCTTCCCGCACCAGCGCCAGTGCAAGCTGGTTCGCCAGAAGCTCGTCAAATGCGACGCGTTGCCAGAAGTCGCCCGCCACGGAGATGTCGCCCGGCGCCTGCGGGCGGTGCAGCCGCTTGACGGCTGTCGAAAAGTCCGGCCAGTCATTTTTCTCCAGCCATGACGGATTCTGCCATTCGGGGAGTGCGGGCACCCGCGCCAGCATTTGCCCCATCGCCTTGGTGAGGACTCGCGGCGTTAGCCCGGCTGTCATGGGATAGACCGGTTGCAGAAGAGGCATCGTCGCGAACTCCGCGTCGGTCACGACGAAATCCGGATGCGGCATCTGCAACCCGTTGCCATACGCTTCGACACGTCCCGAGACGATCCGCTCCTCACCGATGGGCAGCAGGCTCTCGATGTAACGCTTGTCTGCGCGGAAATAGATCAGCGTGATCCGCCCGGTCTCATCCTCGCAGGTGACGCGGAACGGCGCGCGGCTCTTCCGGTTTGGCGGCCCGGCATGCTTCACGATCCGCACGCGCATTGTGACGATCGTGCCGGGTATCGCATCCTTGATCGGGGGTTGCGCCGTGCGGTCGATGAGGCCGCTCGGCAGATGCCAGAGCAAGTCGTTCACGCGCGCATCGCTGACACCCGCCGGTGTGCGAGCCGCCGTCTTGATCAACGCCGCAACCTTCGGCCCGACGCCTTCGAGTGCCTGCACGGAGGCAAAGAGGTCCTCAAAGAGCGCAGGCCGCACGCCGCGCTGCCGCCTGTCGGTCCCGTGCTTTACCGCGTTGGACAATGATGCACCATCTCGCGCCCGGTCCGGAGCCGCCGTGTCAGCGGACGGATCGTCAAGCGCGAAGAGGGATGGGGTCGCCGACGCGGATTGACCGTTGTCTACCGGTGCGTCGGCGGGGGTGCGCGAATGTGATGCTGGTACAGCCATGATGTGCACGATATACCATGCGCAAGGCGCCATATTGAGGGTGTCGGTGACGTCATCAACGGGTCATCCACAGGCGACGCATTCTTCTAGGATGCGGCGCATCTGTGCGTGTGCGAACGGGCGGCAGCACCGTCGGGAAACAGGAAACATCGATCATGGGTGAGACGGCCGAGCACGATCCTCTCGAAGTACGGCGGCGGCGGGCCTTGTTCCGCGCCATGCATCGCGGCACCAAGGAAATGGACTGGATGCTCGGGCGCTACGCGGCAGACAAGTTGGCGGGCATGGATGACGCAGCGCTGACGACCTTCGAACAGCTGCTCGCAATCTCTGATCCCGATATTAACGCATGGCTGATCAAGCCCGAACTCGTTGAGACACGGGCATTTGGTCCGCTGGTTGGCGAGATCAGGGCCTTTCACGGCCTTGATAAAAGCGCCGACGATAGCGCTGCGACATGAGCATCGCCGAGGTGCGTAAGCGGCTGCTAGGTGGCACAGAGGCACTGCTGACTGGTGTGCCGGATGGTATGGATGCCTACGCCATCGGGCAGTACGTGCTCGATCGCGACGGCGGCGCGGAGGCAAATGCAGACGGCAGCGGCCCGCCGGTACATCTCCACGTCCTGCGAGATGATCGCCGTGCGGAAGCATTCCTCGCGGGTCTCAAGTTTTTCCACCCCGACATCGCCACCATCGAGTTTCCCGCCTGGGATACAGTCCCCTACGATCGCGTATCCCCGAACCCGGACCTGATCGCCCGGCGCATCAGTGCGCTGGCACGCCTCGCTGCGGCGAAGCGCAAGGCGCCGACAATTGTGCTCACCACGGTTAATGCCGTGCTCCAGCGCACGGTCACACCGGCATTCATCAAAGGCGCGATCAAAACGCTCGCCCCCGGTCAGCGCGTCGACATGAAACGTCTTGCATCGCGACTGACGGCAAGTGGCTACAACCAGACCGGCACGGTGATGGAGGCTGGTGAATTCGCCGTGCGTGGTGGCATTCTCGATCTTTTTCCTCCCGGGCGCAGCAAGCCGCTGCGTCTCGATTTCTTCGGTGACACGCTGGAATCGATGAAACAGTTCGATCCGGAAACGCAACGCACCTCCAAGCAGGTCGCGCGGCTCGTTCTCCTGCCAACGAGTGAATTTGTTCTCACCGACGCATCTCGCCAGAAATTTCGCTCGCGGTATGTTGAGACCTACGGGCCGGCGACGACGGAAGACACGCTCTACGAAGCGGTCTCCGCGGGGCAGCGTTTTAGCGGCGTTGAACACTGGCTGCCGTTCTTTCACGATGAGATGGCAACGCTACTGGACTACATTCCCGAAGCATCGCTCAGTTTTGATTACCTCGCGGACGAGGCGATCGATGGGCGCATCGAACAGGTGAGTGAACACTTCGCCGCCCGCGTCGACGCCATGGAGCAGGCCACCTTCGGCGCCGCACCCTACAATCCGCTTCCTGTCTTGGAACTCTACATCGAGGAAGCGGAGTGGAAGAAAACCATTGCCGCGCGCGACCGGCTGACGCTGACGCCATTCGATCAGCCGGAAGACGGCACAGCGACGCAGATTGTTCCGTTGGATGGCAAAGCCGCACGCAATTTTGCCGCTGAGCGGAGCGCTGAAGGGGGCAACGTCTTCGCCGCTGCGGTTGAGCATGTGAACACACTCGTCGCCGGAGGGCGAACGGTCGCCGTACTCGCGTGGTCCGCTGGCGCGCGGGAGCGTCTCGCAAAGCTTTTCGTCGACAACGGGATGAAAAAGACCGCGATCGTCGAGACATGGGCAGACGTGCAGGCGCTCGCGAAGGACACCGTCGGCTTTGGCGTGCTCGGCCTGGAGCAGGGCTTTGTCACACCGCAGATGGCCATCGTCGCCGAGCAGGATATCCTGGGCGACCGTCTCGTGCGTCCGCGCAAGGCGTCTCGCAAGGCGACCGACGTTCTCACCGAAGCAGCAAGCCTGACGCCGGGAGATCTCGTCGTCCATGCCGATCACGGGATTGGTCGGTTCGTTGGTTTGAAGACGATCGATGCACTCGGCGCGCCGCATGACTGTCTCGAGCTTGAATATCACGGTGGGGATCGACTTTTTCTTCCCGTCGAAAATATCGAGATGCTCTCGCGCTACGGATCAGACGCCGCCGGTGCGCAGCTTGATCGGCTGGGCGGCGCGGCTTGGCAGGCGCGAAAATCGCGGCTCAAGGCCCGCCTGCGCGATATCGCCGATCAGCTCATCAAGATCGCCGCGCTGCGCGCCCTCAAGACCGCTGAACCGCTCACCGTCACCGATGACATCTACGATGCCTTCCTCGCCCGCTTTCCCTTCGAGGCGACGGAGGATCAGGAAGCCGCGGCGAATGCGGTGCTTGAAGATCTGGGCTCGGGCAGTCCGCTCGACCGGCTGGTCTGCGGCGATGTGGGTTTCGGCAAGACAGAGGTTGCGCTGCGTGCCGCGTTCGTCGCGGTTATGGGAGGGAAACAGGTCGCCGTCGTCGTCCCGACAACACTCCTCGCCCGACAGCACTACCGCACGTTCGTTGAACGCTTCGAAGGTTATCCCGTTCGCATCGCGCAGGCGTCGCGCCTCGTCGGCACGAAAGAGCTTGCCGAGAACAAAGCGGGGCTGAAAAGCGGGCAGGTCGACATCATTGTCGGCACGCATGCTCTGCTCGGCAAGTCTGTCGAATTCTCGAACCTCGGACTGCTGATCATCGATGAAGAGCAGCATTTTGGCGTTCAGCACAAGGAACGGCTGAAACAGCTGCGGGACGATGTCCACGTGTTGACCCTGACCGCAACGCCGATCCCGCGGACCTTGCAACTTGCGTTATCCGGCGTGCGAGAGCTTTCGCTTATCACCACGCCCCCGGTCGATCGCCTTGCTGTGCGAACCTACGTCTCACCGTTTGATCCCGTCGTATTGCGCGATGCGCTGCTGCGCGAAAAATATCGCAACGGGCAGGCATTTTATGTTGTGCCACGCATTAGCGACCTCGATGAGATTGCAAATTTCCTCCGCGAGACCGTGCCGGAGATTAAATTCACCATCGCACATGGCCAGATGGCGCCAGGTCAGCTCGATGACATCATGAACGCGTTCTACGATGGTGAGTACGACGTGTTGCTGTCGACCACCATCGTCGAATCGGGGCTCGATATTCCGCGTGCCAACACTCTGATCGTGCATCGCGCCGATCGCTTCGGACTTTCGCAACTCTATCAGTTGCGCGGGCGCGTCGGTCGCTCGAAGACGCGAGCCTATGCGTACTTCACCGTGCCGCCAAAGAAGAAGATGACCGAGGGCGCTGAAAAACGCCTGAAGGTGCTGCAGTCACTCGATACCCTCGGGGCAGGCTTTAGTCTTGCAAGCCATGACCTCGATATCCGTGGCGCTGGCAACCTGCTCGGCGAAGAGCAGTCGGGCCATATCAAGGAGGTCGGCTTCGAACTCTATCAGTCGATGCTGGAAGAGACGATCGCAGCGCTGAAGGATGGCACGGGCGGCGCGGAGATGGACGAGACCTGGTCTCCGGTCATTCAACTCGGCGCCTCGATCCTGATCCCGGAGAGTTATGTCGAAGACCTGCAACTCCGGCTCGGGCTGTACCGCCGGCTCTCCAACCTGACAGAGCGCGAAGACATCGAGGCGTTTGCTGCAGAACTGGTCGATCGCTTCGGCCCATTGCCTGAGGAGGTCGCCCACTTGCTTGAGGTCGTCGAGATCAAGGCGTTCTGCCGCAAGGCGGGCATCGCACAGATAGACGCCGGGCCCAAGGGGGGCGTCGTGCGCTTCCGCAATGATACGTTCGTCAACCCGCAAGGCCTCGCGAAGTTCGTCTCCGAGCGCGCGCAGACCGTCAAAATCCAGCCGGATCACAAGCTGGTGTATCGTGCCGACTGGGATCTGCCTGAGAAACGGCTGAAGGGCGTGCGGTCGCTGTCGCGTCAACTGAGTGTGATCGCCGGTGAAGCACAGTTGCAGTCAACCAAAGTCTGAGCGTGCTAAGACCAGACCGCGCAGTTCCGCGGAGGAAAATCAATGACAGACGACGCCAGCCACCACGCACCGAAGCACGAGGAATCGCACACGGCGCATGCCCATGAACCGAGCGATCCGGCACTGCGCGTCAAAGCCCTGGAGACCTTGCTGGTGGAAAAAGGCCTCGTCGATCCTGCCGCCATCGACGAGCTGATCGAGACCTACGCCGAGCGCATCGGCCCGCGAAACGGGGCCCGTGTCGTGGCGCGCGCCTGGGTCGATCCCGACTACCTCACAGCGTTGCGCGAAGACGCGACTGCGGCGATCGCGACACTGGGTTACACCGGTCGTCAAGGCGAGCACATGGTGGCTGTCGAGAATACACGCGAGGTGCACAATCTTGTCGTATGCACGCTCTGCTCCTGTTATCCGTGGAGTGTGCTCGGCATCCCGCCACGCTGGTATAAATCCGAGGCTTATCGGGCCCGCGCTGTCATCGAACCGCGCGCCGTGTTGCAGGAGTTCGGTGTCACACTTGAGGACGATATCGAGGTGCGGGTGTGGGATTCGACGGCGGAAATCCGCTATCTCGTGATCCCCGAACGCCCGGCCGGTACGGAGAATATGTCCGAGACGGCGCTCGCCGCGTTGGTGACGCGAGATTCCATGATCGGGACGCAGCGCGTCATTCCTGCCGATACCGAACCGTTGATGGGGTCACGTCATGCGGATCGTCGCGGCGAAGCCGCATGAATGGCATTCATGACATGGGCGGTATGCACGGGTTTGGCCCGGTGCCGATCGAGATCGACGAGCCGGTGTTCCACACTGAGTGGGAAGCAAAGGCCATGGCGCTCACCGTCGCCATGGCGGCCTGGGGCAAATGGAATCTCGATCGCTCACGCTTTGCCCGTGAGGAACTCTCGGCGTCGCTTTACCTCCGCCTCACCTACTATGAGCGCTGGATCGCAGCACTCGTCAATCTCATGCTGCAGAACGATCTGGTGAGCCGCGAGGAACTCGAGAGTGGAACACCGGAAGAA
>JBCBXF010000155.1:0-7905 GCA_039816705.1 Pseudomonadota bacterium | reverse complement strand
ATGTCGCCGAGACGCCGACCACCGGCGGCATACTCATCAAGGATCTCCAGCATCCGCGCGTGGCCGAACGAAGCGTCATGCCCGCCATGAACAGTGCGGATCGGCAGTTCGCGCAGACGAGCGTGGGACTCGGCCAGTATCTCGGCATCGGAGTGATAGAGATCGTCGATCAAATCGCCATCGTAGACGACGTCACCGCTGAAAAAGATGCCGGAGGCGCGCTCAAGCAGGGCGATCGACCCCGGTGAGTGACCGGGTAAGTGAAAGACGTCAAACACGCGATCACCGAGATCGATTTTATCTCCGTCGTCGAGGTGACCCGTCAACGCTGCCGGTTTGATCCGCCACGTCCGCCAGTCGAAATTCTCATGAGGCAACGCGGTGAACGTCTCTGCGCGCAAAAATCCGGTATCGGCGACAGTATTGTGCGCGGTCGGTGCGGCGAGAATTTCTGCCTCTGCCCGATGACCGCAGCAATGGTCGAACTGATGCAGTCCACCTGCGTGATCGAAGTGACTATGTGTGACAACTGCCGTTACGGGCCGAGCCGACAACGAGGTGATCGCCTCCGTCAGTGGCCGTAACCCCATGCCGGTGTCGATGATCAGATCACAGTCGCGGCCGGACACATGCCAAATGTTGCACCGGAGCCAGGAGGCCACGTGCGTCTCAAGGATGCGCGTGATGCCGTCGCCGACCTCGCGGGTTTCATACCAGCGTTCGGCGACGGACAGTTCCATCAGGTGTGCAAAGTCTCTCGCTCAGGTCGGCAGCTCGACGTTTGGAACACCGCCGGTCATGTAGAGCGCCAAAGCGTAGAGCGCGACGAACACAATGACGGTGACCAGCGCGGAGACAAAGCGGTTCGAGAACGACAAAACGTTCGCGACCAAATCAACGACAAACACAAGACCGGCGCCAAGCAGCACGGTCTGCAACCAGCGATTGTTCATCGCTTCCTGCAGGCTCTCGGGGATCGTGATCGCGTTGATCGCATACAGCGCACCCGCATTGACGATACCGAACAGGATCGCGGTCACGAGCGCATTCATAAAGCGGTTCGAAAAACTGATCAGGTTGCCGATCCAGGCAATGACAAACAGAACCGCAGCGGCAGCACCGACGCGGTAGACGAGATCCATCTCGGGTGAAAAGTTTTCCATCAGGGGCGTTCCTTGGGGCTCGCAATATCAGGGGGCCGAGGGGCCGGTCGACGTTTCAGCTGCGGGTATCGCAGGCAGAAGCCGAGCGCAACCGATCTCGTCGTTCACCACGTTGCCGACCTCATCCGGTCATGCCCGTCGGCCACGCTTTCACGCTTAACCGGCAGCCTCAGGCGGCGCGTTACGCACGATGCATCGGCCTTCGCCAGGAAAGACGTCAACGTGCTCCCCCGTTGTGATCAGTTGGGTGATATCCCCCGCATCGAAGCGGTCGCACATTGCGAGCCCGGCGAATGCAGCGCCCTGCGCCAGGATCGTGTTGGCGGTGTTGAACAGGATCGCTTTCGGGCTGAGGCCGCGCGCGACCATTTCGTGCAGCATCCACGCTGACGCAACGCCACCCTTCGCTGTGTTCAAGACGAGGATGCGATCGACATAAGACTGTCCGGCGAGCGCATGTTCCGGCCTGGAGAAAATTCCGGTCAGACGATCAAGATCGTACCGGGCAGAAAAATTGTCCTGCGCCACGAGGGCGACGCCGCTCACCGCCGGGCCGATGCCGATGTGGCAGCGCAATTCACGGGGTGGCCGTTCACTCATGCCACCACACTCCCGGCCACGGCGGAGGCAATGCAGTCTTCCATCGACGCCAGCGCCGGGGCGTAGCCATACCCCCCGAGAATGTTCACGATCTTGGTCGAGTTCGACAGGAGCCGTCGCCAGCCATTCGCCTCGCCAATTTCGCGCGCGTACTGCTGATAAAAGCAGGTACCTTGGAGCACGCGTCCGCCGAACGCCTCGATATCGGCGACGAACCCCATACGGCGTGCATCCGTGTAGACAGCTGCGGGCGTGCAGACGATCAGCGCCGTTTCGTTATGACGCTTGCGGCCACGGCATAGGTCTGCGACCTGCTGCATTTCAACAAGCGACAGCTGCGGTGCTGCGAACACGACAACGTCGACTTTTTCTCCAATCGCGCCGAACGGTGCACGCAGATCTTCAAGGTCGTCCGCGGTTATTTTCTCCGCATCCAGCGCCGCGCCGCCGATATCCTCGATCCGCTCGCACTCCGGCGTAACGCCGACGATATGAAAGAGCGGTGTCGAGCCATAACTCGCCATCGCAGCACCAAAATGCTTGATCTCATCAGATGTCGGCGTCGTTTCGATCCCTTCGACAACAGGGACTTCCCAATACGACCCCGCGCGGCGCCCGATGACGGCCCCCAGCACGCCCCAATCTGTCAGGCCGTTCGGCTGCACCGTCACGCGGAAACGACGCGTCGCTTGGCGATGTTGATCGAGATGCAGACCGTAGCGTGGCGTGCGTCCCGTCAATCCGGCTGCAAGGGCCGAGGGGCCACCTTCGAAGTTCGATCGCGCACCGCAAACGCTATTGGCATAGATCACGACGCCGGTATCTCCATAGGCGACGTGATCACCGCGCACCGGCGGCATGACCGTCTGATAGTTGATGCAGGTGTCGGTCATTATGACGCCAAGCGCTTCGCAGGCGGCGATGAATCGGCGCTCAAGGTTCGCCATGACCTCGGTCTGACCAAGCGGTTCATAACAACTGAGATCAACGCCCCTTGGATCGGTGATCATCGGGACACGTACACGGCGTTCAGCGTCGGGCAGACATGCGAAGCTTTCGAAAAATGCGACGCCTGCCTCGCCGAGCGATTCCGGGTCGGCCATCATGTGCGCTTGGCTTACCGGCACCATGTCGGCCGCATCGAACATGCGCGCGACATCGATCTGATGCGTGATCGCCCATTGCCGCGCAGCACCCGCCTCACCGGCCTGCATGGCCTGCTCTTCGTCTGTGAGTTTCATCAGCGGCGTCTCATGCTGTGGAGGCGTTCCGGTTCGTACGCCATGCCGGATCATAACGCTTAGATAATCGCGTGGCGCACGCGGGCGGAAACCCATTCGCTGACGATGACGGTGCCAAGGATCATCAGCAAGATCAACGAAACCTGCGTCCATGCGAGCGTCGAGATCGACGCGTCGAGCTGGATGCCGATGCCGCCCGCTCCAACAAGACCGAGAACAGTTGATTCCCGGATGTTAATATCCCATCGGAAGACGGAGACCCCGGCAAACGTCGGCAGAATTTGCGGCACGATACCGAAGGACAGGCGTTGCGCCGCGCTCGCGCCCGTTGCGGTGATCGCCTCAACCTGCTTGGGATCGATTTCCTCTATCGCTTCATAGAGCAGTTTTGCGCAGAAACCGACCGACCGCAGCGCGATGGCGATCACGCCTGCGAACACGCCCGGGCCGATGATTGCAACCAGCATCAGCGCCCAGATCAGCGAATTGATCGAGCGGGATGCGACGATTGTGAAAAGCGCGCCGGCCCGGACGACCGGGTGTGGGGTCGTGTTGCGCGCAGCGAGGAACGCCAACGGAAACGCGATAAGCAGGGCGATCATGGTCCCAAGAGTGGCAATGTTCAGCGTATCCCAGAGCGGCCGCCAGAGCTGATCGGCGTAAGACCATTTCGGCGGCACCATGCGCGATGCCATGTCCGCCGCCTGGCGGGGAGCATCCGACACGAAAAACCAGACCGTCTTGTCGGACACGAGTTTCCACGCGTAAGCGACAATCGCGACACCGACGAGCCAGCCTGCCCAAACGGCCCACTGGCTTGCGCTTGTGCGGCGGCGCCAGACTGGTCCGGCGTTGGTCTCGCGAACGGGCATTATTGCACCCACCGGCGGAGGTAGCCGGAGAGATATTCCAGCGTCATGACGATGGCGATAATGATCAGCAGGATCGCAGCCGCGCTGTCGAACTCATAACGGTCGAACGCCGTGAGGAGCGTTGCGCCAATGCCGCCGCCACCGACGATACCGACGACGGCGGATTCGCGAAAATTGATATCGAGGCGGTACATCGAAAGACCGATCATGCGGGGCATGACCTGCGGCTGGACGGCGTAGTTGACCCATTGAAACCAGCTCGCGCCGGTGGCCTTCACCGCCTCGGCCTGGCTCACGTCCATGTTCTCGATGTCTTCGGCGAGCAACTTGGCGAAGAACCCGATCGTCGCGATCGACAGCGCGAGGAAGCCGGCGAAGGGGCCGAAGCCGAAGAGTTTGACTGCGAAGATGGCGAGGATGATTTCCGGGAATGTGCGGGAGAGCGCAACGATTGCCCGGCAAAAGAGATAAATCGGCAGAGGTGCGAGATTGCGCGCGGCGCCAAGGCCGACGGGCACCGATAGCGCAATGCCGGCCACGGTTGCGATGATCGTCATCCAAATGCTCTCGAGGATGCCATCGATGATCGAATCCCAACGACTGATAAAATCTGGAGGAAAAAATGCAGCGATGAATTTTTGTCCGCGCGGGATTCCCTCTGCGACACGTGACCAGTTCACTTCGAGCGTGCCGAGCGCGATGGCGAGATAGATGCCGGCGCCCACCCATAGCGTCCAGCGCAGCAATGGATTGGTGATGAACGGTGGTTTGCGCCAACTCGTTGGATACCGCGCAGCCGTTGGCGTGGCCGGCGACGATTTGGCCCTCGAAGACATGGGTGACGTGTTCGGCAACGGCGACATCGCGTCAGACCCGACCGGCGACGGGTTCGAGTACAGCGGGCGTTTCGTGGTCGGGGTCGGGGTCGGGGTCGGGGTCGGGGCTCGCGCCGTTATCCGCGCCTGCGCCAGCGTCAAATGCCTCCTCGTCTTCATCGTCGTCGACGTTCTCGATCGTCGCTTCCCAGTCCTCTTCGCCATAAATCTCCGTCAGCACGGGGGCCGTCAGGCCGGTCGGTGGGCCGTCATAGACAATCTCGCCAAGGCGCAGGCCAACAATCCGCTCGGCGAACATTTGCGCGAGCATGACGTCATGGATGTTGATGATGGCGGCGAGACCGCGCTCACGACACAGCTCACTGATCAGCCGCATGATCTGGCGCGAGGTTTTCGGATCGAGGCTGGCTGTCGGCTCGTCGACGAGCAACAGCTCAGGATTCTGGATCAACGCGCGGGCGATACCGACGCGCTGCCGCTGACCGCCGGAGAGGGCATCAGCGCGCTTGTCACACATCGCAAGCAGCCCAACGCGGTCCAGCAGGCGGAAGGCCTCGGCAATATCGTCCTTCGGAAACTTGCGGAACCAGCTCGCCCAGAAGCCGACATAACCGAGACGGCCGGAGAGAACGTTTTCCATCACCGTCAGGCGTTCAACGAGCGCGTACTCCTGAAATATCATCCCCATGCGGCGACGCGCTTCGCGCAACGCGCGTTGCGACAGGCCGGTGATCTGCTGACCGCCAAGCGAGACGCTGCCGCTCGTAGGTTCTACCAGCCGATTGACACAGCGGATCAGGGTTGATTTGCCGGCGCCCGAGGGGCCGATCAGAGCAATAACATGACCTTCCGCGACTTCGAGATCCACGCTCTTCAACGCGAGATCGCCTGTTGCGTAACGTTTGGTCAGGCCTTCAAGACGCAGCATGTGAAGTCATGTTCCGGCGGGAGGGTAAATCGTCAGGTGCGGCACCTGCTATCCGCGGTGCCGCACATGTGTCGTCTGACGTGTTGATCCGTCCGCGGGAGCGCGTTCATGGGAGCGGATCGGCGATTACGGGCCACGGGGCCGTAAGACTATCTATTTGCAGTCGTAGCTCACGCCGTTGGCTGCATCGATCTGACGAATGACAGCCCAGTCACTCTTGTGGTGGATCGCGACGAAACGCCCCTCTTTCTTGAACTCTTTCTGGAGATCTGAGCCGTCCCAATCAAACGTGAAGAACGCCTGTTTGACCTTGGCGGCCACGGCCGGATGAAGATTGTGCGCATGGCCGTACCCTGTCGTCGGGAAGGTCTGCGACTTGTAAATCGAACGGATTTTGGTCGGGTCGACCGCGTTGCGCGCAATCATTCGCTTCAGCACGGAGTTGGCAACTGCTGCGGCCTCGTAATCGTTGTTTGCGACGCCGAGGATTGAGTTGTCATGTTTGCCGGAGAAGGTCGTTTTGAAATCCTTGTCCGCTTCGAGGCTGAAACTGCTCTTCAGGATTGCTGACGGCGCCTTGAAGCCGGAGTTCGACGTCGGCGAGGTGAATGCCAAGGTCTTGCCCTTCAGGTCGGCCGGCGCCTGGATCTTGCTGTCGGCGGGCACGATAATTTCCATCTCGTATCCGAACGAGCCATCTTTCGAGGCCATCATCGCAAACGGCACCATACCGGCGCACGATACGGCCACCGGATTGCCGCCCGTGTTGACACCGGCGATGTGGAGGCGGCCCGAGCGCATCGCTTCATATTGCGCGGCATAGGACTGGACCGGGAAAAACACGACTTTTTTGCCGGTCACTTCCGACATGTGTTTGATGAAGCCGTCCCAGACCTTCGCGTAGACAGCTGGATCTTCGACCGGCGTATATGAGAAAATGATGGTCGACGGGTCGACCCATTTCGACTCGTCGAGTGGCAGGTCAGCGATCTGATCGTTGTCACGGTCACAATACTGCTTGTCGAGGGTGCCGCGCGGGCACTCCTTCGCAACGGCGGCCTGTGGTGTGGCAAGCGCAAGGCTGAGGGCAACCGCGGCTGTGACGCCGAGAAGCATTTTCATCATCTGTCTCCCAGTTTCGTTGATGTCTCCGCACAAATACTCAACGTTAGATCACAGCAAGATGACGGCAACTGCCGCCGCGAGTCCAGCGTAGACAATGCTCTGGGGACAACGCGCCTGAGGGTGCAGGGAAATCGGGCCGGCCTTCCAGCGTGACGTGCACATCACGCGACACGAGTAAGTGGTACCGCCTCCCCGGTTCGAACGGGGGACCTCTAGATCCACAATCCGATCGGGGCTTACGAAGGACTACTCAATACATAGAAAATTCAACCACTTAGACCTCGTCAACTGATACGGTTTGGGACTAAATTTCGGCTCTATGGTCGCCAGAAAGAAGCCTCGCGACCTCTAGAAAAGTACAGCTGAGGTCCCCCCTATGCCGAGCCTTTCAGAACGCAAACTGACCAAACGATCCGTCGATGCGATGAAGCCTGGAGACACGCTCTGGGACAGCGCCGTGCGCGGCTTTTGCTGTCGCGCCCGTCCAAAGCGAAAAATCTTCGCCCTCAAAGTCCGGTTTCAGGGAAAGTAGAAATGGCTGACCATCGGAGAGGTCGGTTCACCCCACACCGTCGAGTCTGCACGCAACGAAGCGCAGCGGCTTCTCAGCGAAATTCGTCTGGGCGATGATGTTGATTCACTGCGCTACGGGGCCGTGGCAGGCGAGCCGCTCATGTCTGACCTGTGCGAGCGGTTCTTGGACGAGCATGCGCGGCACCACAAACGCCCCTCGTCTGTCGCCAACGACGCCCTCAACATCAAAAACCACATCTTGCCGCTGATCGGACCCGTCCCTGTCCGACAGATCACGCGGCGCGATGTTGAGCGCTTGAAGCAAGACGTCAGAGACGGCCGCACGGCGACGCGGAGAAAAATGCAAAGCCGAACACGTCGGAGCCCAAACGCAACCGGTGGACCCGGCGCCGCGAACCATACGCTTTCGCTTCTCTTAAAAATGTTCAACCTGGCAGAGATCTGGGGGTGGCGGGACGAGAACTCGAATCCGGTTCGCCTCGTCGCACGCTACAAATCGCATGCGTGTGAGCGGTATCTGTCGGACCCGGAAATTGAACGGCTCTTCGACACCCTCGACGCTTACGAACGACTCGAAGGCAATTCGCCACAAGCCGCTAATGCTCT
>JBCBXF010000154.1:0-7949 GCA_039816705.1 Pseudomonadota bacterium | reverse complement strand
CGGATCGTGACACCGTCCGCGCGCTAACGTTCACGCCCGAACAGGCCGACGACATGCAACGTCGGATGACAAATCTGCTGCGTCAAATCCTTATCTCGGCGAACTACCGCGAGATCACGCCGACCATGCTGAATACGATCTTCGAGGAAAAGTCAGCCTACGGGCTCGACCTTTCTGTCGACCTCTCGGAGTTCGACGAACTCATGGTCTACTCACGCGGCGCCACAATCAAGCAGCGCACTTATCGCCAGTGGAAGACGCTCTGGCTCAAGCCATACACACAGGATGTGCCAATCTTCCAGCGACTTTTTCTCCTTCTGAAGCTCAAGCCCGAGGCGATACGCATCCGGGAGATCATGGTCGAGGAAGATATCAACGAGAAACAGGCGGCCAAACGACTGAAAAAACTTCGTCAGATGCTGCCGGAGCAGGCGTCATCAGATTTCGTCTATCTCAAGATGTTCAAACAGATCCCGCGCGCCGATCTACAAATGATGTTTCCGAACACGCGTGTGAAATTCAAGCTGGCGGACAAGCTGTTTCTTGGCGCAACGGCCGGTGGTGGGACGATTGCAAGCGTGGTCACGACCATCAGCAAGCTGGCGCTGGTTGCTACCAATCCACTCAAGGCGCTTGCTGCCCTCGTCGGTCTGGTCGCAGTGATTTTCCGCCAGGTGAAAAAGTTCTTCACACAGAAGAACGCCTACATGATGACGCTGGCGCAGAACCTCTACTTCCATAATCTCGCCGACAACCGCGGTGTGCTGACTCTCCTGACAGATCGCGCCGAGGAAGAGGATGTGAAGGAGGAGATGCTGCTCTATGCGCTGCTTGCACGCGGTCCGTTACCTCGTGCGGAGCTGGATGATGCGCGCCAGGCGATTGAGCAGTTTCTCGAGGAGGAATTTGGTGTCGCCGTTCAGTTCGATGCCGAGGACGCACTGTCGCGCCTGCTCGAGAGCGGGCTTGTCGTGGAGGATCCGAGCGGCGTGCTACAAACGCGGTCTCCTTCGGACGGTGCCGCACATTTGCGCATGACCTGGAATCGTCACTTGGCGCCGCAGAGTGAAAAAGCAGACGACACTGCAGCCGCAACGACATGAGCACGTATGCGTTTACGGTCGTCTGTGAGGCGGCCGATCTTGCCGAGCATGTCGCGGATGCGCTCAGCCCGCACGCGGATGCGTTGAGCTGGTTCGAGGATGCTGATGCGCCGGGGCTTTGGCGCGTGATTGCCTATGCCGAAGCTGCAGCCTCCGCCAATGCTTTTCGACAGGTCGTTGCCGACGTGCCCGGAGCGGCTGCGCTTGCGTCGATGGCCTCATGGGAGCAGCTGCCCGATACGGATTGGGTGGCGGAGTCGCAGGCTCGTCTCGCGCCGGTCCATGCGGGCGGCTTCGTCGTGCATGGCTCGCACGATCGTGACGCCGTCGCCGATCATGGCGAGCCAATCGAAATCGAGGCGGGCGCTGCGTTCGGCACGGCGCATCACGGCACCACGACGGGATGCCTCGAGGCGATCACGGCTGTTGCGCAAGCACATCCAGACAAGGCGCGTATTCTCGATCTAGGAACCGGTAGCGGCATACTCGCAATTGCGGCACGGCGACGGTTTCCAGGCGCGCGGATTGTCGCGAGTGACATCGATCCTGTTGCTGTGTTTGTAGCGGCGGAAAACGCACGGTTGAACGGCGCAGAGGCGATCGCCTTTGTGGAGGCGGATGGCGTCAACAAAGAACCGATCCGTGCACCTGCACCCTATGACCTCGTCATCGCCAACATCCTGGCCGGGCCGCTCATCGCCATGTCGGGAGATGTGGTTCGCGTGCTCGAAGGCGGAGAGCGGGCGCACGTTATTCTTTCCGGTTTGCTTGATGAACAAGCTGACGACGTACTGGCCACCTACATCGCTGAAGGCCTTGCGTGCTCGTCAAAAATCCAGCGTGATGGCTGGACAACGTTGATACTTGCTCGAGGGCAGAGCACAAATGCCGGGGCATGACCCCCGGCATCGCTGCGTTTTGACAGTGTGCTTTGGCGCAGGACGCCCAAACTGCTGCGTTACAGGCCGCGTCCCGTCAGCCGAACGATTTCGGCGTCAGAAAGACCGAAATTTCTGAGTTCGGCTGTGCTGTATCCTGATAGGTATCGGGCCGTGAAATGCTCCGCGCGTTTTTCCTGCATCTCCACAAAGCGATCGAACAGAGAACCGGTTGGCTTTCCGCCTGCCGCTTTGCGCTTTGCTGTTCCAAAAGGCCAGAGGCCGTCCATGGTCACTGTGCTCATGATCGTCTAAGTCCTCGTGTCAGGGTTGCTTAGGCTGTTCGGAAGATGAGGGCATGAGCGGTCTGTGACCAGACGGGCTGTTGCATCGCAGCATTGCATTTTCCGCAGGTCGCCGATGCAATACATGCTTTTCATGCATATCTCGTATGCCCCTTCGCGGCGTAGATGTGGGTCGTGCCGCTCAGAAAAGAGATTTGTGAATGTTTCAGACGTTTGAAAATACGACCGACCCGAGCCTTGGTGCCGCCCGCGTTGCTGCACTGCGGAATGAGCTGTCGCGCCGCGGCCTTGACGGTTTTCTGGTGCCGCGGGCGGACGCGCACCAAGGCGAGTACGTGGCTGCAGCGGATGAGCGCTTGCGTTGGCTCACTGGTTTTTCTGGCTCTGCCGGATATGCGGCAATTCTCCAGCAGAGCGCAGGGCTGTTTGTCGATGGGCGCTACACGCTTCAGGCGCGGGGACAGTGTGACGGTGCAGTGTTCAGTTCTCTCTCGATCCCCGGCGACTCGCTCGGCGGATGGCTGACCTCGCAACTGAGCAACGGCGCGACCGTCGGCTACGATGCGATGCTCCACACGCGGGGCGAAATCGAAACCCTCCGTCGCAAGCTTGCAGCGGTTGGCATGACGCTCAAACCTGTGGCGAACAATCCGGTCGATACCGTGTGGGATGATCGTCCGGCGCCACCACGAGCGCCGATTGTCGTGCACGATCTTGCGCTTGCCGGCACGTCGGCGGAGCAGAAAATCGCAGACATGCAGACCGCACTCGCCGCCGCGCATCAGGATGCGATGATCCTCACACTGCCGGACTCGATTGCCTGGCTGTTGAACATTCGCGGATCGGATATCGCTCATACGCCAGTGACGCTCGCGTTCGCGATTGTGCATGCAGACCGCAAACCGGAGCTTTTTGTCCACGCTGACAAGATCGACGCGACGGCACGCGCGCACCTTGAACCGTTCGTTGAGCTTCTTGGGGAAGACGATCTTCAGGGCGCTCTCGCAACCCTCACCGGGCAGCGCGTGCGCATTGATCCGAAGACTGCGCCGGACTGGTTTTTCTCTCAACTAGAAGCCAGCGATGCGTCGATCAACGAGGGACACGATCTCGTGCTGCATGCCAAGGCGCGCAAAAGCGACTCCGAGATCGCCGGCAGCAGAGCCGCGCATCTGCGGGACGGCGTAGCAATGGCGCGCTTTCTTGCCTGGCTAGCCGCAGCCGCACCAAAGGGAAACGTCACCGAGATTTCTGCGGCGCGCCAGCTTGAAGCCTTTCGCGCAGAGGGCGGGCTGCTGCGAGACTTGAGTTTCGATACGATTTCCGGTGCGGGGCCGAATGGCGCGATCGTGCACTACCGTGTGACCGAAGCGACGGACAGCTCGTTGGAACCGGGCTCACTCTATCTGATCGACAGTGGCGGGCAGTATCGCGACGGTACGACCGACATCACCCGGACTGTCGCGATCGGCACGCCGGACGATGAGATGCGGCGCTGTTATACGCACGTGCTCAAAGGGCACATCGCCCTGGCGCAAGCCCGTTTTCCAAAAGGCACGCGCGGCGTCGATCTCGATCCGCTGGCGCGGCAACCTCTTTGGTCGGCAGGTCTCGACTATGATCATGGGACCGGACACGGCATCGGCAGTTATCTCTCAGTTCACGAAGGGCCGACGAGCATCTCCAAACGCGGGATGGTGGCGCTGGCGCCCGGCATGATGCTCTCCAATGAGCCCGGTTACTACCGCGAGGGCGCGTTCGGAATCCGGCTGGAGAATCTCGTTCTCGTCACGCCGCCTGCGCCGATCTCGGGCGGTGACCGGGAAATGATGGCTTTCGAGACGCTGAGTTTTACTCCGTTCGACCGGACACTCATTGATGTTGCACTATTGGATGATCGGGAGCGTGCCTGGCTGAACACCTACCACGCCGATGTACTCGCGAAGATCGGGCCGGAGCTTTCCGATCATCCCGACGTGCGCGCATGGCTGGAGGCGGCGACGGTACCGTTGTGACGCCCAATCACGATGTTAGCCGACCAGTGCGATCCACTCATCTTCGCTGAGCACAGTGAGCCCGAGCTCTTCGGCTTTCTTGAGCTTCGAGCCAGCACCCGGTCCCGCGACGACGTAGTCGGTTCTTTTCGAGACCGACCCTGACACTTTTGCGCCAAGTCGTTCCGCCTGAGCCTTGGCTTCCGAACGTGACAGCTGCTCCAGTGTTCCGGTGAAAACGACAGTCTTGCCGGTGACGGGGGAAGATATCTTCTGCGGTGCCTCGTAGGAATCGATCCTGATTTCGGCCAGCAGATCGTCAACCGCGGCCTTATTGTGAGGGTCCTCATAGAACTCGACGAGTGCTTCGGCGGCCGCGGCGCCGATCCCGTCGATATCCACGAGATCGCGGTAGGCGTCGCTGTCCCGATCCTGAGCTGCGTCGAGAGCGGTGGCCAACGCGTCCCACGTTCCGTAATGGCGCGCGAGCAATTGCGCGGTTGATGTGCCGACATGGCGGATGCCGAGCCCGTAAATGAACCGCGACATCTCAATTGCGCGACGGGCATCAATCGCTGCAAACAGGTTGCGAGCCGATGTCGCGCCCCAACCCTCCTGATCCTTCAACAGGCTCTGTCGTCGCGCATCGCGTGTCTCCAGCGTGAAAATATCCGCAGGCCGCGCGATCCAGCCATCGTCGAAGAATGCGCCAATCTGCTTGGCGCCGAGGCCCTCAATGTCAAAGGCGTCTCGGGAGACAAAATGGCGAAGGCGTTCGACGGCCTGCGCCGGGCAGACGAGCCCGCCCGTGCAGCGCCGCACAACATCTTCGCGCCCGGTTTTTGGATCGATGCTGCGGACAGCATCGCTGCCGCAGGCCGGGCATAGGGTCGGGAAGGAAAATGGTTTTGCCGTCTTTGGGCGTTTCTCCTCGACGACTTCGATGATCTGCGGGATCACGTCGCCTGCGCGCTGAATGACGACCGTGTCGCCGATGCGCACACCCTTGCGAGCGATCTCATCCTCATTGTGCAGTGTCGCGTTCGAGACCACGACGCCACCGACTGTGACCGGCTCAAGCTTGGCGACCGGGGTCAGCGAGCCGGTCCGACCAACCTGGATCTCAATGTCGTTGAGCACTGTGGTTGCTCGCTCGGCGGGGAACTTGTGGGCAACGGCCCAACGCGGCGCGCGCGAGCGAAAGCCAAGACGCTCCTGCCAATCCAGCCGGTCGACCTTGTAGACCACGCCATCGATGTCATAGTCGAGGGTTGGGCGGGCCACCTCGATTTCGCGATAAGCGGCGAGGAGTTTATCTGCAGTCAGGTGCGTCGACATCAGCGGATTGGTCGGGATCCCCCACGACGCGAAAGCTCTGACGACACCGGACTGGGTGTCCGCCGGAAGCGCCGTGACCTCGCCCCATGTGTAGCCGAAGAAGGCGAGTGGACGCTTGGCTGTGACGGTTGGGTTTTTCTGGCGCAGTGATCCGGCGGCAGCGTTGCGCGGGTTGGCAAAGACTTTGGTCCCGTCGGCTTCAAGCGCCGCGTTGAGTTTCAGAAAGTCGGCGCGGCCGATGAATATTTCTCCGCGTATCTCGACAACAGCGGGGACGTCCGCAGCGTCAAGCGTGTTTGGGATGCTCTTGATGGTGCGCACGTTGGCAGTGACATCCTCGCCCTCCCGACCATCGCCGCGGGTCGCCGCTTGGACAAGCTCACCGTTCTCGTAACGCAGGGCGATCGACAGACCATCAATCTTCGGTTCCGCCGTGATAGCGACGCTTTGATCCTCTGCAAGCCCGAGGAAACGGCGGATCCGCTCGATGAAGTCAATGACGTCGGCATCATCGAAGGCATTTCCGAGCGAGAGCATCGGGATGCGGTGCTTGATCTTGCCAAACGCGGCGGACGGTGCGGCACCGACTTTTTCTGACGGGCTGTCTGCGCGTTTCAGATCTGGGAAACTGGCTTCGATCGCGGCGTTGCGCGCTCGCAGTGCGTCATAGGCGGCGTCCGAAATGGATGGCGCATCATCGCGATAGTACCGCGCGTCATGGGCTGCGATCTCGTGTGCCAGCGCTTCGAGCTCTGCTGCAGCTTGTTGTTCGCTTAGCGCGTCTACGTCGCAATCGCGCAGCCCGGCCGCTTTTTTCGCCATCTCGTTTCACCCCGAGCATGCCTGCCACAGGCGCGTTGTCGCGCCGTCACATGACCCGGTCAACTCGCGTCGACAACGCGCCGCACGATGTCACCAGACGAAAATGTTCGTTGGAGCAGGCGCGGCTCGCCGCAGTGCAGCTACTGGGAGGCTGCGACGCCGCTGACGCTGGCGACTGTCTTCTTCCACGTGCGGCTGAGCCAGCTATCGTTGTCCTCGCGCGGGGCAAGGCCGTCAGACTGAAGCAGGGCATAGCTGTCTTTGTACCACTGCGAGTTCGGGAAGTTGTGGCCAAGAATTGCCGCCGCTGTCTGTGCCTCGTTTCGGATGCCGATCGCCATATAGCTTTCTGTCAAGCGAGCCAGCGCTTCCTCAACATGCTTGGTCGTCTGATATTTGCTGACGACGGTTTTGTAGCGATTGATCGCTGCGAGGTGGTTGCCCTCGCGCATGTAATAGCGACCGACGCTCATTTCAGACGCGGCGAGGATGTCGCGGGAAATGCGCACGCGGTTTGCCGCCTGTTTGGCGTAGGAGCTCGCCGGGTAGCGCCGGATCAGAATATCGAACTCCTTGAGGGCGCGCTTGGTCTTCGACTGATCACGTTTCGGATCGCTGACCTGATCGAAGTAGGACATGGCGATCACATGGTGCGCCAGCGCAGCGTCTTTTGTCCCTGAGTGGAGCGTGGTGTACCGCCGCCCGGCCTTGATGGCCTCATCATAATTGCCGTCTTTGTAATGCGCGAACGCGGCAAGGGCGAGTGAGCGCCGGGCAAACGGTGAATAAGGATGCTCGCGATCAACATTTTCGAACGCCGCGGCGGCGCCTTTGTATTTGCCGCGCGAGAGGAGTGTGTCGGCGCGGTTGTAGAGCTGTTCGGCCGGAGCCGCCGCCTTCGTCGCGCTCGCGTCGGAATCGCTTGACCCACCGAACAATGGCAAGGACGGCAATCCGGAGCTGCAACCGGCGAGTAGGAGGGTCGATACAAACACCGCGGCAACAGGTGCGCGGAGTGTGCACGTGGCCGGCCGGTGTGCCGTGCGGGGCAATGTGAGCGGTCGTTTGGTCATGGTCATGACAGGAGCTTGGATCCCCTCCGTCACCTGCGTTCGGTCCGGACTTCGCCCGACGACGCCACCAATCTAGTGGTCACAGGGCGTGTGTCCAGCGCCGCAGCACAGTCGTCCTCAGCCGAGCAGATCCTGACCTGCAGAGTGTGGCCAAATCATGCGATTGGAACATCGGTGTTGGCGACTGATGCTTGTGAGACGCGGGAACACACAGCTCCACGTTGATCAGGTCCGGTCCGCAGCGTAGTTCACGGCGGCGGAGCCCATCTGCATGCTTGCGCGACCGACCTGCCGGACGCTTGGCAGTTCGATCAACGTCCAAGCTTCACTATCCGCGAAAAGCGCCTTGACCATGTTGGTGTTCAAGCGGTGACCGCCACAGGATGAGCGATAGGCGCAGAGCATTGGACGGCCTGCAAGCGCGAGGTCGCCAACG
>JBCBXF010000153.1:4467-7989 GCA_039816705.1 Pseudomonadota bacterium | reverse complement strand
GAGTTGCCGCGTCTGGCATACATGTCACGCTGCGCATCCGTGTGGAACAGATTGATGATGCCGCGCTGGGAGAACATCACATTGTAGTTGAGGTCCTGGGTCAGGCCTTCCCAAAGTTTAACGGAGTGCTCGTAGAACGGCTGGTTGCCCTCCAACATGTAATTGGAGCGGACGATCGTCGTATTACGGCCAATGTTCCCAGACCCGAGCCAGCCTTTTTCGAGCAGCGCAACGCGCTTCATGTTGTGATTTCGCGCGAGATAGTACGCGGTTGCGAGGCCATGGCCCCCGCCACCGATGACGATAGCATCATAGCTGTCTCGTGGCTCAAGCCGTCGCCAAACGCGGGGCCAGTCCTTGTCGCCTCTGAGCGCCTGGCGCGCGATCGAAAATGCGGAGTATTTCACCGGTATGCCCTCGCCCGTTATCCGCGGAAGAAAATCTCCCGACTGGGCTGCGCGAAGTTATCGGGGCACCCAGTCTCTCGCCGCTCTCAGAGCAAGCTCGGTCCCGTCTTGCCTGTCACGCCTCCCGACCGTGATGCATAAGCACGGCCCGGAGTTCCTCCGCGAATTCCAGCAGTCCAGCTTTTAGCGCAAAAACGTAGGCCTGCGTGAACAGAAAACATGCTGCGTCAATTTCGCCGCGGGCAAATGCGTCGTCCCCGCCACGGCGATATCCGCGCGCGAGCCCTGGAAGATCCGGCCCGCTGTGGGCTTCGAGGATGTGGTGCTCGAGAGCCGTGCGATCATCAGGCGTGAGTGGCGTAAACGTCGGGCACGAGTTCATTCGGCTTTGGTGATCGATGCGCCATCGAGCTGACCAACGAATTGGCTTGCCACCCAGTGATGGAAGGTGTGGGTCGGCTCGTCCATTGCAGGAGAAAATTTGCCGCCATCAAAGCCTGGAGCGGCGCGACCGGCCTGCATGCCTTCGACGACGAAAATATCTTCCTCGAAAATCCCTTTCCACAATGCGGCGTTCTTCGTGCGCAAATCCTCCATGGGCTCTGCGCACATTGCTTCGTTCACATAGTAGATTTCGACATGTTCGATCGTTTCCGTCTGGGAGACGGGTTCGATGCGAATGGCGTAGTAATGATCGCGGTGAATGCCGAGCATTAGGTTGGGGAAGAGAGAGATATATTCCGCACCCGTGTCCCACATGCTGGAGAGATTGGCGAAATTGTCAAAGCTGCGGCCGCTGTCGTCGAGCTTGGGGTTGTAGACGACAGTGCCCTGACCGGAGAACACACCGGGCTCGTTGATGTGGTAGTGATCTTCGAGGCGGGAGTAGCTGTTGAGGCCGGGGTGAACCCACGGCAGGTGATAACTCTCGCAATAGTTCTCGATCGCCAGCTTCCAGTTGGTCTGCACGGTCAGCTTAAACGACGATTCAGGGCCGCCGTGATGGATAGGCTGGGTGTGGAACTCTGACCAGCGCTGAAGCAGGGGCGCCATCGCCTGTTCAAATGCCGGTGCTTCGCCTGAGACGTTGACGAAGACCACGTCCATCCAGACGTGAGAACGGACCTCGATCAGCCCGAGTGTCGTGCGATCAATATTGTCATCGACGTTCTTGCCCGGCCCGCCGACGTGCGGCGTGGCGCGCAGTGTGCCGTTCATCTCGTAGCACCATGCGTGATACGGGCAGGCGATCACGCCTTTGATGTTGGTCGGCTCGTCGACCAGGATCATGCCGCGATGTCGGCAGACATTCTGGAAGACGCGCAACGTTCCCTCCCGATCGCGCACCAGCAGCAGCGGGATACCGAGATGGTTGACCGGGGTGGCGTCGCCGGGATTGGGCGCGTCCTTGCCGAAGCCGATGCAGGCCCAGTTGTTGTGGAAGACCAGCTGTGTTTCCTGAGCGTGCGCATCCGGGTCGCCGTAAAAAGCATTTGGCAACCCGCGCGCGGTCGCGATCGGCCCCATCACGTTTTTGACCTGGCTGATGTCTTCCGGCTTCATGGCGCGCTCCGCTCAACGCTCCTGCAACGGAGCGACTCGTCTGGGTGACGGAGCTTAATGCGCCCGCGATTGGCCGCACGCCCGAAAGCGACGCGGGGGCGCTCGGAATTGTCCAGAAACGGCGTTTGTGATGCGCGGCTGCTATTCGGCCAGCAGCGTGTCGACTTCGTTGACCAGATCGCGCAGATGAAACGGCTTTGAGAGCACTTTCGCGTCACTCGGAGTCCGGTCTTCCGTATTCAGCGTGACGGCAGCAAACCCCGTGATGAACATGATCTTCAGATCCGGATCATGTTCGCTTGCGAGACGGGCCAGCTCGATGCCATCCATCTCAGGCATCACGATGTCGGTGAGCAACAGTGTGAACGGTTCACGCTTGGCGCAGGCAAGTGCGTCGACACCGTTTGAGAATGCAACAACATCGTAGCCGGCGCGTTGCAAGGCACGCTCGAGAAACCCCCGCATCGACGTATCATCTTCGGCGAGGAGAATGCGCTGCAGGGGGCGGCTAGAAATGTCTGAAGCAGTCATGCGGCAAATGTAGTCCCGGGTCGTCAATGATGCCAGATCGAATGCAACCTGTGATCGCGTGATTTGTCTGAACGTAGAGTGAAGATCGTGCAACGGGGTCTTGATCCGGCTGTTGTGTGGTGACGTGAGCTGTTGGGCGGGGCTGCGGTGGACGCGGCGTTTGGGCATCGTTAGGTTCTGCGCTCCGCAGGCGCCAATCTATGTGCGGGCGATGCGGTTTTGGGGAGATCGATGGTGATGAAGCGAACGGTTGTGGAGCGCGAGCGGGCGATGATCCGCGCGGCGTTCACGCCGGGATTTACCGTCTCGCAGCCAGAGTCGGACACCGCGCCGACCACGCCGTATGTGTTCTGCACGCCGCATTCCGGGCGGTGCTATCCGGATGCTTTTCTGGAAACGTCCCGTCTTTCGCGCAGCGATATCCGCAAGTCTGAGGACAGCTTCGTCGATGAGCTCTTCGCGTGCGCGCCAGCGCTCGGTGCTCCGTTGCTGGCGGCTGACTTCCCGCGCGCTTATCTTGATCTCAACCGCGAGCCATACGAGCTTGATCCGCAGTTGTTCGCTGAGGCGGTTCCTGCGTTCGCAAACACGCGTTCGATCCGTGTGATGAGCGGTCTTGGGACCATTGCACGCGTGGTGGCCGACAACGAACCGATCTATCGCGAGGTGCTGCCGATTGCTGTGGCGTACGAACGGATTGAACGGCTTTATCGTCCGTTCCATCGCACGCTTTCTTCACTGCTCGAGGTTCGCCGCAGACAGTTGGGCCGCGTGGTGCTTGTCGATTGCCATTCGATGCCCTCGCTCTCAGCCACCACAGCACATCGGCACGAACGTGCCGACATCGTGCTCGGCGATCGTTTCGGTATGTCCTGTACGGGTGAGCTGACGCTCCTTTTGCGTGATGCGCTCGAGGGGGAAGGGTTCTGTGTCGCGCTCAACCGACCGTACGCAGGCGGCTACATCACCGAGCACTATGGACGCCCTAAAGCGGGGTGTGACGCGATCCAGATCGAGCTGA
>JBCBXF010000153.1:0-4457 GCA_039816705.1 Pseudomonadota bacterium | reverse complement strand
GACCCGCTTCGAGCGGTTAAGCACATTTGGCGCCGTGCGTGATGCGATCGAGGCAGCACTGGTCCGCGTTGTCGAAAGCTATCCGCTCGGGCAGATGCTCGCAGCTGCGGAGTAGGCCCCAAAGGTTGGCCGACGGTGCGAACTCAAAAAAAGAGGTCACGAGAACAGTGTTCTGGTGACCCCAAGTCTTTGGGAGGAAACGCCCAAGATGGGCGCGCAGCATCTCTGCCGCACCGCAAAACTAGATTTGCTGCGGTGCAAAAGCAAGGGGCTTCATCCGGGTGATGTGCGTTGATGCGGGCTGCGGCGGATTGGCCACGAAGAATTGTGTCGTGAAAAGGAGCGGTTTTCGGCCGGAAGAGTTCAGTTCCTGTGGGCCAAAAAAATGGCCGCTGAAGAGTTTTCAAGCGGCCCAAGTCAAGGGAGGAAGCATCCAAGGAGGATGCAAGCAGATAAACCCACAACGTCTCTGCACCTCGACGGTGGTAGAGTCGCACCTCGCACACAACCATATGTAGGCCGCAATCCTTCCGTTGGCGCACGCGACGTGTCCTAATAGCAACAGTGTGTCTTTCGTACCACTGTTGGGTGTTGCTCGCCTTGGTTAGGTGATTACGAGACATGATCGGCCTCATCTCGGATCGACGCACGATGAATTTTGAGCAGATGCTTGCGATTGCCGCCGGCGCGCTTGATCGCTCTGATGAGATCATTGCCAAAGCGTTTCGAACACGCGCCACCGCGTCCTTCAACAAGCTCTCGGACGCAGACACGCTACGTGCTGGTGAGCACTTTGATCCGGTTACGCAAGCCGATCGTGATGCCGAATTGGCAATCCGCGATGTGCTCGCTGCTGCGTTGCCAGATCATGGGATCATTGGGGAAGAGTTCGGCACAGTATCGGGTGGCAGTCCCTATTCATGGATCATCGATCCGATTGACGGCACGCGCGCCTTCGTCGCCGGACTTCCAACGTTCGGCACTCTGCTCGGGCTACTGGACGCGGGAGAGCCAATCGCAGGGGTCATGAGCCAGCCCATACTTGGCGAACGGTTCTTGGCGTTTGGGGTGCAAGCGCAGTTGCGTGATACTCGTGGTCATCACCCCCTCGATACCAGCCGGGTGACGTCAATTTCCGACGCGGTACTCGCCACCACCGATCCGTTTCTGTTTCCGCACGAAACCGGAGAAGCGGATGTCTTTGAAGCATGTCGGACGCGCGCGAAAATTGTGCGCTATGGCGGCGATTGCTACAGCTATTGCCTGCTGGCCGCCGGGCATATCGATCTGGTGATCGAGACGCGGCTTGCGGCGTACGACATCGCGCCGCTCATCCCGATCATCCAAGCGGCCGGTGGTATGATCACCAACTGGCAGGGGGGATCGGCTGCGGCTGGTGGCCAGGTCGTGGCGGCGGCGACGCCGGAGCTTCACGCAGAGGCGTGCGCGCTGCTCGAACCCGGTGCCGTGTCGTCCAGTTCTTCGTAGGGTCCACAACCGAGGTGCGCGTCGAAAGCAGCCCAAAACTGCTGACGAATGGCATCCTGCTCCATCAGCACCTCATGCTCGGAATGGGGGATCACCACGTTGGTCCCCACTTTCAGACTGACCGAAAGATTTTCAATCGCCTCGGGCAGGACAATTCGGTCTTCGCCGGCGATGATGAAGAGGATCGGGACCCGCACATCGAGTGGATAACGCGCCGCGCTAACTTCATCCATCGACCGAAAGGCAGCGCGCAGCCAGCCGTTGGTCGGAGCGCCAACCGCGAGTTCCGGAGCGGCTTCGAGGATCAGTTTTGCACGCTCGAAACGTCGCCGGTCCGAGGTGAGCGGATTGTTTTCGTATGGCATGCGCTGGATCACGTCCTCGGACCCGCCACGCACAAAGCGTGTTGCACCGCCGATGAGACTGGCTGCGCCGGTGTACAAGCGGGCGGCGAACTCAGGCACGCCGAGGCTTGTGGGGTGTAACGCCACCATCGGTGCCAGGACGACCATGCGCTCGAACCATGAGTCCGTCATCCGCGCGGCACGCAGAAGAATGTTGCCGCCCATCGAGTGTGCAAGCGCGATGTAGGGTGGCGGGCAATCGGGGAGCACCACGTCTTTCATGAAACGCACAAGATCGCGGTCGTAATCAGCAAACGACGCGATATGCCCCTTTAGCCGATTGGGAAGTTCGCGAACGGAGCCGCCTTGTCCACGCCAATCCATCGTCGCGACGGAGAAGCCGCGGCGGCGTAAATCGGCGATGACCTCAAAGTACTTCTCGATGAACTCCGTGCGTCCGTTGAAAAGACACACGGTGCCGTGGGAGGGGCGACGCGTGGCGGGCCAAACCGCGTAGCGTAGCGGGGCGCCATCAAAGCCCTTAAAGTGACCGCACATACCGCCACTCGGGACGGGGTTTTTGACGAGATTGACCAGTTCCATTGCTTACCGCTCCGCTTGATCATGCCCGGTCGTGCCCGGTGATCATTTGAACAGCTTTGCGATCAGGCGCAACGGTCACGCGTTACTGTGTGTAGGCGGCGCTCACGTGAATGATCTCGCCGCTGCAGCGGTCCACTTGAACGCGCTTGATGCGACCATCGCGGCGGCGCGCGTTAAAGGCGATGCTGCGGGTGCGCGTGTCCTGCTTGGCAAACTCACTCCACCCCGCTTCGGTCATCGCAGCGAGGATCGCATGGCTGTCGAGGCAGCCCGGGCGCGTGGCATCGCCGACGCGCAGCGTGGTGTCGCCAGTCACTTCGACCTCCAGGTTGTCCCAACCTTTTAAAATCGGGCTACTTTTTTTCGTTTTGGGAGACGCGCGGCGGACGCTTACGCGGGCCTTCTTCGCGGGGGCACCAGTCAGTGCCGGCTCTGCAAACAGTACATCGGACGGAATATCAGCGCCGAGGCCGAAGCGTTGGTGATCAATGATCTTCGGGGCGGGTTTGACGGTCGTCACGGTTTGCCATCCGTCGTCAGCTGCCACAGAAGTTGCGATCGCGCATGTTGCAACGATCACTGCGGCCGACTTGAAAAGTGCGCGCGTTGCGCGAGCAAAGTCCGTCATCCGTATGCCCTCCCTTGGTGCGGACCGGCTCATCCCCACCGATCTGCGCGGCCTCTAGGCCCTGAGAATGTGGCAAGTCTAGGGATCGTCATCTGAACGCTGGCTTTTGGCCATATTCAGCTTCTGTTCATATTGTTGGAGCTGCTGGTGCAACTCGATCGGGCATCTTTCGGGCACTCTTGACGACGGATATTTTCATCCCAACATCGGAGGAGTCGCGGGCTGTTTGACGGACGCGGCATCAACAATTGGGCCCGGCCAATGTCTGGCGGGCCGACGGGATATCGGATGCCTCTGTGTCCCGTTTCTCATATCGCTTCACTCAGGAGGATGTGCTGATGGCACGTTTTGATTTGACCCCACTCTATCGCCAGTCTGTCGGTTTCGATCGGCTCGTGAACCTCGTTGATTCGTTGACCAGTGTGGACGGCGAGAGTGGTGGATACCCGCCCTACAATATCGAGCGCCTGGGCGAGCACGACTATCGCATCGCAATGGCGGTTGCCGGTTTCTCCCGTGAGGATCTCGAGATCGAGGTCAAGGAGAGCATGCTCTCGATCCGGGGCAACAAGTCGCCCGACGATGACGAGAAGAAATATCTTCACCGTGGCCTCGCGAACCGCGCGTTCGAGCGGCGCTTCCAGCTTGCCGACCACATGCAGGTGAAGGCAGCGGACCTGAAGGACGGGATGCTGTCGGTTGATCTTGTGCGTGAGGTCCCCGAGGCGATGAAGCCGCGTACGATCGAAATCGGTTCGGCTTCGGAGACGAAGGTGATCGAGAACAAGGTGGCTGCGTAACAAACTTGCCAATACCGCGGAGCCTCGGCTCCGCGCGGAAGATCGAGGGGCGTTGCTGTGGCGACGCCCCTTTTTTCTTGTGCCGCTGCGTGCTGCCGATACCCTGTCCTGCAGATTTTGTGTGCGGGAGATGAGCGATGGCGGATGTTGCTAGCGGGGTATCGCGGCAGGTGGGCAAGACAGAAGCCACCGTCGCGATGAAAAGCGGCGGATATTATTCCGAGCGGACGCGCGGCGCGAAGGATGTTATCGACAAGGCGCGCGGTATGTTGCTGGATGCCGTCACCGCATTGCCGCCCCCATCTGCAGGACGTGTCCTTCGACTAGCGGACTTTGGAGCCGCAGATGGCGGTACGTCGAAGGAGACGATGTACGCGGTTATCGCTGCGCTTCGCTCCCGCTTTCCGGCGCATCAGGTGCAGATGACCTACACCGATCTGCCAAGCAATGATTTCTCCAACCTCTTCAAGAATATGCTGGGCCTCACCGGCTCCGGCCATGATTATATGCGCGAGATCGACGGGGTGTTTCTGGATGCCGTAGGCATCGGATTTCATCACCAGTTGCTGGCGGACGCGTCGCTCGATATCGGGT
>JBCBXF010000152.1:0-7989 GCA_039816705.1 Pseudomonadota bacterium | reverse complement strand
ACCGACGTTACAGGCCTGGCTCACTGACCTTTGCCAACACGGCGCATTGAAGACCGATCTGTAACGTCGGTTCGTTGCCAATGAACCCGGCCTCGATCGCCGTCTCTAGCCCCTGACTGTAAGCGAAGCTGCCGACGGGGAAGGCGGGAGAGAGCCAGATCAAAAGCTCGGAGGGAAAGCTTCCGCTCGGCTGCGCCGTCGGTTCAGGGCGCGCGGTTCGGGGTGTGGGATCCTGCCTGCTGTTCATGTCGCGGGGTCATGCACGTGGTCGTGACTGTGATGATCCGTGCCGGCGGGTCCGTGATGCGATGCGTGCAGTGAGCCGTGGCCGCCATAGGCGCCGCCCTCTGGCTCAAATGGGCGCACAACGTCCGCAACAGACGCGCCGAGGCCGCGGAGCATGTCGGCGAGCACATGATCCTGCTGGATAAACATGGCGTCCGTGGCGATCTCGGCCGGGGTGTGGCGGTTGCCGATGTGCCAGGCGACGCGGGCAAGTGCGGTCGGATCGTCCGTGGTGATCTTGAGTAACGCTTCCGGGGCGGCGTGCACTTCGACGATATCTCCGCTTTCAAGCAGAAGGCCGTCGCCCGGCGCGAGGTAGGTCGCTTCCGGAAGGTCGAGGAGAAAAACTGTGCCGTTGTCCGTCTCACACCGGATGCGCCTGCGGTATCGATCTTCCCGCGCAAGCGTGATGACGTAAGCCGGATTTTTCATCCGCGGGTCGCCGCGTGGGATCGTTTCGCTCGCTGTCAGCATGACCGGAATTCTCAGAACATAAAGTAGCGCTGCGCCATGGGGAGTTCGCTTGCGGGTTCGCAGACCAGCAACTCGCCATCGGCGTGCACTTCATAAGTTTCGGGGTCGATATCGATTTTTGGTGTTGCGTCGTTCAGGACCATATCGGCCTTCGAGATGCCGCTGCGTACATTACTGATCGGGACCATCGACTTGGCAAGACCCCACTTTCTATCCAGGCTGGCATCGGCTGCTGCTGCGGAGACAAAGGTGACGGATGTCTCGGTGCGAGTGGAGCCGTAGGCGCCGAACATCGGGCGGTAGTGAACGGGCTGTGGCGTTGGTATCGATGCGTTCGGGTCGCCCATCTGCGCGGCTGCGATGGCGCCGCCTTTGATGATCATATCCGGTTTCACGCCAAAAAATGTCGGTGACCAGATGCAGATGTCGGCGAGTTTGCCTGCTTCGAGTGATCCGATGTGCTGCGACATGCCGTGGGCGATCGCGGGATTGATCGTGTATTTTGCGATGTAACGTTTGACGCGGGTGTTGTCGTTGGCCTGTCCCTCGTCTTCCGGCAACGCGCCGCGCTGCACCTTCATCTTGTGGGCGGTTTGCCAGGTGCGGATGATGACTTCGCCGACGCGTCCCATCGCCTGGCTGTCAGAGGCCATCATCGACAGTGCACCGAGATCGTGGAGGATATCCTCCGCTGCGATCGTTTCCTTGCGGATGCGGCTCTCGGCGAACGCAAGGTCTTCGGGGATGGACTGATCGAGGTGATGACAGACCATCAGCATGTCGAGATGTTCGTCGATCGTGTTGACCGTGAAGGGGCGTGTCGGGTTGGTTGACGAGGGCAGAACGTTGGGCAGACCTGCGACTTTCATGATGTCCGGTGCATGCCCGCCGCCCGCGCCTTCGGTGTGAAAGGCGTGGATCGTGCGATCCTTGAAGGCGGCGACTGTGTCCTCGACGAAACCGCTTTCGTTGAGTGTGTCGGTGTGGATCATCACTTGAACGTCGTGAGCATCCGCGACCGAGAGACAGTTGTCGATCGCAGCGGGTGTGGTGCCCCAGTCCTCGTGGAGTTTTAAGGCGCAGGCGCCGGCGGCGATCTGTTCTTCAAGCGCTTCCGGAAGTGCGGCATTGCCCTTGCCGGCGAAGGCAAGGTTCATCGGGAACGCATCGGCGGCGCGGATCATCATCTCGATATGCCATGGACCGGGCGTGCAGGTGGTGGCGTTGGTGCCAGTCGCGGGACCGGTTCCACCGCCGAGCATTGTTGTGACGCCGGACATCAGGGCTTCTTCGATCTGCTGTGGACAGATGAAGTGGATGTGGGCGTCAAACCCGCCGGCTGTGACGAGTTTTCCCTCCCCTGCGATCACTTCGGTGCCGGGACCGATGATAATGTCCACGCCGGATTGGATATCCGGATTGCCGGCTTTGCCGATATGCGCGATCCGCCCGCTCTTGATACCGATATCGGCTTTGTAAATTCCGGTGTAGTCAATGATCAGCGCATTCGTGATCACCGTGTCGACGGCGCCCGCAGCGCGTGTGACCTGAGACTGCCCCATGCCATCACGAATGACTTTGCCACCGCCGAATTTCACTTCGTCGCCGTAAGTGGTCAGGTCGCGCTCGACCTCAATCAGCAGTTCGGTATCCGCCAGACGGACCTTGTCCCCGGTGGTTGGGCCAAACATGTCGGCATACGCGGCACGTGAGATCTCGCTGGCCACTGGTCCGTTCCTTTACAGTTTGCCCATAACGGCTTGTCGGAAGCCGTAGATTGTCCGACTTCCGGCCACCTCGACGAGCGTCACCGTGCGGGACTGGCCGGGCTCAAAACGCACGGCCGTTCCTGCAGGAATGTCGAGACGATAGCCGCGGGTCTTGTCACGGTCGAAGTCTAGCTTCGGGTTGGTCTCGAAGAAGTGGTAGTGACTTCCGACCTGGATCGGACGATCGCCGGTGTTGGAGACCTCGACGTTGACGGTCGTGCGGTCGGCATTCAGTTCGATTGTGCCGGGCGCGGTAATGACTTCTCCGGGGGTCATTTTTCTCTCCTGTGGGGATCGGCGTTCGTTCGCTCTGTGCCCGTTCAGCGGATCGGGTTGTGGACGGTGACGAGTTTGGTGCCGTCCGGGAATGTCGCCTCGACCTGAACATCGTGGATCATCTCTGCGATCCCTTCCATTACTTGCGCGCGCGATATGACGGAGGCTCCATCATTCATGAGTTCCGAAACCGAGCGACCATCGCGCGCGCCTTCGACGACGAAATCCGTAATCAGTGCAATCGCTTCAGGGTGATTGAGTTTCACGCCGCGTTCGAGTCGCCGCCGTGCGACGTTCGCTGCCATTGCAACCAGCAGTTTGTCTTTCTCGCGTGGGGTGAGATTCATCGGCGACGCTCTTTCACTCTGCTTTCGTTTACGTCCACCAGACGCGGGGGACGTTGTTGCCGGTCAGCAGCGCTGCGACACGGGCAAGGATGACGCGTAAGGTCTGTGTATCCGTGGCGAGCGCGCGAATGGCAAGGCGACCAGCCCAGGCGCTCGCAGCGATCTCCGGTGACGCCTCGGCGATCGTGCGACGCGTGGCATCGAGGCGATCTTCGGCATCGGGGGCGATGTAGAGCATTGTTGCTGCGACTTTTGCTCCGTTGCCGATCGCGGGTCGCGCGAGCGCATCTGCCAGGTGGCCAGTGAATCGCACCGCTTCAGCGGCACATAGCTTGCCGTCGCGCGTGATCCGCCACTGGTCGTCGAGATCGCAGCAAGAGAGCGTCTCGTCGTGGGCTATGCGTCCAAACACAGTGGTCTCGAGCAGCAGCAGTCGGGCCGATGTGGGCATTTCGACGTTGATGCGTCGGCGCAGCCGTGCGCCATTGAAGAGAATTGTTTCTTGCGGCAGCCACGCGAGAAGCGCGTTGGGGCCAAGGGTGAGGGACACATCGAGGGACGTCGGCGCAGTGTCCGGAGCACGATAGATGCGTTCTGCGGCTTGCGTCGTGACAGTGGTGCGTGCGCCAGCCTCGACGCGGACCTCGTGATGGACTGTATCTCCGCCGGCCAATCCGCCGCCCGTGTTGATCAACACCGCTTCCGGGTGAGACGTGCCACGAGGGAATCGCACCTTATGGCCATCACGCTCTCGCGATCTGGAGATCACGGATCGCCCGTCGCGCCTTTCGCATGCCATTGACACGCCGCCGGTGACGCGCACGTTGGCAAGCAACGGCGTGCCTGGCGCCGTGAGCGCGTCGCATGCCCTCGACAGGCCGCCGGACCGGTTCAGCTGCCCCACTGGCTACACCGTCTGGTGAACGCGGAATCGACGATCATCGCTGGCGGGCTTCAGGTCGAACGGGTTCGGCGGCGGAACACGTCCCAGACGTAAATGATCTGATCGAGGGGTTCTTCGATAGCAGTTGAACCACCGATCTTTGCGCACGTTTGCGTCGTCGCGTCCGGTGAGCTCGAGGTCATTGGCATTGCGGTTGATGTCGCTTTCCCGAATGCGTCACCGTTGCCCGACATCCGGTCCCGGATCGATCTGACGCGACGCACACGCTCCGTGTCGAGGATCTTGGATAGTTTCTTGCCGATCTGGACCTCTGGCTTCTGGGGCTTGCCGGTCTTGTAGCTTGCGAGCCGGTCTTCGGTTGCCCGAGGCCGCGGTGTCGCAGGCTTTGGCCGGAGGATTGACTGAGGTGTCTGCAGCATTGTCGTCGCCCTTGAAACTCTTCGTACCTTTAGTGGTTCGCGGATGCGCAACGAGTATGCCAGTTGGTAAACGGCTCTTTAACTTGGGGCTAGTCTGTTGAATTCGCTCACTTTTATTGGTTTGAGACTGTGTGGTTGGTCGCGTCTTTTAGCGTGGCACGGTATGCGCGCACAGGTTTTGGGCACCGCATCGCACAATTTCTAGGCGGTGTTCTCAGGAACGGCGACAGTCGTCCTGCGTCGGCTGTCCTCATCGTTCGCTGGAGAGCTTCGAGCGCAAGCGATCTCAGATTTGGAAGTCTCTCAACAGCCTTCAGACGCGGCAAGACGCGGTGCCTGCGCCGCGCCGCGGTGTGCTTGCGTTTCGACGCTTCGGCGCTAATGTGCCGATTGGTTTTGATTGGTTGAATTGGTCTAATTCAGGGGAGGTTTGCATGGCGAAACGTGTCGCGGTGATCGGCTCGGGGCCATCCGGGTTGAGCGTCCTTCGCGCGTTCCAGCAGGCGGAAGCAGGGGGTGCCGAGGTGCCTGATGTGGTCTGCTTCGAGAAGCAGGACGATTGGGGCGGCCTTTGGAACTACACGTGGCGTACCGGTCTTGATGGCAACGGAGAACCGGTTCACGGCAGCATGTATCGCTACCTATGGTCGAATGGCCCAAAAGAATGCCTCGAGTTCGCGGACTATTCGTTCGACAAACACTTTGGCAAACCGATCCCATCCTTTCCGCCGCGCGCCGTGCTGGCGGATTACATTCTCGGTCGGGCGAAAGACGCTGGAGTGCGCGACAAAATCCGTTTCGAGACGGCGGTGCGTGGCGTCACATTCAACGCGACGACGCAAAAGTTCAAACTGGTCTCGGAAGACCTGAAGACCCACACGCTCAAGGGCGAAGAATTCGACAGTGTGGTCGTCGCGACCGGGCACTTCTCGGTGCCGCACGTACCGCACTTCGACGGGATCGATACGTTCCCCGGGCGTGTCCTGCACGGACATGATTTCCGCAGCGCGAATGAGTTCAAGGGCCAAGACATCATTGTTGTCGGCGGCTCATACTCGGCTGAAGACATTGGTCTGCAGTGCCACAAGTACGGTGCTCAATCCGTGACCATCAGCTACCGCACGGCTGCGATGGGCTTCAACTGGCCGGAAAGCATCCGCGAAGTGCCCGAGATTACGCGGGTGGATGGCGAGATGGTCTACTTCAAAGATGGGTCCTCCACGCGGGCTGACAGCATCCTGTTGTGCACCGGCTACCAGCACAGTTTCCCGTTTCTCTCGGACTCATTGAAACTGCGGACGCACAATCGTCTCAACCCGCCCGGGTTGTGGAAGGGCGTCGTTTGGGAAGCCAACCCGCAGCTGATGTATGTCGGGATGCAGGATCAATTCTACACATTCTCCATGTTTGATCTGCAGGCGTGGTTCGCGCGTGATGTGATCATGGGCAAGATGGAGACGCCGTCTCGTGAAGAGATGGAAGCCGACACGAAGACGTGGGTCGATCGCGAGGAAGCGCTCGAGAATCCTCATCAGCAGATCGATTTCCAGACGGACTACTGCAAGCATCTCGCGAGCATGGTCGATTATCCGCAGAAGGATTGGGATCAGGCGGCGGCGAACTTTGTTGAGTGGGAACACGACAAGGAGCATTCGATCACCGGCTATCGCAACAAGGCGTTCAAATCGAGTGTCACGGGAACGATGGCACCTGCCCATCACACGCCGTGGCTTGAAGCGATGGATGACAGCATCGACGCCTTCATGAAGGCTGGCTGACGTCGGCTTTCTGAGGACTTCGAACGAAGCGGAGGGGCGGAACCTTATGGTTTCGCCCTTTTTCGTCACCGCTGTCGTGCGGCTGCGAAGCGTGTTGCTGCAAAGGGAGATATATCGAAGTTCGGCTGATGGTCGCGCGCAAGATCCGCGATAATCCGACCGGTAATGCCGCCGAGGGTCAGGCCGAGATGCTGATGGCCGAAGGCGAGCAGCTCATGCGATGACCGGTGGGATGGGCCAATAACTGGCAGGGCGTCTGGCATCGTTGGGCGAAACCCCAGCCAGGACGACGTCGGCGTGCCGAGTGGGCCGAACATCTGATCAGCGCGCATCATGAGGGCTTCGATCCTCTCGTCGCGCAGTGGCTTGTCGAGCGCGTCGATCTCGACGGTGCCTGCGATCCGCAGTCCATTGGACATCGGAGTGGCGTAGAACCCAGCCTCGCCCCAGAGGACCGGGCGGTTCACCCGATCTGCGGCGTCGCGATACATCACGTGATAGCCGCGCTCTGTTCCAAGCGGCAGATCGGCTGCGCCCGAACCAGCAATCGATGCGGCATGGGCACCGGCTGCATTCACGAAGCGAGCGACGTGACACACCGTACGGTCGTCGAGCGTTACGCTCACACCGTTATCGTCCGGAGCGATGGTGGTGACGTTATGTGAGATATAATCTCCGCCGCAGGCTATGAAATTTTCAAACAGGCGCGTGATGAACGCCTGGGGATCAACAACGTGCTCGCCGCCAATGAAACGTACGCCTGCATGGAAGGGGCGAGCAAGGCCGGGCTCGAGTGCTGCAATGTCGGCCGTGTCTAGACGCTCCATCGCGACGCCGTTGCGTCTGCGGGTCTCGATCGACGAGTGAGCGGCATCGAAGTTTTCTTTTTTCTCCCATATGTAGAGAAAATCGCTGGAGGCAATCAGATCCGCTGCGCCAGCTTGCTCGATCAACGGCGTCAGACCGGCATATGTTCGCGATAGCAAGTCGCCCAACGTATCGGATATGCGGCGGACACGCGCAGGAGTGCAGTTGCGCAGAAAAGACATCATCCAAGGGAGATTTTTGAGCGCGAAGGGCAGGTCGACCCGCAACGGGCCGTGACGTGTCGTCAGCATTCTGGGGAGTGACTTGAAGAGGGCGGGGCTGTTGACGGGCACACAGCCGTAGGTTGCGATTGTGCCCGCATTGCCGAAGGAGGCACCGGAGCTGGGCGCATTGCGATCCGCCAACGTAACGTTCAGTCCGGCACGTTGACACCATAGCGCGCAGCTCACGCCAACAGCTCCTGCGCCGGCGATCAGGACGGTGTTTCCATCGGTGTGCGTACGCGCGGTTGCGGTCATGTGCGATGCCGGCGGGCGAAGGCGCCGCCACGCCGCTTTCGACGAGCGGTCTGTCGTTGGTTATCTGCCGGGACGGTCTCGCTCTTGACGGTCGCGTCCATTGTAGAAGCTTCTGTGCCGGTGTGTTCGGCAATCATCTCGTTAATCAGTGCAAAACAGCCGCCGCAAACCGGCGCACGGTGGCACGCTGCCAGTATCTCAGCAGCAGAAGGCGTTGAAGTTGCCTTGGGGTCTGCACAACGGGCAATAGCAGCGGTGATGACGCGTTCGGGCAGGCGATTGCAATGACAGACGTACATTCCGCAGGTGTTGCCCTGGTTGAGCGGACGACGCAATCGGCGCGACATGCTTCAGTCGATCAGCGCTTGAAATCCAGATTAAGCAATCCGGC
>JBCBXF010000151.1:0-8100 GCA_039816705.1 Pseudomonadota bacterium | reverse complement strand
GTCCCGCATCGCGCACAGCCGCGACAAGTTTGTGTCCAGGGTCGGAGACGAGCGGCGTACCGGCATCACTGACCAGCGCGATCCTCTGCCCGGCATTGAGCGCCGTAAGGATGGGCCCACGTTGCCGGTCGGCATTGTGCTCGTGATAACTCTCGAGACGTGGGCGCAGTGCGTAGCGCTGCAACAGTTTGCGGGTATGGCGGGTATCTTCGCAGTAGATCACGTCGCAGCGCGCGAGCGTATCGAGCGCACGGATCGAGATATCGCCAAGATGGCCGATCGGCGTCGCAATCAGATAGAGCGCTGGATCCAGCGGCATTGCCTGCATGACGGCAAATTGCGCGACAACCGCATCTGCGAGTGCGTTGGTCTTGTGGCCATCTCCGCTCATGGGCGCAGCACGCGCCGACACGTGTGTGTCGTGTCAGACACTACAGCGTCGCTTTTCCGCCACATATTCAGCGTGCGGTCAGATTGTATCATCAAGCGAATCCCGATCTTACTGGTTGCACGAGTGGTCGAAACAGCACGTGCAGTGTCGGTGAAATCCACGTTCCGGCCACACTATCACGCTAGCCGCCAGCATGGTGCGGAAGTTCTGCGGCGCGCGAGACATGCGCGCTCGTATGGCGCGCAGCGTTACTTGGGGTGAGAATTGAGAACCGCGATGATCCGTCGAAGCCCGAGATCGTTCATTCTATGGCTGAACACTTCAACGCGTCTGTTCGATCTCTGCCGCGGCGTGATGCGCCAAGCGGCGGGTGGGCGCCTCCTGGCGTTGGGTGCGACGGCGGTCCTTGCCGCTTGTGCAGGTGGCTCCGGCACCAATCTGCTTGGCACGCCTGCGACCACACAAGCCTCGGCACCGGCCGGAGGCATCGTCGCGGAAACACCGATTGCCCGCCGCGAAAGCGTCAAGGTGGCTGTGTTGTTGCCACTCTCCAAACCGGGCCGCGCCGGCATCGTCGCCAAGAGTCTCAAGCAGGCCGGTGAACTTGCGCTGTTCGAATTCGATCGCCCGGATGTCGTGCTGTTCACGAAGGATACGAAAGGCACGCCGGAAGGCGCGCGCGACGCCGCCATGGAAGCGGTGAAAGCCGGCGCGCAACTGGTTATTGGACCCCTCTTTAAAGAGTCGGTTCGTTCAGCATCCGTGATCACCCGCAGCGCCAACATACCGATGGTCGCCTTCTCAAGCGATGCCGCCGTTGCCGGTGAAAACGTCTACCTGATGAGTTTTCTCGCTGGCGATGACGTGCCGAGGATCATCAACTTCGCCGCGCAACGCGGCAAGGTGCGCTACGCCGCGCTTGTCCCGAAAACGCCGTACGGTGCTATCGTCGAGCAGCGCTTTCGCAACAGTGTTGCTGCAAACGGTGGCGAGGTTGTCGTCGTCGAGCAGTATCCACTCGATGCGAACGGCATGCTTGAGCCGGTAAAGCGTCTGCGTGCAGCAGAGGAACAGGCGGCCGCCTCGGGCGCGCCACTCGATGCGCTGTTGGTTCCTGCTGGCCAGCAATCGATGACGACGCTGTCACCGCTCATTCCTTATTTCGCGATCGATACGAAGCGGACGCAATTGCTCGGCACCGGCGACTGGGATTATCCAAACGTGGGCGCCGAAAAGCCATTGCTCGGGGGATGGTATCCGTCTCCTGATCCGCAGGGCTGGCGCGAATTCTCACAGCGCTATGTGAAAACCTACGGCAAGCCTCCCCCGCGGATCGCAAGTATCGGCTACGACGCCGTATCGCTCGCTATCTCTCTCGCGCGCAACGGCACCGGCGCTGACCGTTTCTCCGCCGCGAATCTGACACGGGACAGTGGCTTCGCCGGTGTGGATGGCCTGTTCCGCCTGCGCGCTAACGGAACGGTTGAGCGTGGCCTTTCGGTCCTTGAGGTCCAGCGCTTCGGCCCGCGCGTGCTTGACCCGGCCCCGCGTGGGTTTGGCGTGAGCCCGCGATACACCGCAGCTGGCAACACGCTCAGCAACACGGCAAGCAATTCGCTCGGCGGATCGTTGAACTAGGCGTCTGACTTAGGGCACGTTTTTCAGCTCAGGCCGCTGTTTGCGCGGTCATGTTCGGCACCAACGCTTGCGACAGCCGCACCACGACCTCATTGAGGACGGTCCGACCCCGTGCCGTCATGCGGATAAAATCTCCGTCACGGATCACGTCGCCCGACGCCACCAGCGCATCAACCGCACTGTCATCGATCGCGTGCCCGGTCAGCGACGTCAGGTGCTTCCGGTCTATTCCTTCGGCCAGCCGCCCGCCCATCAGCAACATCTCATCCGCCATCTGTCCGGTAGAGAGTGTCTCCGTATCGATGAGCCCGTTGCCGCTGTCGCTGACGCGCGCGAGCCACGCTTCCGGAGAATGCTCGACCTCGGTCGCCGTGCGCGCACCGTTCAGATCGAGCCGACCGTGCGCGCCCGGGCCGATGCCGGCGTAGGGATGATAACGCCAGTAGATCAGGTTATGGCGGCAGGCCTCTCCGTCACGCGCATGGTTCGAAATTTCGTAGGCGGGCAGTCCGGCGTCGGCGCACATCTCCTGCGTCACCGCATAGAGCTCGGCGGCAAGCCCTTCGTTCGGGACGGACAGCTTGCCCTTTTGATGCAGCGCATGGAACGGCGTGCCGGCTTCGATCGTCAGCTGATAAAGCGACAGGTGCCCGACCGGCAGACGCAGCGTCTCTTCAAGTTCCGCCGCCCACGCGGAGACGGACTGGCCGGGACGTGCGTAGATCAGATCGCCGGACACGCGATCAAAGTGTGTGGCTGCAATATCGATGGCAATGCGCGCTTCCGCTGCACTGTGAAGTCGACCAAGCGTTTTGAGATCTCCATCGTTAAGCGCCTGCAGCCCAAGCGAGACGCGATTGACACCGGCCGCAGCATAGCCCGCAAAGCGTTCCGCCTCGACACTCGACGGGTTGGCCTCCAGTGAGATCTCGACATCATCCGCCATCGGCCAAAGTCGCGCGATATCGCTCAGGATCGAGTGCACGGTCTCAGGCGCCATGAGAGATGGCGTTCCACCGCCGAAAAAGACGCTCGCAACGGTGTGATCTGGCGCCCGCACAGACGTCCATGCCAACTCTCGTGAGAAAGCGGCGCGATACGCCGACTGATCCACCGTGTCATGGCGCACGTGGGAATTGAAATCGCAATACGGGCACTTCGACTCGCAGAACGGCCAGTGGACATAAATGCCGAACGGTCGATCCGCTGATTTAAGCTCCGTCGCCATCGAGGCAGGCCTTCTTGAATTGTGCAAACGCCAGCGCCCGGTGCGACATCGCATGTTTCACATCCGGATCCATCTCTGCGAATGTCATCCTATGCCCGTGCGGCACGAATATGGGATCATAACCAAATCCCTTGTCGCCACGCCTTGGCCAGACGAGATGGCCGAAAACCTTCCCCTCGAACGCGTCGCACGGCCCGTCCGGCCACGCGATCGCCAGGGCGCACGTAAAGTTGGCCGCGCGCTGCGCGTCACTGAGCGCTTCGCGCGCCGCAAGCTCCGTAATCACCTTCTCCATCGCAACGGCAAAGTCCTTCTGCGGACCGGCCCAGCGCGCAGAGAAAATTCCGGGGGCGCCACCGAGCGCTGCCACTTCAAGCCCACTGTCATCAGCAAGCGCGGGCAATCCTGAGGCGTCGGCAGCCGCTCTCGCCTTGAGCGATGCATTGCCGATGAACGTCGTCTCGGTCTCGTCCGGCTCGGCGAGCCCAAGCGTTCCGGCTGAGACAGCGTCAAGCCCATAGGGCGTGATCAGCGCGCCAATCTCGCGCACCTTCCCGGGGTTGTGGCTCGCCACCACCAGGCGTTCGCCGCTCACGAGTTTGCGGATCATCGTCCTTGCTCAGGCCGTCGTGATCTTCTGCAGTTGGACGAGCTCGCCGATACCCTTTTTTGCAAGTCCGAGCAGAGAGGAAAATTCCTGCTCAGAAAAGGGGGCGCCCTCCGCCGTGCCCTGTATCTCGACAATTCCGCCACTCCCCGTCATCACGAAATTCGCGTCCGTGTCAGCATCACTGTCTTCGGGATAGTCAAGATCGAGAACGGGTGTGCCGCCATAAATGCCGCAGGAGACCGCAGCGATGTGATCCGTCAGTACGCTGTCGCCCACCATTTCACGCTCTTTCATCCACTGCACGCAATCATGCAGCGCCACCCATGCGCCAGTGATCGACGCGGTGCGCGTGCCCCCGTCGGCCTGAATGACATCACAGTCGATCGAGATCTGCCGCTCGCCAAGCGCGCGCGTATCAACAACAGCCCGCAGCGAACGGCCGATCAGGCGTTGGATCTCCTGCGTCCGGCCGGACTGTTTTCCGGCGCTCGACTCCCGTCGCATGCGCCCGGACGTGGAGCGGGGCAACATCCCGTATTCCGCCGTCACCCAACCCTTGCCCTGTCCCTTGAGCCACGGCGGGATGCGATCTTCGAGGCTGGCCGTGCACAGCACATGCGTGTTGCCGCACCGGATCATGCAGGACCCCTCCGCGTGCATGGAGACCCGGCGATCGATCTGGACCGGGCGCATTTCATCCGGCTGCCTTTTGGAAGGGCGCATAAAATCTCTTTTCGATGTGATGTCGGTTCGCGCAGGCATCAGTGGTGCGCTGCGCGCAGACATTAAGCGCGCGCTCCGCGAGGGGCAAGGAGTTGCACCTCGTGCACAGCGTTTGCAACGGCGAATAAGCGCGGCATTCTTGACGTTTGACCGGTCTTGGGCCGCTCCTTATTTTACAAGGCCTCGACATCGACGCTGCAATCCACGCCGGACTTGCGCGGCACTATCAAGATCGCAAAGCCATGAACGTCGCCGATATCGACAACCTCGACGAACGGTCGCGCACGATCTTCCGCGAGTTGGTCGAGTCGTACCTCCAGACGGGAGAGCCGGTCGGTTCGCGCAACATTTCGCGGCAGCTTCCGATTAAGCTGTCCCCCGCCTCCGTTCGCAACATCATGTCGGACCTCGAAGACGCCGGGCTGATCTACGCGCCGCACACTTCAGCCGGTCGGATGCCGACGCAAAGTGGTCTGCGCCTCTTCGTTGATGGTCTGCTCGAAGTTGGTGATCTCTCCGCCGCCGAGCGCCGCCAGATCGAGGCTCAGATCAGCGGCACCGAACACGATCGTTCTGTCGAAGAAATGCTGACAGAGGCGAGCGAGATGATCTCCGGCCTGTCGCATTGCGCAGGCGTGGTGGTGACGGATCAGACAAACCCGGAAGACGCCAAGGCGATCAAGCACATAGAGTTCGTCCCGCTTGAGCCCGGCAAGGCTCTGGCTATCCTCGTCGCAGCCGACAACAGCGTCGAAAACCGCGTCGTCGATCTCCCCTCCGGTCTGCCCGTCTCAGCGTTGACCGAAGCCGCGAACTATCTGAACGCCAACATCACGGGGCTTCCGCTCAACGAAGCGCGCCGCAAGCTCGAAGCCGCGCATGTCGCGCGCAAGGCCGAACTTGATGCACTCGCCGACAAGGTGATCGAGAACGGGCTCGCCACCTGGTCACGCGATGCAACGGGTCGCCCGAGCCTGATCGTGCGCGGACGCTCCCATCTGATTTCCGACGTCAGTGCGGCCGATGATCTCGCGCTGGTGAGAAAGCTGTTCGACGACTTCGAAGCCAAGGAAGACATCATCCAGATCCTTGATCTGGCAGAGAGCGCAGACGGTGTGCGCATCTTCATCGGCTCGGAGAACAAGCTGTTCTCGATGTCCGGTTCCTCAATGATCGTGGCACCGTTCGAGAACACGGAAAAGCAGGTTGTCGGCGTTCTCGGCGTGATCGGCCCGACCCGCCTGAACTATGCGCGCATCATCCCGATGGTCGATTACACGGCCCGCCTCGTTGGCAAGCTGATGTCTTGATTTTCCGGGCGAGCAGTATGATATCGCGTGGACGCGCAGCAGCGGCATGCGGCGCCGTTTCCTAATCATTGAGCATGAGGGTGTTGATCGATGAACACGTCTGAAAACGCGCCCGGACATGAGGCCGCGAAACCGGATGCGGACGCCGAGACGCAGACTGAAACCGGCGCCACAACCGCCGGGACAGGGAGCAACGCCGATGCGGCCGTCCGCGACGCAGCGCGCGATGCTGCAGCCCACGCAAGGAGTGAGTTCGGACAACGAGAGATTGACCCCGCGGATGCTGCGGCCGATGCGGAGGAACGGGGCGAGTTCCACGACGACGCGCCTGGCGATGAAGCCGCCAGTGAACCTCACGGCTGGGGCAAGAGTACGCTCGCCGCTTTGAAGAAAAAGCTTGGCGGCGACACGGCGGCCGAAGCGGTCACCGACGAGATCACCAAGCTTGTTGAAGAAAACGCCGACCTGAAAGACCGCATGCTCCGCATGGCCGCGGAAATGGAGAACCTGCGCAAGCGCACGGAGCGGGAAAAAGCCGACACCTCGAAATTCGCCATCTCCCGGTTCGCTGAAGACATGCTATCGGTCGGCGACAATCTCCAGCGTGCACTCTCCGCGGTCCCGGAAGATCTGGAAGACAAGGATGCCGCACTCCGCACCTTGCGCGACGGCATTTCGATGACCGGCCAGGAACTCGACCGTAAGCTCGAAAAGCATGGAGTGGTGAAGGACGAGCCCCTCGGCGCACCGTTTGACCCCAACAAGCATCAGGCAATCGCACAGGTCGAGCACGCCACCGTCCCGGCGCAACACGTCGCTGAAGTGTTTCAGTCGGGTTACGCCATCGCCGAGCGCACGCTGCGCCCCGCCATGGTCGTCGTTTCACAGGGCGCACCGAAAGCGCCGGTGGAGGGGAATGCGAACGAAGAGGGCGCGACCGGAGAGACGTGAGGCGAGGTGCAGGAAACGATGACTGGCGTATGCAGTTTCCGGTTACGAGCAAATAGCGACGGCGCAATGCTCGCGTCGAAAACAACGGCGTTTGACTCGTTTTAGAAAAAAAAGAACCGAGCAAATCCAGCGACGCTGAGCAACACACAGGCCACTGCTAGGGCAAGACTCCCCCATGAGGCGTGCCTCAACCAACGCAGCTCCGTTACAATTTTTGCCTCCGCCTCGTCGTAACGGACGAAACCCTGGACAGGGGTATGCGTGGTAGACCCACCAACATTATTGTAAACAACTCCTCCTCCTCTAAGTTCTTGCTTTACCACATGTGGTGGAGCTTTGGGGTCAATGCTTGTGTTGGCGTGTATGGTCGCGAAGAGCCGCTGAGTATGAAAACCTTCGGCAAGAAAGTGAAACGCCCCGCTGATCGCAAATAGCGCGACGCCAAAGAGAAAAAATGCGATTGAGTGATGGTAAAGCATACTGGTTCAACAAAATGTTTTGGCGGCACGATGCGAAGCGCGCATCATAGATTACAAAGGCTTCAATGTCTCCTGTTAGCCCAGAATTCTTATGCCAGATTGATCATTGCGCGTCAGCTATTAGGGTCGATTCGAGCATGCGATGCGCATCGGGCTTAGGCGAACTCATGACCCGAAAGAGCGGTCTGTCACACGTGTGCAAACGTCCGCTCCGCGCCCAACTTGTGCGATGCTGCGGCGCAGCTATATTGCAGCCATGATCAGCTTGCCCGACAGCAACATCCGCATTTTGGCGCCGTTGGAGACACTCGACTACTTTGACACTCAGACCGTTCAACTGTCGCGACACGTCTCACCCTTGGAAGCCTGGAACCTCGTGATGGAGGATCCGCAACCATTACTCAAATTGGCGTTCAGTATGCGCGACATCGTGTCGAAACGCTTCGGTGTTAAGTCCATCGGTGGTTTCTCGGGAGTCTACCATTCCAATGTCAGAGTGGGAGATTATTTGGACTTCTTCTTGGTTGAGCATGTCGATGACAGCACTCTGGTTTTGACCGAGCGCGATCGTCATCTTGATGTCATGACTTGTCTGTCGGCGATTGGGAGTGACGTTTCAATAACGTCGTCGGTGACCGTACATAACTTTTTTGGACGCGCCTATATGTTGCCCGTCGGTGTCGCTCACAAGTTCATCGTCAGGAACATGCTGCATCGGCTCCAAAAGAAGACCGCTGCATAGATTTAAAGGCAGATGACTTCACTTTGCG